>DASXAM010000033.1:0-11437 GCA_036404275.1 Allostellaceae bacterium
CGCTGGAACCAGACGCCGACGCGCCATGCCTGGGCGGTCGAGCGCTTGCTCGACGCCGGCGCCACATTGATCGGCAAGACCATCACCGACGAGGTATCGCTCGGCATCTTTGGCGAGAATGCCTTCTACGGCACGCCGACCAACCCCCGCGCGCCCGACCGGGTGCCGGGCGGCTCCTCGGCGGGCTCGGCCGCAGCGGTCGCCGCCGGGCTCTGCGACACAGCGCTCGGCACCGACACCGGCGGCTCGGTGCGGGTGCCGGCGAGCTTTTGCGGCCTTTACGGGATCCGTCCGACACATGGCCGGATCGATGTAACCGGCATGATGCCGCAAGCGCCGACATCGGACACCATCGGCTGGTTCGCCCGCGACGCCGCTACCTTCGCCCAAGTGTCGGCAGTCATGCTCGGTGAGACGATCCCGTCCGCCTTGCCAAACCGGCTGATCATCGCCGCCGATGGGTTCGCCTTTGCCGATCCGGAAGTCGGCGCGGCGTTGCAGCCGGCCGTCGAGCGGCTATGCCGGCTGATCGCCGACAACCGGGAAGAGATCATGGCGCCGGCCGGTCTTACGCAGTGGCTGCGAGCGCAGCGGGTCTTGCAGCCGTCGGAAGCCTGGCTGACCTTCAAAGACTGGATCGAGCGCGACAACCCGCGCTTTGCCTACAGCGTCGCGCGCAACCTCTTTACCGGCTCGCTGATCCAGGAGAGCGAGCGGCAATGGGCCAATCTGGTGCGCTATGAAGCCCGCGGCCGGATGCGCCAGCTATTGCCGCACGGCACCATCCTCTGCCTGCCGACGACGCCGTTCCCGGCGCCGAAACGCGGCCAGCCTTTGTCGGCGAGCAGCACCGCGCGTGAGCGGACGCTGTGTCTCTGCGCCCATGGCGGGCTGACCGGCGTGCCGCAAATCAGCATTCCCGGCGCGTTAGTTAACAATGCGCCGGTCGGTCTCTCGATTGTCGGCGGCCGCGGCGCTGACGCGAGCCTCGTCGCAGTGGCTCAGGCGCTCGCTGCATAAGCCGCTTTTCGGTCACGCCAACGTGATCCAGTCGGGATTGACCGGCGCCTTCACTGATTGAATTATGGTTAAGATATTGCAGTGAAGGGAGGTCACGATGAAGTGGCGCCAATCGGCCCTGCCGATCGTCATGCTGTCCCTCCTCAGCGCTGTGCTCGCCTTTTTGCTGTCAGCCCCGGACGGCCATGCCACGCCGGTAACATTCGTCGCCAATCTTGTCGGTTCGCTCGAAGTGCCGCCGACAGGCTCGCCCGCGACCGGCCACGCGACCGTCACAATCGACGCGGCGGCCAACACGATGCAGGTCGATCTGTCGTTCGACGGGTTGGAGGCGCCGACCACCGCCTCGCACGTCCATTGCTGTCTCGCCCTCCCGTTCGAAACCGGGGTCAACGTCGGGGTCGCGACCACCGTCCCGTTCTTTCCCGGCTTCCCGATCGGTGTGACTTCCGGGAGCTATACGCACAACTTCGATCTGCTTGATGCCGCGAGCTACAACCCTGCTTTCATCACTATGCAGGGCGGCACGGTTGCCGATGCCGAGGCGGCACTGATCGCCGGGATCGAGGCTGGCAAGTCCTATCTGAACATCCATACTCAGGAATTTCCGAGCGGCGAGATCCGCGGGTTTCTCATCGCTTCCCCCGAGCCCGCGAGTCTCGTCGTTCTCGCCTCGGCGCTGCTCGGCTTCGGCTTCTTGCGCCGCCGCCGCTCATGACGTCGGCCAAGAGTTCGGGAGTCATCAAACGATCCGTGTGACACGGCGCGGGTAAACGCTTGGCGCTGCAGCTTCGCTAGACTGGCGAAAACTGGTGCTTATTGCCGGCCCGGGTCCCGCCTTCGCCGGGAAGGCGATAAGGGCAGAAGCGGCCGTTTCAGACCGAATCTGACTTCGGCATCAGGGCCACGGGGCAATATCCAGAAACGTACTTTGGTAGGTGGCGCCGTCGCCGAGATCGGTAAAGCGGTCAGTGCACAGCATGTTGACGGTGCCGGACGCATCGTCGGAGTCGGGACGCTGGCCGGGAACGAGCACGACACCGGGCTGGACCTCGTCGGCTACCCTGAGGACGAGGCCGACTGATGCGTTGTCGTTGAACAGGCGCACGCGCTGGCCGTCCCCGAGGCCGCGGACGCGCGCCTCTTCGGGATGCAGCACGCAATAGGGCGCGCCTTCGCGCCGGCGCAAGAATTCGACGCCGGAAAATGCCGTGTGGCTCTGGAAATAGCCGGGAGCGGTCAACAGCCGCAATGGCCAGCGGCTCCGCTGGCGCTCCTCCTCCGGGTCGGGCCGCCAATCGGGCATTGGCGGCAGTCCCTCTTTCGCCATTTGTGCAGAATAGAATTCGAGCTTGCCGGAAGGGGTGCGGAACATCTGTCCGCCTTGCGGTCCGATATGGATGGGGCCCGCCTCGCGCAGGCCGGCGGCATCCACGGCTGCGGCGGCCCCTTGCGCGCCGTGCAGCATCGCGGTGGCGATCTCGCCAGGCGTCATGCGGAACACCGGGTCGGTTAGCCCCATGCGCTGCGCCAAGGCTTGCGCCAAGCGGAAGTTCGGCCAGGCCTCGCCCTGCGGGGCCACCGCGCGCGGCGCGTATTGCAAGTAATAGGCGCCGTAGGCGCGGTAGAGGTCTTCGGTTTCGAGATAGGTCGCGGCCGGCAGCACTATGTCGGCATAGCGCGCAGTCACCGACAAAAACGGGTCGTGGACGACGGTGAACAGATCCTCGCGGGTGAGGCCGCGCCGCACCTTGCCGGCGTCGGGACAGGTCACCGCCGGATTGTTCGCGGCGATGAACAAAGCACGGATCGGCGGGTCGGCCAATTCGAGCAACGCCTCACCGAGGCGCAGATGATTGACCATGCGCGTCTCGGCTGGCCCCGATGGCTTGCGCACAACATCGTAATCGAGCGCGCAGGATGCGGCGGTCATCAACAGCGCCCCGCCACCCTCTCTGCCATAGGCGCCGGTCACCCCCGGCAGCAATGCCACCGCGCGCAACGCCTCGCCGCCGCGCGCGAGCCGCGTCATCCCCTCGCCCAACCGGATAAAGGACGCCTTGGCGGCGCCGTAGAGAGCCGCGAGACGCTCGATATCGGCGATCGCGAGCCCGGTGGCCGCGGCGACACGTTCCGGCGGAAAGCGCGGCAGGATTTCGGCTTCGAGCCGGTCGAAGCCGAGTGTGTGACGCGCGAGATAAGCGCGGTCGCACAGCCCTTCACGCGCCAATATGTGCATGACGCCCAAGGCCAATGCCGCATCGGTGCCGATGCGGATCGGCAAATGCCAGTCTGCCTGTCGAGCGGTGCGGCTTTTGCGCGGGTCGATAACGACGAGCTCGATGCCGCGGCGACGCACCCCTTCGACCTTCGCCCAAAAATGGACGTTGGTGGCGACGAGATCGGCGCCCCAGGCAATGACCAAGTCCGAATGCGCGACCGATTCCGGGTCGGCGCCGCCGATCGGCCCAACGGTCATATCCCAGGCGGTCTCGCAGCAGGTGTCGCACACTGTTCCGGCACGCAGCCGGCTCGCGCCGAGCGCATGAAAGAGGCCGTTGACGAGGCCGCGGTTGATCTGACCCTGATGCGCGCTATAGGCGTAGCCGAGGATCGCCAGCGGGCCGGATTCGGCGATGATCGCCTGCCAGCGCGCGACAATCTCGTCGAGGGCTTCGTCCCAGCCGATCGGCGCAAACTGCGCGGCGCCTTTCGGCCCGACCCGGCGCAGCGGGGTTTGGACGCGCTCGGGCGAATGGACCAAGTCGGCGTCGCGGTTGACCTTGGCGCAGGCAAAGCCGGCGGTGAAGGGCTGGTCCGGATCGCCGTCGATCCGTACGACCCGCCCGTTCTCGACCCGCGCCAACAGCGAGCACATGTCGGGACAATCATGCGCGCACACCACCCGCACCGTTTCCAAATCACGATCTCCCGCCGGGAGAAAGGATTTTAAGTCGTTTGGCGCGAAACGGAAACGCGCCTGGACGGGGCGCCGACGGCTCCTCTATCGTTGCGGGCAGACAGAGTGTCGTGAAGAAATCGCGTCGGGTTCTACGGGAGGAGGGCAAGATGGCGGAATACAAGCTGATCTCGGCCGATTCGCATGTCAGCGAGCCGCCCGATCTATGGGCCTCACGGGTGGACCGGCAATATCGCGACCGCGCGCCGCGGCTGGTCATCGACCCGCCCGGCCGCGAAGGCGCCTATTTTCTTTACGAGGGCTATGCACCGCATCCGATCGGCATCGGGCTCGCCGCCGGCAAGAGCCCGGAAGAACTGGCGCAGTTTCTGACCCGCGCCACCTATGCCGATGCCCGGCCCGGCGGCTGGGACCCGGCCGAGCGGCAAAAGGACAACGCGCTCGACGGCGTCGAGGCCGATGTCCTCTACACCACCTTGGGCTTTCGCATCTTCTGGCTCAAGGACGCCGGGCTTCAGGCCGAATGCTTCCGCGTCTACAACGACTGGCTCGCCGAATATGTGAGCTATGACAAACGGCGCATGGCCGGGCTCCCGATGATATCGCTCTACGATCCCAAGGCGGGTGCCAGCGAGCTCGAGCGCTGCGCCAAGATGGGCCTCAAGGGGGCGATGGTCTGGTGCTCACCGCCCGAAGACAAGCCTTACAGCTCGGACATCTACGACCCGTTTTGGGCGGCAGCCGAGGCGCTGAAGATGCCCGTCAGCCTGCACGCGATCACCGGCATGGGCATGGAAAGCCAGTGGAATTGGGGCGAGCGCTATATGCGCACCACGGTGTTGTCGCACGAGGTCGAGCGCTCGTTTAGCGTCCTGATCTTCTCCGGCGTGCTCGATCGCTTTCCGCAATTGCAGATCGTCTCGGCGGAGAACAATTGCGGCTGGCTCCCTTATTATTTGCAGCGCATGGACCGGTTGTTCGAGCGCTCACGCATCGCCTCCGGGTTCAAGCTGAAGCTGAAGCCGAGCGAATATTTCCGTCGCCAGATGTGGTGCACCTATATCGACGACTATGTCGGGGTCGCCAACCGCAACTTTATCGGCGTCGACCGGATGATGTGGTCGTCCGACTATCCGCATCAGGCCTCGTCCTGGCCGCATTCGCAGGAGGTGGTGGCGCGCGACTTCAAGGACGCCAGCGCCGAGGATCGTTTCAAGATCACCCGCGGCAACGCTGCCCGGCTCTACGGCTTTGACGCATAGGGACGGTCGGAGGCGACCGGCGACAGGTACTGTGGAGCGACGTGACCATGACCGATTTCATTTTGCGCGGTGGTGAGGTGATCGATGGCAGCGGGCGGCCGCGGTTTCGCGCCGATGTCGCGATCGCGGGCGACCGCATTGCCGAAATCGGAGCCGTCGCCAAGACTGCCGGCGCGCGCGAGATCGACGTGTCGGGCAGAATCGTCGCCCCCGGCTTTATCGATGTGCACACCCATGACGACCGCGCGCTCTTCGCCACCCCAGAGATGGCGGCGAAGGCGAGCCAGGGGGTGACCACCGTCGTCACCGGCAATTGCGGGGTCAGCCTCGCGCCGCTCGTGATCGACCACGCGCCGCCCCCGCCGCTCGACCTGATCGGCGACCGCGCCGATTACCGTTATCCCCGATTTGCCGATTATCTCGCGGCCCTCGACCGTGCGCCGCCGGCGATCAACGCGGCCTGCCTTGTCGGCCATTCGACCTTGCGCGTCGGCGCGATGACGGCGCTCGACCGGCCGGCCGAGCCGCCGGAGCTCGACCGCATGCGCGAATTGTTGCAGGAGGCGCTCGACGCCGGCGCCGTCGGCTTGTCGAGCGGGCTAGCCTATGCCCCGGCCGAGCATGCGCCGCCGGCCGAGATCGAGGCTTTGGCGGCATTGCTGCGCCCAGCCGGCGCGCTCTACACGACGCATATGCGCAACGAAGGCGACGGGGTGCTCGACAGCCTCGACGAGAGCTTCGCCGTCGGCCGGAGCGCCGGGGTGCCGGTGGTGATCTCGCACCACAAGACGATCGGCCGCGCCAATTTCGGCCGCACCGCCGAAACTCTGCCGGCGATCGCCGCCGCGATCGGCGCGCAGGAGGCCGGGCTCGATTGCTACCCCTATATCGCCTCCTCGACCGTGCTGACCGCAGCGCAGGCCGGCCGCGCCTCGAAAGTGCTGGTCACCTGGTCGAAAAGCTCCCCCGAAATGGCCGGGCGCGAGCTCGACAGGATCGCCGCCGATTGGGGGGTCGCGATCGCCGACGCGGTGGTAAGGCTGCAGCCGGCCGGTGCGGTCTATTGGATGATGGACGAGCCCGACGTGCAGCGCGTCCTCAGCTTTCCGCATACGATGGTCGGCTCTGATGGCTTGCCGCACGACATCCATCCGCACCCACGGCTATGGGGGACATTCCCGCGCGTCCTCGGGCATTACAGCCGCGAGCTGGGTCTCTTCGGCCTCGAGGAAGCGGTGCGCAAGATGACCGGGCTCAGCGCCGCCCGCTTTGGCCTTGCCGGGCGTGGGACGATCGCGGCCGGGGCCTATGCCGACGTCACCGTGTTCGATCCGGCGACGGTCATCGACCGCGCGACCTTCGAGAAGCCGATGGTCCCGGCGGCCGGCATCGAGCATGTCTTTGTCAACGGCCGCCCGGTCTGGTCCGACGGCAAGCCCACGGGCGACCGGCCGGGCCGCGCCCTGCGCCGCCACCAGATGCGCGCAGAATCGGCGTAGAGATGCTCGGGGCTTTTCGGGACCGGTGCTATTCGATACGGAACACGCATCGGAGCATGCTTTTCCGTATTTTACCCTGACTGCCCCGCTGTCCTCGGAAGGCTGTATGAGCGAAACCACAACCACCGACGATCTCGACGAGGGTTGGTCCTTGACCAAGCTGCGGCCGCGCGACACCGGGCTGCCGATGGCGGTGTGGGTTACCGAAAACGACGGCTATCCGCACGATGTCCGGGTCAAGGTCAGCCTGATCCATGGCGGTGCCGGCTCATGGCGGCACGATGCAGTCTCGGTCGGTGTGCGTCCGCAACCGCACGAAATTATGCCCGGCAGCCTGTCGGCGGCCGATTTCGCGTCGGTCACCCGATGGATCGAATTGAATCGCCAAACCATCATCGACCATTGGGACGGAGCGATTTCCGCTCTCGACCTGCGCCTCCACCTGCGTCGGCTGCCGTGACCGAAGTTTCAACCTGAGCCGCTATCAACGGGGGTCGGCAGTTCGTGATCGAGGCCCGGATTGCCAAGACCGTCATGGTCGGCGCACTCGCGCTTTTCGCGCTCTTGGTGACGTTCGACAATCTGACCGATTACCGCACGAACTTCGTATTTGTGCGCCATGTTCTGAGCATGGACACGACACTGCCTGAAAACGCGCTCCTCTATCGCCGGGTCACCGCGCCGGCCTTGTGGCATGCGGGCTATGCGCTGATCATTCTCGGCGAGGGGCTGACCGGCCTCGGCCTCAGCGTTGCGACATTCGCCATGCTGCGCCATTTGCGCGCCGCCGCCCCGCGCTTCAACCGCGGCAAGCGCTTCGTCTTTGTCGGCGCGACGCTCGGTTTTGTCGTCTGGTTTTTCGGCTTTATGGTGGTTGGCGGCGAGTGGTTTCAGATGTGGCAATCGGCCGATTGGAACGGCCAGGAGCCGGCCTTCCGCTTTTACATGACGCTTCTCGCCGTGCTGATTTTCGTCGGCCAGCCGGACAGCGAGCTTGGCTCGTGACGCACCGAGGCGCGCATACGGCACGCTACCGTGCGGCGCGGTCGAGTGCTGCTTCGACGACACCCGCGGTCAGCAATTCGGGCAAGGCCTCGCCGGCCGGCCGCTCCGGGCCATAGACCGCGTCGAACGGCACGCCGTAGCGTCCGAAGCTTTCGAGATAGGCGGTGATCGCCGGGTCGGGCCGGGTCCAGTCGGCGTGCATCGCCACGACACCGGGGCCGAAGAGGCGCTGCGCCACCCGGCCGCGCTCGAGCACCGCCGCCTCGTTGACCTTGCAGGTCAGGCACCAGGCGGCGCCGACATCGACAAAGACGGTCTTGCCTTCACCGACGAAGCGCGGGATCGCGGCGGCATCGAAATCCTGCCAGCGTCCGGCTTCGGCGGTCGGGGTCGAACGCTCGACCCCGGCAAAGGCCGGCCACAAAACCGAGCCCGCCACCACCGCCGCGGTCGCCGCCGAAGCAAAGCGCGCCGCGAGCACGGGGATGCCGCGCCGGCTCTTCAGAGCCAGCAGCAGCAGCACCAGGATCAGTGCTGCACCGGTGCCGAGCGCTACCCGTAGACCGGACAGCGCCGCAAGCACAAACAAGAGCCACAGCGCCGTGCCGGCCAACGCCGCACCGAGAAGCGCGCGCAGAGCGTAGAGCCAGCGGCCGGGCCGGGGCAGAAAGCCGACGAGCCGCGGTGCGGCGGCGACCAGCAGGTAGGGCGACGCGAATCCGAGCCCCATCGCCGCAAAGACAAAGGCGATCTCGTTTGGCCCCTGCGACAGGGCAAAGCCGATCGCGGTGCCGACAAAGGGTGCCGAGCACGGGGTTGCGAGCAGTGTGGCGAAGGCGCCGGTCAGAAAAGCGTCAGCATAGCGCCGGCGCGGACGAACAGCGCCCGCCGCGTCATAAACCGTGCGCGGCAGGCCGATCGGCAGCCAGCCCCAGAGGCTTGCGGCAAAGAGCGTGGTCACTGCCGCCATCCCGGCGATAAACCACGGCCATTGAAACTGGATGCCCCAGCCGACCGCCGCACCGGCCGATTTGAGCGCGATCAGCACCGCGGCGATGGCGGCGAAGGAAGCCAGCACTCCCGCCGCCGTCACCAGGAGGCCAAGCCGCATCCGGCGCCGCTCTTCCCCGGCTTGCGCCGCGACGGCGAGCAATTTCAGCGACAGCACCGGCAACACACAGGGCATTGCGTTCAAAATCAGTCCGCCGAGGAGGGCGATGCCGATAATCGAGAGGAGCCGTGCTCCATCGCGCGGCGGCGGGGCGGCGCGGGGTGTGGCGCCGAACTCGGCGGCGCGCGCACCATCGACCAACGTAAATATCAACGGCTCGCCGGCGATGACCGCACCATGCGCGTCGCGGATCGGCACCGCGAGACGCGCCACATGGCCCGATTGCGAGAGCCGCAGCTGCGGCCGGCCCGGCGAGCCTTTTTCCAGCCCCTCGACAAACAGGTCGGGCGAGCTGAACGCGGTCTGCGGGCTCGTCACCCGCAGGACGAGCTCGGGGTCGCCGCCGGCATGGACGACATCGGCCGCTTGGAGCTGCCAGCCGGCGGCGGCGAGGGTGCCGGGCACACGCGCCTGCGCGGCGGCGATCAGCCCGGCCTCGGGGGCGGAAGCGCCGGGGCCGGCGGGCAGGGCCAGCGTGAAATTTGCCGAAAAGGGAACGCAGATTTGGGCGCAGGCGGCCCAATCGGCCTTGGCGTGGAGCGTCAGCTTGTGGCCGGGATGGGCGAGGCCGAGCGTCACCGGCAGCAGCACATGGTCGCGGTAGCCGGCGGTCTCGAAGCCTTGCAGCGAATAGCGCTTGGGCGCCGGCCAGGCGATCTTTGCGTCTTTGAGATTCTCGGAGCCGGACCAGTCGATCGCGGGCGGGATGCCGGCGTCGCCCGGCGCGCGCCAATAGGCGTGCCAGCCCGGCGCCAGGCGGATTTCGAGGCCGGCCTCGACCGTGGCGGCGGAGCCGACCGCGTCGGTCGCGGTAACCAGACGCGCCGCCGAATGCTCGTCACCGACCCAGCCGGTCGCCGCCGCGAGTGCCGCTGCCGGCGCGTCGAGCAGCAGCAGCGCGACCACTGCCGCTGCGCATTTCCGGGCCCTCACACTCGCCGCGCCGTGGTCGAAACAACCTCGTCTTGCGCGGGCTCGACCCACGGCTGTCCGGTTCGGCAAAACCGGTTGTGTGCGATGAGCTCGAAGTAATCGCAGGCACCCCTTGCGCGGGCTTGACCCGCGCATCCACGTCTTGCGCCTGAGTGGCGCAGCGCACCGATAAGACGTGGGTAGCCGGAACAAGTCCTGCCACAAACGAAAGACTACAGCCATCCGTTACTCTTATATCAAACCGCGGCACCCTGCTGCTTTTTGTCGAGAATGCGCTGGTGCAGATTGCGCACGATCATCCCGGTCAGGCGCTCGTCGTGCATAAAAAGGCGCTGGCCGATCGGGTAGGGGTCTTGCGCGGTGACCTCGATCGGTCCTTTGAGCGCATCCTCGGCGCTGATGCCGCGATCGACAAAGCGTTCGACATAGCCGACCCAGTTCTCGACGATCTGCGCTTGTTCCTTAAGATAGCCCTTGGTGCACGGGTCGCCATGCCCCGGCACGATCACCTCGACATCGAGCGCCTCGATGCTCTTTAGCGCTTCGAGCCACTCCCACGGGTCGCATTCCTGCAACCAGCTCCGGCATTTGAAAAAGACGTTGTCGCCGGTAAACACGACACCCTCCTCCGGCACATGAACCGAGGTCTGCGGTGCGGTGTGTCCCGGCATGTGGATGATGTTGAAGGTGTGGTTGCCGAGATTGAGGGTCAATGTGTCGCTAAAGGTCAGGGTCGGCGGGTTGGCGGCCGGATAGTCCGGATGGCCGACGAGCCACACGCTGTCGGGGTCGGTCGCCTTGAACCGCTCGCGCTTTTCCTCGAGCGTGCCAAACGCGTAAAGATAGCGCTCGAAGCATTCCTGCAATTTCACCTGCCCGACGATCTGGGTGTTGTTGGTGAAATAGGCGTTGCCCGAGATGTGGTCGCCATGCGGCTCGGTGTTGATCAAATACCGGATCGGCGCCTTTTCCTCCATGCGCTCGCGCCAGCGCACCGCGTCGATCGGCTGTTGCGGCGAATCGATCATCACAAAGCCGTCGCTGGTCTCGACAAAGCTCGGATTGCAGCCGGCGAAATAGATCTCGGTAAAAGAATTGGGCCCGACCCTGCGCATCACCGCCTCCTCTTTGTCGTGAGCCTCGATTTTCCGCGATCGGCCGCCGCGGCACAAGAGCGGGCGGCTGCGGCGCCGCCTCACTCGGGCAGCGTGGACACGAGATAGAGGGTTTGCAGGATCACGGTCGGCTTGCTCTTGGCGCCGAAGGTGCCTTTGAAGATCGTGGCGATCTCGCCCGAACTGTAAATATGGCTCAGCGCGCGATCGACCGCCAGGCGGAAATCTTCGTCGCCATGCGGCAGCGCCAGCGCGTAAGGCTCGACCGTCAGATAATTGTCGGCGAGGAGGAGCTTGCCCGGCGCGGCGCTCTGCTGCGCCAGAAACACCAGGATCGCCCGGTCGGCAAAATAGGCCGCGATCTTGCCGTCATCGAGCAGGCCCAAGCCTTCCTCGTGGGTCTTGGCGGGCACCACATCGGCGCTGATACCGTTGTCCTTCAGCGTGTTTTTCAGCTCCTCCTCGGTCGTGGTGCCGGCGAGCACGCCGATCTTCTTGCCGGCGAGCGACTT
>DASXAM010000034.1:0-6234 GCA_036404275.1 Allostellaceae bacterium
TGCGCGCCGCTTCGCGCGGCCCGCCAAACTTGGCCGAAAGATAGAGCGTGCGCGAAATGCCCGCGGCAGGCATGTCGGGGTTCAATTGATAAGGGCGCCACGAGCGCGTCACTGTCAGACCCGGCCGCTGCGCAAGCGCAATCTCGAGCCGGCGCTTGCCGATATAGCACCACGGGCAGGCGACATCGAAGACGATGTCGATATGCATCCTTCGGCTCCCTTGCCCGCGGCGCCGCTTGACCTCAGCCCGGCGTCCCGTGAGGATGCCCGAGCCGGGGCCGGATCGGAACAGAATTGATCGTGTCGTCGTCCGAGCATTCCTACGACGCGCCGCATCTCGCCAAGAACGCGGCGAATTGGGCCGCGCTGACGCCGCTCGCCTTTCTCGATCGCGCCGCCGCGGTTTATCCGGAAAAGCTCGCGATCGTCGATGGCGATACGCGCATCACCTATCGCCAATTCGGCGCACGCTGCCGACGCTTTGCCGACGCGCTGCGGCGGCGGGGGATCGGGAGCGCAGACACGGTCGCGGTCATGGCGCCCAACACGCCGGCGCTGCTCGAAGCGCATTACGGCGTGCCGATGGCGGGCGCCGTGCTGAACGCGCTCAATTATCGTCTCGACGCTAGCGGGATCGCCTTTATTCTCGCGCATGGCGAAGCGAAGCTGCTGATCGCCGACCGCGAATTCGCGCCGACCGTCCGGAGGGCGCTGGACGAGCTCGGTCGCGAGTTGCCGCTCGTCGAAATCGGCGAGCCGGCGCTCGGCGGGACCGAGTATGAGGCGTTTTTGGCTGAAGGCGATCCGGCGGCAGCATGGTCGGCGCCGGCGGATGAATGGGCGCCGATTGCGCTCAATTACACCTCAGGCACCACCGGCAATCCCAAGGGGGTCGTCTATCACCATCGCGGCGCGTTTTTGAATGCGCTCGGCAATGCGATCACCTTCGGCCTCGACCGGCATGCGGTCTATCTGTGGACCTTGCCGATGTTCCACTGCAACGGCTGGACCTACCCTTGGGCGGTGACCGCCGTCGCCGGGACGCATGTCTGTCTGCGCCGGGTCGAGCCGGCGGCGATTTTTGCCGCGATCGCCGAGCATCGGGTCACCCATCTTTCCGGCGCCCCGATCGTGTTGAACATGCTGGTGCACGCACCCCACGCGGTGAAGCGCCGCTTCGACCATGTCGTCGAGGTCTCGACCGGTGGTGCCGCCCCGCCCTCGGCGGTGATCGAGGCGATGGAGCGAATGGGCTTTCGCGTGACCCACCTTTACGGGCTGACCGAAAGCTATGGCCCGACCACGGTCTGCGCATGGCAGCAGGAATGGGACGCGCTGCCGCTCGCCGGCCGGGCCGCGAAGATGGCGCGGCAGGGGGTGGCGCATCTGATCCTCGACCGCCAGCGCGTCGTCGATCCGGCGACGATGCAGGACGTTCCCGCCGACGCCGCGACAATCGGCGAAGTGGTTCTGCGCAGCAACACGGTGATGAAGGGCTATCTGAAAAACCCGGCGGCGACCGCGGCGGCCTTTGCCGATGGATGGTTCCACACCGGCGATCTCGCCGTGCAGCACCCGGACGGCTATATCGAGGTCAAGGACCGCGCCAAAGACATCATCATTTCGGGCGGCGAGAACATCTCCTCGCTCGAAATCGAGGACGTGCTCTATCGCCATCCCAAGGTGCTGGAGGCGGCGGTCGTCGCCCGGCCCGACCAATTCTGGGGCGAGACGCCCTGCGCGTTTGTCACGCCCAACCCCGATGCCGGCTCGGTCGAGGCCGAGGAGATCATCGCCTGGTGCCGCGACAACCTCGCTCATTACAAGGCGCCGCGCACCGTCGTCTTCGGCCCGCTCCCAAAGACCTCGACCGGCAAGATCCAAAAGTTCGAGCTGCGTCAGCGCGCCAAAGAACTGTAGTCATCAACAGATCACGCCCTGCGCTGCCCCGGCGCAGCGCGGCCGGTGCTAGACCACAGCGCGCGTTGGCCGATAGGTGTGCGCGGGCTCGGCAGCGCGGGGCAGACTGCGGGGGATGCGGCGGACCATTGCTTCGAAGGCGGGCCATGCCGCGATCAGCTGCTGCATCAAATCGTCCGGCAGGTCGAGCCCGGCGCGGCGCGCCATGGCGCGGATTTCGTCCGGGGTCGAGGGCGGCAGACGGCTCAGATCGGTGCGCATCGGATTGTCTCCGGGATCAGGCGAGGACCGGGTGGCGGCGATGCCAATCGGTCGCCTGCTGATAGGCGTGGGCGATCCGCAGCACCGTCGCCTCCTGCATCGGCCGGGCCGCGATCTGCAACGACAGCGGCAGCCCTTCCTGCCGGCTGAAGCCGCACGGAATCGCGATCGCCGGAAGCCCGCCGACGCTGAACGGCATCGTGATGCTTGGCGAGGAGACGAGCCGGTCCGGCTGGTTCGGGTCGGCCGGCTCGGCGACGTTGAGGGCGCCGGCGGTGAGGAGCGCATCGAAACGCCGCAAAGCCGCGGCTTGCTCTCGCGCCAGCACCGCGCGCCAGCGCAAGGCCTGGACGTAATCCTCGGCGCGGATCAGCGCTCCCGGCAACACTCGATTGCGCAGGATGCGCCCGAAATCCTGCGGCCGGGTTTTGAGGTCGTGCTCGTGGATCGCGTAAAGCTCGGCGATCGAGATCGTGGTCTTGCAATCCGTGTAATCGCGCAGACTCGACAAGCCGACCGGCTCGACCACCGCACCGAGCCCCCGCAACACCTCGACCGCGGCGGCGATCGCCGGCGCCACATCGGGATGCGAGGCCTCCTCGTGCCAGCGCTCGACGAGGCCGAGGCGCAACCCCTCGACCGCCCCGGTCAGCGCAGCACCGTAATCCGGGACCGGGATGTCCTCGCTGCCGGGATCGTCGGGATCGAACCCGGCGATCACCTGCAGAACGAGCGCGATGTCCTCGGCGCTGCGGGTCAACGGGCCGCAATGATCCATCGTGAAGGTGTTGGGAAAGACGCCGCGGCGGCTGACCCGGCCATAGGTCGGCTTCAGCCCGGCGATGCCGCAGACCGCGGCCGGCCCGCGGATCGAGCCGCCGGTATCGGTGCCGATCGCACCCGGCACAAACCCGGCGGCGACCGCCGCACCCGCACCGCTCGACGATCCGCCCGGCAGGTAATCGGTGTTCCACGGATTGCGGGCGGGCGGCCAAGGCAGGTCCCAGCTCGGCCCGCCCAGCGCAAATGCCCAGGTCGCGAGCTTGCCGACCAGCACCGCGCCGCCGGCTTTCAGCAAAGTCACGAGATGCGCGTCGGCGGCCGGGATATGGCCTTGGGTCAGCTTTGAATGGCCGGTCGTCGGAATGCCGGCGGTCTCGACGATATCCTTGAGCGCGTAGGGGATGCCGTGCAGCGGGCCGCGCCGGCGCCCGGCCTGGAGCTCGCGCTCGGCCGTCGCCGCCTCGGCCAGCGCCACATCCCCCGTCACCCGGATAAAGCTGTGCAATTTCCCGTCATGGGCGGCGATGCGGTCGAGCAACGCCTGCGTCACCTCGACCGGCGACAATTCGCGGCGGTCGTAAAGTCGGCCCAGCTCGGCGATCGTCAAAAAAGCGGGGTCCATTCGGTCACTCCGCGGCGAGGGAGGCGAGCACGGTAGCGTCGCTGCCGGCCGAACGCCAGCCGACGCGTTCCGCGCCGCGCGGCGCCACCATCGGCAGCCAGCTGGTGCCGCCCCTTCGGGGAAGTTGTGTGCGTAAAGCTCCGCAAACGGGAGCTGGTGCCGCTGGGCGGGTGTGGCGCGGCGCCCTTGTGTAGGGCAGCCGCCGTCAGGCGGCCAAGCCCGACCGGTCCATGACCGGCTATTCTTCGATTTGGCTGTTGATACAGCAGATTTGCAGCCATGCCCCGCTCCGAGCCGAAGGCGGCCGCTTCAACGAGTCGGTCCTGCAAATCTCGGAGCCTACAACACGATTATGGCAATTCTTTCGGTAACAAAGCGCCTTCGATCTAGTGCCGGATCGCACCCATGACGTTTTCGATCGCCTCTTGCGGGTTTCGCCGTCGGAACTCCGGCGAGCCAGCCACCGCCATTGTGTCCCTTACCTGGCTCCAGGATCGAATCCGAAGGCTCGGCGAGCGGGGCAAGGGACGGGGAGGATGCTTGTTGCTTCTGCCAGCGGCCATTGTCATATTCCACGCTATTGATATCGATAGCTTCGGGAGATTTCCCGGTGACGGAACAGTTGCTGGTTCGGCTGCCCGAGGCGCTGATCAGGCGGTTCAAGCGCGCCGTGGCGCCGCGCCGGCGCAGCAGCTTTATCGCGGCGCTGTTGGAAGAGGCGCTGCCGCCGGACGACGCCGGCGACAACGACCCGTTGTACCAGGCGGCGCTCGCCGTGGAGCAGGACGAAGCGCTCGCGGCTGAGATGGACGAATGGGAAACGGCGACGATCGGCGACGGCTTGGCGCACGACCCGAGTGAGCGGACAGCCCGGTGAGCGATGCGGCGCCGCGCGCAGGTCCGGCGGCGCATCGCGGTGAAATCTGGTGGGTTGGCTTTGATCCGACCGAAGGGGCGGAGATCAAAAAGACGCGGCCGGCCGTCGTCGTGTCGGCCGATGCTCTCAACCGGGCACGGCGCACGATTGTCGTGGTGCCGCTTTCGACAGGACCGCAACCACGACCGCCGATCGTTGTCGCAACTCCGTCGGCCGGAACCCGCTCGGTAGCGGTTTGCGACCAGGTCCGGGCCGTCGAAAAGCGCCGCCTGACCCGCAGCGCCGGCCGGCTTTCGGCAACCGATTTGCGTGCCGTCGAGGACGGCTTGCGCCGTATTTTGGAATTGTAACAGCGGATCACGGACACAGTTTACTTTACCTCGATCGGAGCGGCACCGGTCGCGGTTTGGAGCGCGCCTCGACCGTGCTATCAGTGTCCAAGGAAATGGTCAGGAGAAAGCCGTGAGGCGGGGCAGTCTCGCCCGTGCCAGGCGCATCTGAGCGAACTGATCGAAGCGGCGGCCGCCGGCGAGCCGGTATGCATCACCCGCCGCGGCAAACCGTCGGCCCGGCGCATCGCGCCCGCGGCGCTGCAAACGATTACTGACGCGATGCCGGTGCAGCCCCCATCCGCACACGACCTTGCTCGCCGGATGCTGGACGGCGAGCGCTATTGAGCCTCTATCTCGGTACCTGGCTGCTTGTCGCCGCTCTCACGCGGAGGTCGGCTTGGCAGGCCACGTCAATTTCACCGCCGCCGCGGACGCGCATCGCCTATGCCCTATCGAGGGTCGAAATCTGTTCAATCCGGCCGCGGAAATGGGCAGATTGCATGACGGCACGGCATGCAGGACCGTTTCCCCGGATGACGACGACAACGACCGGCGCAAGCCGCCTCGCGACCCGGAACATCCTGATCGGCGCGGCGGTGCTGCTGAGCCTCGGCATGGGGTTGCGGCAGAGTCTCGGACTATTCTTGACGCCGGTCACCCATTCGCTGGCGCTGACGGCGGCGAGCTTTACCTTGGCGGTCGCCGTTCAGAATATCGTCTGGGGGCTCTCGCAGGCCCCGATCGGGGCGATCGCCGACCGGTTCGGGCTGCGCCTCACGATGCTCGCCGGTGCAGTGATCTACGTTGTCGGGATGTCGCTGATGGCGGCGGCCAACGGCGCTCTCATGCTGATCCTGTCGGGGGCGTTGATCGGCGTGGCCTTGTCGTGCACGGCCTCGTCGCTGGTGATGACCGCCTGCGCGCGTGCGGTCTCGGAGAAAAACCGCAGCAAGATGCTGGGGATCGTCTCGGCGGCCGGCTCGCTCGGCACGCTGACGATCCCGATCGCGACGCAATCGATCCTGGGACACCACGCCTGGCAGATCGGCGCGCTGTTCTTTGTGGCGCTCGCGGCCGCGATGCTGCCGGCGGGCTTTCTCGCCGGCGGGGCGGACCGGCTCCCGAACCGTGCGGCAACGCGGGCGACGATGCGCTCGGTCCTCGGCCAGGCCGCCCGGCACCGCCCGTTTCTGGTCATGTCGGGAGCCTATTTCGTCTGCGGGCTCAACCTCGTCTTTCTGACAACGCATCTGCCGACCTATCTCGCGATTTGCGGCCAGAGCCCGCTATTGAGCGCCGAGGCGATCGCGGTCATCGGCGGGATGAACTCGGTGGGCTCGATTGTCGCCGGCTGGCTTGGCGGCAAATATCCAAAGCACATTTTGCTGGGCCTTCTCTATATCCTGCGGGCGTTTGTCTTCACCGCCTATTTCGTGATG
>DASXAM010000035.1:0-5946 GCA_036404275.1 Allostellaceae bacterium
GGGACGACCAGCATATTCTCCTGCTTGACAAACATGCCGCGGGTGGCGGGCGGCCAGTTGCCGTCCTTGCGCGATTCCTCGCGGATGCGGGCGCGCTCGTTGGCGTCCTTGTAAGCCCAGATGTGGATCCACTGGTTTAGCGGCCCGAGCTCGGTGTGACCGGCCGCCGCCAGCGGCGACAGCTTGACCCGCGCGGGAACGCGCTCAGCCCAGCGCTCGACGACCTGGCCCGCTACCCCGGGCTTCATCGTATAGGTGCGGATCTCGTAGAGATTGCCGTGCTGGCGCGGTGTGAAGGCCGGGCAGAACGGGGCCGCGATAAAGATCTTGCTCTCCATGTTTTCGATGAATTCCTGGATCTTCGGCGGCCAGTTCGGGATCGATTGCGAGCGCACGCGGGTGCGGTGCTGCAGATCGTCATAGGGCCAGATGTGGATGATGTGGTTGAGGGGCCCGACCTCGGTATGGAAGAAGGCGCCGAGCGGTGACACCTTGGTGCGCTCGCCGAGCGCTTCGCCGAACCGCTTTTCGACTTCCGGCACCGAACCCGGCTGCAGGCGGTAGGTGCGCATCTCGAAGATCATCGACTTTTCCCCATTAGAGTTCAGCGCCGGGCATTGTAGGGGTGCAGGGACCCCTGTCAAACCCGGCGCCCAACTTCTGGCGGGTCAGGCGGTCCGGCGCCGGCGGCGCCACACGCCAAAACCGACGATCCCGGCGGCGAGCAGCGTCAGCGAGGCCGGTTCGGGTGTTGCGGTCGGGTTGGCGATGAAGCCGATCGTGTTGTCGTTGCCGTTTACATAAAAGCCGACGAGCTGCCCCTTGTCGTTGAGGCCATTGACCGTCGTCGAGCCAAGCCCATTGGGGTCGTCGATATTCTGGAACGTGTTGCTGGCGAGATTGTAAAGGAGCCCATGCATCGTGCCGCCAGCGTCGATCCAGTCGCCGACAGCCTGACCGTTATCATTAAGCCCGAGCAACTGTGTCGCCTGCGATCCGGTCGGGTCGATTGTGCTGAAGACGCCGCCGACCTCGACAAAGCCGTGCACGGCGCCGCCCGCGTCGGTGTAGAAGCCGGCGATGTCGCCCTTGTTGTTGATCGCCGCGGCGGTCGTCGCACCGACCCCGTTCGGATCATCGATATTGCCGGAGAAGGTTTTTGCGGCGATGTCGTAGGTGTAGCCGTGCGTAGCACCAGCGGTGTCGGTGTAAAAGCCGACGGCGATGTTCTTGTCGTTGACGCCGAGCAGCTGGTTGATCGCCGGACCCGAGCCGGTGGCGGGGTTGTTGACTTTGGTGAAGGTGCCGCCTTGATCGACAAAGCCAAAATTGTTGTCACCGCTGCCGAGGTTGGTGTCGGACCAGAAGCCGACCGTGGTGCCAGCGTTGTTGAGCCCGGTCACCTGGGTTTGCGCCGAACCAGGGAAGTTCTCGTCGGTGAACGAGGTGTAAGGCGGCGTCGTGGTGTAGCCCTTGTTCGGATGTCCAGCGGCACCGCTGCCAAAGTATCCGGCGATCTCGCCGGCTTGGTTAATGCCAAGCTCCTGGTTGAAGGTCGGGTCAGCCGGGTTGACGATGTCTTGGAAGACATAGCCGGCATGGGCCGGCCGAACGCCGCAGGCGAGCGCGACCGTGGCCGCGACCGCAAGCATCAAGCCCGCCCGACGGCTGGCCTGCCATGAGAAAGAATTCATGATTGTCCCCTGGGCAAGTTGCATCGTTATGGTTAACGCAAGCCGCATGCCAATTCTTGTAGCAGGCCGAAACTGGTTGCTTCGCCGCTCCCCGCACCCTACAGGTGGACCGATTCATTGGAGTTTTGACGGAATATCTTACGGCTGCCGACACCAGATCGTGTAATTGATTTGTAATATATGGTTAACAACTCAACAAATCAGTTAGTTGACCGTAATCCGGACACTACGAGAGGTGTAAAAAAAACCGACACCCGCGCGTTGCCATCCCCGCCTTGCCAACCGACCGAACCCATTGCTTGAAGTTTTTTTATGGGGTTTCAGTCCGTTCGCGCCCGATCGGCCCACGAGTGCCAGTGTCAAGAATTCCGACAATGAGCTTTTGCCCAACGTCAAGATAGGATCGTCATCATATTGTAATGTAACGATTTGTGACCGAAGTCCCTTAAGGCAGCCGGGCGATCCGCTCGGTCAGCAATTCATAAAAGCCGTCGGCATTGACTTCGGTTAGCAATGTGACATTCGGGGCGCGGCCGCTGACGGCCCACCAATCGACGACGCTCATGCCGCAAGTGAGCGGGCTTTCGGTCTCGATCGCCACATTGACGCTGCGGCCGCCGAACAGCGAGGGCTGCAACAGATAGGCGATGACGCAAGGATCGTGCAGCGCCCTAGCGCGCTCCCCGAAACGCTCCGAGCGCGTTTTCTCGAACGAGGTCAGCAATGTCGCGACGGCCCACCCGCCGCGGTTGGCCAGCGCCTCCAGTGCGGCAATGCGCGGCGGCGTGCTGAGCACCCGATGGGTCACGTCGAGCGGCACCATCGTAATCGGCATGCCGCTCTCCAGCACCAGCCGCGCGGCGTGCGGATCGACATGGATATTGAACTCGGCCGCCGGCGTCACATTGCCGAGCTCGAAGGCGGCCCCACCCATGACCACCAACTCGCGCACCAGACCGGCGATGTCCGGCGCCTTGACCAGCGCCATCGCGATGTCGGTCAAGGGGCCGAGCGCGCACAGCGTCACGCTGCCCGGCACCGCGCTGCGCAGGGCTTCGACCAGGAAATCGACCCCGTGCTGCGGCCGCAGCGACATCACCGGATCGGGCAAGTCGAGCCCCCCGAGACCGGCATCGGCGTGGATGTGGGCGGCCGCGGCGGGACTGCGCAGCAGCGGCCGCACACAACCGGCATAGACCGGAATATCCGCGCGACCCGCCAATTCGCAGACCTGGCGCGCATTCCGCTCGGTCACCGCGACCGGCAGATTGCCCGCGACCGCGACAATGCCGAGCACCTCCAGCTCCTCGGGCGACGCCAGCGCCAGCAGCAAAGCGACCGCATCGTCGATCCCGGGATCGGTGTCGATGATGACCTTGCGCCCGGTCATTGCGGCGCAAACGGATTGATGATTTCGACCCCGAGCGGCTCGAAATGCCACCGGTTCAGGGTGACCACGACCAATTCCCGGGATTTCGCGGTGGCTGCGATCGCGACATCGGCAAATCCGGGATGGCTGCCGGCCGCAAGGGCAAGATCGCCGAGAGCGCCCGCGACGACGGCCGCTGCCAAATCAAAAGGAAGGATGCGATCGTCGTAGAGCTCGACGATCCGGTCAAACCATTCGCGCAAATTGTCGGCGCGCGTATCGGAACCCAATCGATACAGACGGGTAATGCCGGCCTCGACTTCGGCTGCTGTCACGGTCGAAAAATAGAGGCTCTCCGTCCGTTCCTTAAACCAGGACACTACTGCCGGAGGAAGTGGCCGTTTGCCGGGGCCGGTCGCGCTCAAGACATTCGTGTCGAGCAGCCAGCCGCTGCTCACAGATCGACCTCACGCATCGGTTGGGTGTCCCGTTCGATCTCGATCTCTTCTGGAATGCTCAGCAGCAGCTCGGCAAAGCTTGGGCGGTCGGTCGGATACAATCGACGCGCGTCCTTCAGCGGCACGACGACCGCAGCCGGCCGACCGTTTTTTGTGATCGTCGTCGCTTCGCCGCGCTCCGCCGCCTCGACGACGGCGGATAGCGTCGCTTTGGCTTCGCGCAGGCCCAAGGTCTTCATAACGATCTCCGTAGTGACCACATGTGGTCACACGGTACGGCAAGCTGGAGACCGTGGCAAGCCGCCGGAACGTCACGCAACGCGGTCGCCTTGCTTGATTTCGACGGTGCGGTTGTCGACGGCAGGGAGCATGCGGGCGGGGTCGCGGGTGACGATAACATCGAGCACGGTCGGTCGGGTGCGCTCGGCGAGGCCGGCGGCGAGCGCCGCGGGAAGCTCGTCCGGATCCGCGACGCGGATGCCGTTGCATCCCATCGCGCGGGCGATTGCCGCGTAATCCATCTCGACGAGGTCGGAGGACTGGTAACGGCCGCGGAACATCGCGTGCTGCAACGCCTTGACGTAGCCCGAGGCGGCGTTGTTGACGACGACGACGGTCAGCCCGACCCCGGCGCGGCGGGCGGTTTCGAGCTCGCCCAGCGTCATGTTGAACCCGCCGTCGCCGCCGATCGCGACGACCGGGGTCTGGGGTGCGGCGAGTGCTGCGCCGATCCCGCCGGGCAGCCCGTAGCCGATCGAGGCGAGCCCGCGATCGGGGATGAAATGCCGTCCGGCGGCCTTCGTGTCATAGAGAAGCCCGGTCCAATGCCCGGCAAAGCCGCCATCGGCGACAAGGATGCTGTCGGCCGGAAGCGCACGGTTCAGCTCGCGGCAGAGCCGGGCCATATGGATCGGCCGCTCAGCCGAATCGAGCCGCGCCGCCGCTTCGTCGCGCCAGGCGCGCATTCGCGTCGGGATCTCGGCGATGTAATCGGTGCGGGCGGCACGCGCCTGCCGCGCGTCATCGGCGAGCGCCTCGGCAAGGTCTTCGAGCCCGGATCGCGCGTCGCCCCACAGCGCCACCTCGGCCGGAAAACAGCGGCCGATCTCCTCGGCGACGATGTCGAGGTGGATCAGCGGCACCGACCGCGCCGGCAGGGCGTAGCGCTTGGTCGCGATCTCGCCGAGCTTGCAGCCGACGACGAGGAGACAGTCCGACGCCTCGATCAGCTCGTTCGCGATCCGCGAATAGCGGCCGAACAGACCGGCCGACAGCGGATGCGTGCAGGGGAGGCCGCCTTTGCCGCTCATCGTGTGCGCGACCGGGATCGATTGCGCCTCGGCGAGCGCCAGCAGTGCCTCGTATCCTTGCGAGAGATGAACGCCGCCGCCGGCGAGGATCAGCGGCCGCTCGGCGCGCGCGATCAAACCGGCGGCGCGGGCGATATCGGAGCGGTCGGGGCGGGTGCGCCGCGCCGGGGCGTGCAAGGTCGTCGGGTCGATCGCGAAATCCTCGGCCGCAAAATCGTGCTGGCCGTGGCAGACATCTTCGGGCACATCGACGAGCACTGGCCCCGGCCGTCCCGAGGTCGCGATCGCAAAGGCGCGGGCCAAAAGCTCCGGGACGCGGCGGGTCTCTTCGACGCGGATCAATTCCTTGACCGCCGGGCGCAGGATTTCCACCTGCCGGCATTCCTGGGTCATATTCTTCCAGGAGTGGGCGCGGTTGGTGTCGCCGGCAAAAGCGACGACCGGGGTCCCGGCGTTCAACGCTTCGATCAGGCCGGTGACGAGATTGGTGGCGCCCGGCCCGAGCGTGCCGTCGCACACTCCCGGCCGGCCTGTGACCCGCGCATAGGCCTCGGCGGCAAAGGCGCCGCAGCGCTCGTCGTTGATCAGAAAATGCCGGAGCCCGAGCTCGGCCAGCGCGTCATAGAACGGCAGCAGCTGAAACCCGCCCATGCCGAACATCGGTCCGACCCCGGCAAGCCGCAGCATTTCGGCCATCGCCCGACCACCACTCATGCGGCCCGAAGGGCGGTTGCTAACGCGGTCGGTTTCGCTCATGGCTTTCTCTCTCGCTGGGCGGTGCGGCACACGGCGGCGACAAACTCGTGCGCGGCGATGCCCGGCGCGATCCCGAGTGCGTTGGCGCGCGAATTGACGCGCGATAGGATACCATCCTCATAGGTCGAGCGCGCATCGCCGATGCGGGCGCTGGCGGCGGCGACGGTAGCCGCGGCGATACCGCGCCGGTCGAGCGCCAGCAGCCGGGTGACGCCGGCCTCGTCAATGCCGATCCCGGCATCGTTGTACAGCGCGGCGAGGGCGTCGTATTTGAGCGCCGTCTCCGGCCGGCCGCCCAGGAGCCCGCCATGCGAGCCGGTGACGACAATAGCGCCGACATGCTCGGGGGCGACCGCCGA
>DASXAM010000036.1:0-8245 GCA_036404275.1 Allostellaceae bacterium
GCCGAATTTCTGGCGGAGCGGATCGCCGAGGGCGCAATCGTCGGCATATTCGAAGGCAAGGCTGAAATCGGGCCGCGCGCCCTCGGCCACCGATCGCTGATCGCTTCGCCGCTCGACGCCAAAAACTGGAGCAGGGTCAACCTGATCAAGGAGCGGGAGCCGTGGCGTCCGCTGGCCCCGGTCGTGCTCGACCAGGATTTCCATACCCATTTCGACGGATGTCCCGACGATTCCTTTTATATGCTGTTCAACGCCAATGTAAAAACCGATCATCTCCCCGCCGTGACGCATCGCGACCGCACTGCCCGGGTGCAGGTTGCGGTTGAAGAGTGCGGATTTATCTATCGGCTCCTGCTGGCGTTTCGGGCACTGACCGGCATCGGTGTGCTGCTCAATACGTCCTTCAACGGCCGCGGCGAGCCGATCGTCGAAACCCCGGCCGACGCGCTCAAAGCCTTCGCGACGATGAATTTGGGATATCTCTACCTGCAGGGCATGGTGCTGCGAAAGCGGTGACGTTGGCGGCGATGCGGCGGTCCGAACGACAGTGAGCTGTGCAGAGCAGGAAAAGGCTATCGGGCGCCGCGAAATCCGCCGATTGATGCTGTTTTTTGCCCTTGTCTATGTGGTCGAAGGGCTGGGGCAGGTTGGCGGGCTGATCGCCCAGCCGCTCAATTATTTTCTGAAAGAGGTCTATGGCTGGAGCCCGGTCCAGGTCACCGCCTGGCTGACCGTGCTCAACCTGCCTTGGATCATCAAGCCGGTTTACGGGATCGTCTCGGATTTCGTGCCGCTCTTCGGCTACCGCCGCAAGGCCTATCTCGTCCTCGCCAACGCAACCGCGGCGGCCGCCTACGGCGGGGCAGCGCTCGTCAGCGGGCCGGGTGCCTTGATTCTGGTGTTGCTGGCGACCGCCTATGCGATGGCGATTTCGAGCACCTTGTGCGGGGCAGTCCTGGTCGAAAACGGGCAGCGCCTCCAGGCGAGCGACGCTTTTGTCAATCAGCAATGGCTGTGGTTCAACATCGCGGCAATGGCGAGCGCCTTTATCGGCGGCGAATTGGTGGCGCATTTGTCGCCGGCGGGCGCGCTGCATGCCGCCGCAGCGATCATCGCCGTCGCACCCTTTGCCGCAATTTTCGGCGCGCTGTTTCTGATAGACGAAGCGCCGAGCCGCCTCGACCTCGCCGAGCTCAAAAGCACGTTTCGCGGCTTTCTCGCCGCCTTCACGATGAAAGAACTGTGGGTCATCGGCGGCTTTCTGTTTTTGTATTACCTGAACCCCGGCTTCGGCCTGCCGCTCTATTATTACATGACCGACACCCTGAAATTCTCGCAGGCCTATATCGGCATGCTGGGTGCGATCAATTCGGCAGGATGGATTGTCGGCGCGCTCGTCTATCGCAAATTCCTCGGCGGGTTCAGCTCAAAGAAAATGCTCAATTTGAGCATCCTCGTCGGTGTCGCGACGACAGCCGCATTTTTGCTGCTGGCGGGTGAAGCGAGCGCCGCGATCATCAATTTCTTCAGCGGGATGGCCGGAATGATCGCGTTTGTCGCGACCTTGACCTTGGCCGCCGATTATTGCCCGAAGCGGGCGGAGGGTTTTGCGTTTGCCGCGCTGATGTCGCTGCTCAACCTGTCTTCGGCGGCGTCGAGCAATATCGGCTCATTTCTGTACGAGCACGCCTTTCACCGCCGGTTGTCGCCGCTGATCGTCGTTTCGGCGGTCTCGACCGCGGCAATCTTTCTGCTGGTGCCGCTGTTGCGCCTCGGCGGCAAGCAGCCGGGCGAGCCTGCCGGAGCAGCCGCCGGTCAGGCCGAGCCGGGCACGGTTCCCTTGGGCAGCCCCTCGCAATAGCGCGCGATCTCGCCGGGCGTGGTGATCCATAGGCGCTCGCGCTGCCGCACGATGTGGCGCACCGCGTCGCGAAAAGCGCGCAGCCGAAACGGCTGGCCGATGATAAAGGGGTGCACCGAAACTGCAAAGACGAGCGGGTATTTCTTCGACTGCTCCAGCATTTCGTCGAACTGGTCGACGATCATCTCAGCAAATTGGCGCCCGGTGTGGCGGCGGAACACCAGCGACGGCGAATCGTTGAGCTCGAGCGGATAGGGAACGGACAGGATCGGCCCCGACCGGGTCCGCATCCAGACCGGCTGGTCGTCCATCGCCCAATCCATGACATAGCGGTAGCCGGCCTCTTTGAGGAGGTCGAGCGTCACCGCGCTCTCGGCGATATAGGGGCCGAGCCAGCCCTCGGGCGGCCGGCCGGAGAGCCGCGTCACCACCTCGGTGCATTCGGCGATCAGGCGCCGCTCGTCCTCCTCCCACAGCACGTCCTGGCGCTCGGAATTGGTGCGGCCATGGCCGACATATTCGTCGCCGCGCGCATTCAGGCGCTCGACGATGTCGGGGCAATATTCGAGCACCGCCGAATTGACGTTGTGCGCGCCGGGCAATCCGAATTCGTCGAGAAGGTCGAGGTAATGCCAGAGCCCGACCCGGTTGCCGTAATCGCGCCAGGCATAGTTGCGGTGGCTCTGCGCCGCCGGCGCGCCGGTCGAATCGCTGCCGAGCCCGGCGCCAAACGCGAAATGCTCGATATTGTTGCAAAAGGTGACCGCGAGCCGCGCGCCCTCGGGCCATTCGTATGGCGCGCGCTTGTGGATCGGAATGTAATCATAGCGATTGTGGGCCGGGAGCTTCATCATCCGAGCCTAGAAGCCAGTTCGAGGAATGTCGAGCCGGCGAAACGACCGAGGCCGGGACCGCGTTCGCAAGCGGATGGAGCGGCGATGCCGGACGGGTCGGGTGGCGAGCATTGCGGAGTTGATTCAGCTCAGAGGCGGGCTCCCGGCGGGGCGGCTGCCGGGCAATCTCTTTCGCTATGTGCTGGCGACAAGCGCCGCGCACCAGCTGGCGTTGTCGGCACTGAGCGCAGTCGTCTTCCTGCTCGAAGTGGTGCCGCTCGAGCTGCAGCGGCGGATTGTCGACGACCTGGTCAAGCGCCGCCCGTTTTCTTTGGTGATCGGGCTTTGCGCCGGCTATGCCGGCAGCGTGCTGCTCCAGGGCGGGATCAAGCTCGGCTTGAACATCTACCGCAGCTGGGTCGGCGAGCGCGCCAAGCGCCAGCTGCGCCGACGGGTGCACACCGTGGTCGAGACGCCGACGGAGGTCTCGGCCGCCGCCGAAGCGCAAGGAATCACCATTGCAATGATTGTCGCCGAGGTCGAGCCGATCGGCGGCTTTGTCGGCGAAAGTGTCTCGGAGCCGCTGCTGCAGGGCGGCATCCTGGCGTCGGTGCTGGCCTATTTGTTTCATGTGGATTTGTGGATGGCGCTCGCCGCCTTCGCGCTCTTCGTGCCGCAGCTGATTTTTGTGCCGCTGCTGCAAGGGGCGGTAAACCGGCGTACCGACGCCCGCATTCGCGTGCTCCGCAAGCTCGGCATCGCGATGATCGACCGCACCGACGGGGCCGAGGATGTGCGGCGGATCGATCGGGCCTTTACGCTCGATATGGGGATTTTCAAGCTCAAATTTACGATGAACTTCTTGATGAACCTCTGCAATCATCTGCAGCGGGTCGCCGCGTTGTTGATCGGCGGCTGGCAGGTCTATGCCGGTGACCTCGCCATCGGCGGCGTGGTCGCCTTTATCTCCGGCATCGGCCGGCTCAACGACCCTTGGGGCGACCTCGTCAATTATTTTCGCGACGTCAACGTCACCCAGATCAAATATCGCCTGCTGGCCGATGCGATCGATCGGCTTGCAGCGCCGCCGCGCGAGGCGATCGCGCCTGCCGCAATGACCCGGTGACGCGGTTGACGCCGGACCATCGCCCGTCATACACCGCAAAACAGAGATGACGCGCCGGACTTCCGGACTCGTCACCGATGCGGAGGAAACATGCAGGGCCGGACGTCCGAAGACCTGTTGGCGCTGTACGACCGCGCGCCGCTCAATGCCCGCTATTGGGCGACCTTCATCCTGATGTCGGCGGTCTTTGTCTTCGACTTTTTCGATTTTCTGGTGGTCGGCTACCTGCTGGCGGCAGTGGCGCGCGAGTGGCACCTGACCTACGGCCAGTCGGCGGTGATCCTCTATAGCGGCGGGGTCGGCGCGATCGTCGGCGCCTTGGTGTTCGGCGCCTTTTCCGACGCCTGGGGCCGCAAGCAGCAAATGGTCATCGGCACCTTCATCTGTGCCGTCAGCTCGGGATTGATTGCCTTCATCCCCGAGGGCGCGTGGTGGCTTTTTGCGATCCTGCGCTTTTTTGTCGGCGTCGGGCTGACCGCGGCGGTGACCCCGTCATTGACCGTCGTCGTCGAATTAACCCCGACCCGGCATCGCACGATCGCGACGAGCTTTTATGTCGTCTTTGCTTCGGCCGGCGGGTTTTTGGCGCCGCTGATCTCGGCCGCGATCATGGGGCCCTACGGCTGGCGGCGGGTCGCCTTGCTCGGCTTTGTGGCGGCGATCATCGGCATCCTCGTCTGGCTCTTCACGCCCGAATCGGTGCGCTGGCTCGCCGCCAAGGGCCGCTTTGCCGAAGCGCGCGCCGGGGTCGCCAAGCAGCTCGGCCTGCCGATAGCAGACGTGCCGCTGCCGACCGTCCCACCCGCCGTGCTGCCGCGCGGCAATCTGTTGGATCTCCTCGCCCACCCGCGAATGTTCTGGGAGACGGTGCTGATCTGGGGCGGCTCGTCGACGGCGGGCTATGGGGTTTATCTCTGGGGGCCGACAATCGTCGCCCTGCTGCTCAAGGTGCCGGTGCCCGAGGCGGCGAAGTATTTCGTCTTTGTCTCGGCCGCCGGGGTCTTCGGCAAGATCGTCGTGACCGTTGTGGCGCCGCTGATCGGTCGCCGCGTGCTCGGCGTGGTGTGGGGCTTTGGCGGCACCGTCGCGCTCGCCGCCGCCGGCTATTACAACGGCGTCCTTCTCAACGGGCTGCCGCTTTTGGTCATTCTGCTGATGTGCTCGACCTTTTGCATCGAGGGCGGATTTTCGAACTTGGCCCCCTATACGGTCGAAAGCTATGGCGTAAGCCTCGGCGCGCGCTCCTCGGGGCTGGGCCAGACCGCGAACGGGGTCGGCAAGATCCTGGGGCCGCTGAGCCTCGCGCTGATCGCCGGGACCAGCAATTTCGTCTCGCCCAAGGCGACCGAAGCGGCGGTCTTCCCGGCGTTTCTGTTCCTCGCCTTTTGCATGGCGCTGGTCGGGCTGTCGTTTCTGGTGCTCGGCGTCGAGACCCACGGCAAGCGGATGGCGCAGAGCGTCGACGAGGAGGGGGCGCCGCGACCGGCGCGGCCGGGCGCATTGGGCAGCCGGGCCCGCTGAGCAGCGTTCGCAGCCTTGGCGGCGCAAACCTCGGAAGACCTGCTCTCGGTTTTCGACCGCGCGCCGCTCACTGCGCGCTACTGGGCGAGCTATGTGCTGCTCGCCCTCGTCTATGTTCTCGATTTCTTCGACTTCTTTCTGATCGCCTTTATCATGGCGGTGATCGGGCCGCGCTGGCACCTGACTTACGGTCATGCCGCTCTTGTCCTCTACGGCAGCGGCATCGGCGCGATCCTCGGCTCGCTGATCTGGGGTGCGCTCGCCGATCGGTTCGGGCGCAAGATGCAGACCGTCACCGGCACGCTGATTTGTGGGCTCGCCGGCGGCGCGATCGGATTTCTGCCCGACGGCGCTTATGTGCCGCTCGCGGTTTTGCGCATTCTGGTCGGCTTCGGGCTCGCCGCGGCGATTACCCCGGCGCTGACCATCGTCGTCGAATTGACCCCGACGCGCTGGCGCAGCGGGCTGACCAGCCTTTTTGTCGCCTCGGCAAGCGTGGGATTGCTCCTCGCCTCCTTCACCTCGCACGCGCTGCTGCGGGTTCTCGGCTGGCGCGGCGTCGCGATGCTCGGTCTTTTGCCGATCCTGATCGGCGTGCTAGCATGGCTGTATCTTCCCGAATCGGTGCGCTGGCTCGCCGCCAAAGGCCGGATCGAGGCGGCCCGCAACGAAGCCGCGAAATACGTCGGAGCGGCTATCGACCGCGTCCCGCTGAGGGCGGCCAAGCCCTCTGCCGAGCCGCGCGCCAGCCTTGCGGAACTCTACGCGGACCCGCAGCTTTTCTGGCAAACCATTCTGCTCTGGGGCGGCTCGACGACCGCGGCCTTTGGCGCCTTGCTGTGGGGGCCGACGATCGTCTCGCTCGTGCTCCACATTTCGGTGGCGCAGGCGGCGCAATATTACCTCTACGTCACCGGCTGTGCGATTGTCGGCCGCGTGCTTGTCTCCTTTATTGCCCAAAAAATCGGGCGAAGGCTTCTCGGTATCGTTTGCGGTTTTGCCGCCGCTGTCTTTCTCGCCGTCGCCGGATATTTCAATATCGTGCTGGTCGGCGGGTTCCCGCTCTTCGTCATCCTGCTCGCCGCCGCCTCGTTTTTTGTCGATGCCGGCCTCAGCAACCTCGCGCCCTATTCGATCGAGCAATACGGGGTCAGAATGGGCGCGCGCTCGTCGGGACTCGGCCATGCGGCGGCCGGGATCGGCAAAATCCTCGGGCCGCTGACCTTGGCGGTGATCGCCGGCAGCGGCAATTTCGTGTCACCGAAAGCGACCGGGGCGGCGGTCCTGCCGGCGTTTTTGTTTCTGTCTTTCTGCATGCTGCTGGTCGGGCTGGCGTTTCTGCTTCTCGGCCGCGAGACGCACGGCCGGGCGATGACGCTCTCGGCCGAAGCGGAGGCCGACTGACCACCGCCTTACGAGGCTTCTCGGCAGATGCCGATGCGGCGGGCGTTCTTGGCCCAATAGAAGAGCGGCGGGTCGCCGCCGGCGCCGTTGCGCAGGGCGATCGCCCGCTCCAGCATGAACCGGGTTACATCGCGGAACCCGTCGAGCAGGCGGGCGTCGATCCGATGCCAGCCGGCGTCTTCGAGCTCCGGGCTCGGCATCGGCGCGCCGACCGCGTGGCCGGCATCGGCCAGAAAAAACCGCGTGTTGAACCGGCGGCTCGAATGCGACGGCGTAATCGCCCGACCGACATAGGCGAGGCCGTCAAGGGCCGCGACGACACCATTTTCGCGATAGGCCCGCTCGACCGGCGCCTCGCTCGGCCGCACCATCAACGCAGCGTTGCCGGCGGGCCGGCCGAGCAGCACCCCGACCTCCTCCCAGGTCTCGCGGATCGCGGCGCGCGCGGCGCGCAAGAGCCGCGGCGGCACCGCCTCGGCACCGCTTTCGCCGGGCCAGGCCCGTGCGTCGCGCGGGTCGATCGCGCCGCCGGGAAAGACGTAGACGCCCGGCATAAACCGCGCCGAGAGCGGGCGGCGGCCGACCAGAACTTCGAGCGCCGCGTCCTCGCCGCGCAGCAGGATCAGCGAGGCGGCATCGCGTGGCCGTACTACCATGCGGGTGCTCGGAGGCCGCAAGCCGCGGTCTAACGCATCGTTCATCGCGGCATTATGCGCGGGTACGCTCGATTGCGGCGAGCCAGGTTTCGAGGGCGCGGCGCAGCTCGGCGAGATCGTAGCGCTCCGCAGCCGAATCTTCGAGGACGGCGTTGCGGATCACCGCGCCATCCGGCCCGATCGCGATCGAGAAGGCGTTGCCGGTGCCGCCCGGCTGTGGCGGCTCGCCGCGCTCGGCCGCAGCGATTTCGGTGAGCAGCGCCCGCGCGGTCGCCGCATCGCCCTGCACGTCGCTCTGCAAAAAGCTCGCGAGAATTTCGCCGCGGCGACCGCTGCCCGTTCGGGCCTGCGCTTCGAGATGCCCGGCGGGATGCCGTCGGACGCCGACCAATCGGAATTTCGCCATCACGGGCCGCGCAGCGGGTAGGCGGCATTGATCCGCCCGGATTGGTACCAGCCTTCGATCATAAAGCCGCGGCCGGACGCGCCGACAAATTGGCCGCCGCGATGCATTTGCCCATTGCGAAACGCCGCCAAGATTGCGCTGACCACGTCGCCGTCGGACATCGCGTCGGGATAAAAGGTCGAAGGCGCCTTTTTGCTGATCCAATCGCCGGTGGCCGGATCGCGCAGGCTGACCCGCGCGCGGTAGACGCCGTTTCGATCGGGCGGTTGGACGATCTGGGTCACCTTGGCCTCCGGCGGATCGACACCATTCGGCCGGTGATGATAGCCGACCGCTTCGCCATGCCGGTTGATCTCCCCAAAATCGATATGGACGAGGTTGATCGGCGGATTGGTCGCGGTCCATTTGCCGGATTGCGTGTCGAGAGCATGGCCGGCG
>DASXAM010000037.1:0-19279 GCA_036404275.1 Allostellaceae bacterium
TTCGGCGGCATGAAGGAATCGGGCATCGGCCGCGAAGGCTCGAAATACGGCATCGAGGAATACCTCGAAGTCAAATACCTCTGCATGGGCGGCATCGACCGCTAACTCTCCGTCCCATTCCCCTCCCCTGCTTGCCGGGGAGGGTTACGGTGGGGGTAACGGTCCAGGATCGGAACGGCTGCGGACACCTGGCCGAAGGACCGGCAACAGGAGCCGGCAGAGCTTGCGCTCGAAATTGAAGCGGAACTCGCCGGCGCCCAATACAGCGCGACACTGGACGAATTGGCCGCGATCGACGAAGGGCTTGCCGGCGAAGCCGCGACCGAAAAGGAAGTCAAGACAGCCTTCGCCGTGTTCCGTAAGGCATGAAGGTCGAATATTCGAAGCGATCCATCGCCGATCTTCGCCAAATCGCTGCCTATCACGCCCGCTCCGGCAATCCAGCCACTGCTGCAAGGATTGCAGCCAGCGTTCGCATCGCAATGTGTGATTCTACCGCCGTCGAAAAACGCAGCCGGGCCTTCATTTTTTCAACAAGGCCGCTGTGGCGGTCGCTCGCTGCGCGATGCCACGAATTTGGAGAACCAGGGCAGCGGCGCAGGCAATCTCGATCGCCATCGAAAAGATCGGAACCAAAAATTGGGCGGAGAGCCCTGCGCCAGGCAGCCGAAGCGTTGTGAGCACCCCATCACTGATCACCGATATGACGAGCGAGCCGGTCGCTGCAGCATAGAGGAGAAAGAAGCGACGAAGCTCCCTGGGATAGGCCGCGTGAGATCCCGCGCGAATACGGTGGCGGCTGATATACGCCCAGCCGCCTATTCCGATGATGACCGAAACCCAGAATGAATACCGATCGATCGAGCCGGCAATTGTACTGAATATCCTGGTATCGTCACTCACGGCGCATCGCACGATCGCATACCACGCAACGCGGGCCTTCATAGCAATGAAGACACCGGCGATTAGCAGAATGATTGCCCCGCCTACCCGCTTGATATGCTGCGCAAGCGAAACCAAAGCGAACTGAGCTGCGATGACATGAGGATCACCGAAATTCGCAATCGCGCGTTGCTCCGCCTCGATCCCATCACCCACCGGATCAGCACCGACGGCCTGCCGCAAATGGTCTTCGACCTCCTGCCGCACGCGTTGCGACAACGGCCGATCGAAACTGAGCGCGCCCGCAAGCGATTCGAGATACTGTGAAAATCACGCCGGCCTCCCGTGTGGCCTGGTTCCCGCCAGGAGACCGGCGATGGCATCGGAGAACTGCTGCCAGACCGCGCGCCGCTCGGTGAGCGCACGCTCGCCATGTCGGGTCAATGCATAAATCCGCCGCCGTCGGCCGGATTCGGCGGTCACCCAGCGGCTGGTAAGCAACCCGGCTTGCTCGAGACGATGCAGCACGGGGTAGATCGTCCCCTCCGGGAGATCGAACGCTTGGCCGCTCCTGCGTCTGATTTCCTGGATCACCGCGTAGCCATGCGCTGGTCCCGCCGACAGCGCAGCGAGCACGATCATGTCGAGGTGTCCTTTGAGCATTTCGCCTTCCATCCCGTGCATCACCATGCCTCGGTATCCGAAGGGTCAACTCGTAAAGGACAAGCCCGCCATCGCGGCCTACACCACTCGATATTGGAGCTCGGCATTCGACAGACGGCCTATTTGGCGCGAGGTACGAGGACCCGGCCGTTAATACCGAAGCCGCCCTCGGCGGTCTCGTAGATTGCCACGAAGAGTCGCGTCGTCTCGTCCGGCGGGTGCTTCAGCGCACCTCGCACCACGTCGGTGACGCCCTTTATCAGAGCGCTCCTTTGTTCGAGCGTCAGCACGCCCCCCGGAACATGGAGTTCCACCACCGGCGCACCGAAGCTTCCCGCCGGAGCGGCGTCCGCCAGAGTACCCGGTGTGGCGGCCAATGCGCCCGCGGCGACCGTTGCTGCCATCAGGACGTTCCGGCGGCTCAATCCGTCGGCGCTGTCCGGTAACTTGACGTCATCGCTCGACCTATCTTCGCTATCCATGGCAAATCCTCATGACAAAGTAGCGCACTATCGAGTGCGAAAGAGCGCGGGGCGAAGGATACGGGAGCGCTAGGTTGGCCTGTAAATGGTTCCGGCATTGCCCCAATGGCCGCACGGAACCTCGTTGATCAACACGTAGGTCTGCCCGGTGGGCGGCAATTTTTCTACGTTTATGATGACGTCGTGGATGCCTTTGACAATCTCGCGGCGCTGATCCGGCGTCAGCGTGCCTTCCGGGACGTAGACTTGGGCAATCGGCATAAGGACCTCCTTCGTTGTAGGATCAATGCCTAGCCACCATATGCTTAGCGTAGCTAAGTGTCAAGACGAGACGCGATCGCCTCGAAATACCGGAACGCCGGCCAGACCTGCGTCTACGCCAACCGGATCCTGGTGCAGGACGTGGTCTACGACGCTTTACCAAGCGCCGCGCCGAGACCACCGGGGCGATGAAGGTCGCCGCCGGGTTCGAGCCCCGGTGCGGTGATCGACCCCTTGATCGACATGAAGGCCATTGAAAACGTCGAGGCGCATGTCGCCGACGCGCTGGCAAAGGGTGCCAAGGTGGTGATCGGCGGCAAGCGCAGCGCTTTGGGCGGCAGCTTTTACGAGCCGACGGTGCTGACCGACGTGACGACCGACATGATGATCACCCGCGAGGAGACCTTTGGGCCGGTCGCCCCGCTCTACCGCTTCAAGACCGAGGACGACGCGGTGCGCATGGCCAACGACACCGAGTTCGGTCTCGCCACCTATTTCTACAGCCGCGACATCGGCAGCATCTGGCGCGTCGCCGAAGCCTTGGAATACGGCATCGTCGGCATGAGAGAATTAGGCATCGGCCGCGAAAGCCCGAAATGGGGACTATTCCGAAGTCCAATACCTCCGCATCGGCGACGAGCTTGCGGAAATAGCGCGACGGACCGGGCCAGATCGTTCGCCCGAAGCCGGCGGCGATGGCCTTGCAGATGGCAAATATTGGCTATATATAGCCAGGATATCCGTGGAGCCGCATCGTGCAGGTCAACATTTTGGAAGCCAAAAATCGCCTCTCACAGCTGATCAAGGCCGCGCGGGCCGGTGAGGAGGTGGTCATCGCCAACCGCGGCGAGCCGGTGGTGCGGCTGGTGCCGGCCGGGCCGGCTGCGGCGACAGCAGCGGAAGCGGGTAGCGCCAGGGCCATTCTCGACTGGCTGCGTGACCATCCGCTGCCGCCCTATGCGCGACGTTCCGCCGAGGAGATCGATGCCACGATCCTGTTGGAGAGGCGTTCGTGGGATTGATCTACCTCGACGCCTGCCTGCTCATCTATCTCACCGAACAGCATGCGCGGTGGGGTGGGCCCGTGGCCGATGCCATGGTCCGAGCCCAAGACGCCCGCTTTGGCATCTCCCCGCTGGTCAAATGCGAGTGTCTGGTCGGGCCGATCAAGCGCGGCGATGCGGTTTTGCGGCGCGCCTATATGAATTTGTTCGACCGGTTTACGCTGTTGGAAATGCCCGAGCCGGTGTACCTGCAAGCCGCGGAGCTGCGCGGTCGCTTTGGTGTGCGCACACCGGACGCCCTGCATCTCGCTTGCGCGCAGCACCACGGCTGCGCCGCTTTGTGGACGAATGACGACCGGATGGCGCAGGTCTCGCACGGCTTGGCAGCGAATATCTTGAGATAGGGCCGAGGTTCGAAATTGCCCGGGAACAAGCCGTGGGGAGGGTCGACAAAACTCCCAAATTTGGCGACAACGCGCCCATTATCGTCTTCGACGACGCCGATATCGAGATGGCGGTCAAAGGGGCGATCGCATCGAAATACCGGAACGCCGGCCAGACCATCCTGGTTCAGGACGGCGTCTATGACGCGTTTGCCAAGCGCCTCGCCGAGGTCATCGGGTCGAAAGGGTCGAGGAGTTCGTGAAGGTCACGCCGAAATCGAGGCGGAGCTGGGCGCGGACCTTCGACAATCGCGGCCTAGCACATCCGGTCCGGCGACCCGTTGCTTGCGGGAGCAATTGCGGCGCGCATTCGGCAGGTAGCTACCCGCGGGGACGGACCTCGGTCAGCGCGGCTCCAGCCGTAATGTCGTCGGCAGGACCTCGGCGCGCACGATCGATTGGGCGTAGGGGCTCGGCTGGTATTTTCGCAAATATTCGTGGCTGGCACGGGCGATCGATTGAGCGTCGTTCGCCGAGGAAGCCTGAACCGTCCGCCGGTGGCCAGCAAATTCCAAGGTAGCAGCGCCGCCTGCCGTCAAATCCTTGTACCACCGTCCCTTGGTGCCGCGCACCGAACGCACAAAGACCTCGTCATCGGCCACCACCAGCCAGATCACGACCGCGCTCTCCGGGTGCCTTTCGGTGCGGATCGCGACTTCCTTCACATCGTGCAATTCGCGCAGGGTCGCAGCATCGAACTTCGCCATCGCCCTCCTCCCATTCGGACCTCCCATTCGGGTCGCCGCCTATGACGAACGCCTCGAGAGAGCGTTTTCGACATCGGTTTGCGAAAAATCGTCGCCGATATAGAGCAGGGGGCAGGAATGCTCCTTGGCCACGTCATAAGAGAAGCAGTCGCCGAAATTCAGTCCCGCCGGGTGCGCGCCTCTGCCCCAACGCGCGTAGGCGGCTGCAATGCGGCGGGCCGAGAGCGACGTTACCGACACGATTTCAAAGCCGAGCCCATCGATCATGCGGGCCATTTCCTCACCGACATTGCGCCGGGCTGCAACGATCAAGGCCTCCGCCACGGTACCGGCGGAAATGACAATCTCGGGCTCGGTTGCGAGAATCTCGATGCACGCGTCGGCAACCGCTTCGCCGAGGGCAATCGCCATCAGCGCGGAGGTATCGACCGCGATCATTTGGGCAAGCCGTCCGCGCCATATAGAAAGTCCTGGCTGCGCGCGGCACTTTCCCCCGGCCGCGCCTTCTTGACTCCGGATGCCCGCGCCGCTTCGAGCAACGCTGTGCGGGCTGCGGGCGCAACCGGGGCCTCGATCCGCGCCAAGCGCACCACCGCTCGCCCATGCCGGGTCAGAACCACCTCCTCCCCCGCTTCCGCCCGGTGGACCAGTTCTGTGAGCTGTCCTTTGGCGCTGGTCACTGCAATGCGCACTGCGTTCGCCTCTAATCCCTAAAGGTCATTTTGGACCAATGTCTGGTCCATGTCAACTTTGCGATATTCGGCGGCGGTTTTGGGGGGCTTGCCCCCGCCGACGCCCCGTGATGCTACAGCGCAGGCGGGGAGGCCGATGCCGGGTGTGGCTTGCGCAGCAGCAGCACCAGCGGCACCATCGCCGCCAATACCACTGCCATCAGCCAGAAGGCGTCGTTGAAGGACAATAGCGCAGCCTGTTTTTGCACCATGGCGTAGATCGCCGCCTGCGCTTGATGCACCGCATCGACGGCGCTGCCGGACCAGGCGAGATAGGCGTTCTGAAGGTGCCGTGCGGCGACGGTATAGGGTGTGTCGAGCGGCGAGGCATGCTCGACCAGCATGCTCTGATGGTATTGCTCGCGGCGGGCGATCAGCGTCGTCACGATCGAGATGCCAAAGCTGCCGCCCAAATTGCGCATCATGTTGATAATCGCCGTCGCGTTGTTACTTTTTGCCGACGGCACGGCGGCCATCGCGGTCAAGTTGATCGGGATAAACAGGAAGGCCAGCGGCAGCGACTGATAAACCCGCGCCCAGGCAATCGTGGCGTAGTCGATCGCGCCGTTGAAGCGGGTCATCGCGTAGAGGGCGAGGGCGGTACCGGCAAAGCCGAGCCCGATCAAGATGCGGGTATCGATCTTGCCGCTGAGGGCGCCGACCAGCGGCATCGTCAGCATCACCGCAAAGCCGCCCGGCGAGATCACCAGCCCTGCATCGGTCGCGGTGTAGTCGAAAAGGCTCTGCACATAAAGCGGCAACAGCGCCGTCGTGCCGAGGAGCGCGAGACCTAGCATAAACATCAACAGGTTGCCGACGGCAAAATTGCGGTCGGCGAGCAGCCGCAGATCAACGATCGGATCGGCGCGGCGCAACTCCCAGACCACAAACGCAACGAGCGCGAGGACTGCGGCGAGCGAAAACCAGGTGATAAAGGAGCTGCCGAACCAATCGTCCTCCTGCCCCTTGTCGAGCACGATCTGCAAGGCGCCCATGCCGACGACCAGCAGCGCAAAGCCGACGTAATCGAAATCGAACACGCCGCGCTGCGCCTTGCGCTTTGCGACAAGCGCGGGCGGGTCGGCGAGCATGCGGGCGGCGAGCAAGGACAGCACGATGCCGATCGGGACGTTGAGCAGGAACACCCAGCGCCAGCTGAAATTGTCGGTGATCCAGCCGCCCAGAGTGGGTCCGATCGCCGGCGCGAAGACGACGGCGAGACCATAGACGGCGAAGGCCTGGCCGCGTTTTTCCGGCGGAAAGGTGTCGGCGAGGATTGCCTGCGAGTTCGGCTGGAGCCCGCCGCCGGCCACGCCTTGCAGACCACGCGCGATGATCAGCAGGCCGAGGCTCGGCGCGATGCCGCAAGCGAGAGAGGCGAGGCTGAAGCCGGCGATGCAGCCGATAAAATAGCGCTTGCGCCCGATCCGCGATGCGAGCCAGCCGCTGACCGGCAAAACGATGGCGTTGGTGACCAGATACGACGTCAGGATCCAGGTCGATTCGTCTTGGCTTGCCGAGAGGCTGCCGGCGATGTGCTGCAGCGCGACATTGGCGATCGAGATGTCGAGCACCTCCATAAAGGCGGCGAGCCCGACCGTCAGCGCGACCAGCCACGGGTTGGCGCCGCCCGGAACGCCGGATTGCGGCGATGCCATCAGGCGCGCTCCTACCTCACCTTGACGCTCGGCTCGACCGACATGCCGGGGCCCAGCGGGAAATGCGGGTCGGGCGGCGCATCGAAGACGATCTTGACCGGCACGCGCTGCACCACCTTGACGAAGTTGCCGGTGGCGTTCTCCGGCGGCAACAGGTCGAAGGCGGCGCCGCTGCCGGCTTCGAAGCTGTCGACATGCCCGTGGAAGACCTTGCCCGGATAGGCGTCGATCGCGATCTCGACCGACTGGCCGACACGCATATGGGCGAGCTGGGTCTCCTTGAAATTCGCCGTTATCCAGACGTTCAGCGGCACCAGCGCCATCAAGTTCTGACCGGTCTGCACATAGTCGCCAATCGCGACGTTCTTGTGCGCGATGCGCCCAGCCTCGGAAGCGGTGACCCGGGTGTAGGACAGGTTGAGCCGCGCCGCCTCTTCGCGCGCCTTAGCACTTTTGAGATTGGCTTTGGCGGTCACGATCTGGCTCGCCGCGACGCGCGCCTGGGCGCCCGCCGCGGCGAGCTTCTTTTGCGCCGCGACGAGGTTGGAGGCGCTGCTGCGCGCGTTGGCGAGATCGTTATCGAGCTGTTGGCGTGTTGCAAACCCGCGCGGCACCAGCGCCTGGCTGCGTTCGAGCTGGCGTTGCGCGTTGGTGGCGTTGGCTTGCGCGACCCCGATTTCGGCCTGGGCTTGCTGCACATTGGCCTGGGCCGCCGCTTGTTGCGCATCGGCCTGGGCCAGGCTGCCGGCGGCCGCGAGCCGGTCTGCGACCGCCTGGTCGAGCTGCGCCTTTAGCGAGGCTGGATCGATCTCGACCAGCACCTGCCCGGCGGCGACCTGTTGATTGTCGTCGACCAGCACCTTGGCGACCCGCCCGGCCACCTGAGGCGCCACCATCACCATGTGGGTCGCGATAAAGGCATCGTCGGTCGTTTCCCACTGCCGCGCCTCGAGCCACCAGGACACGCCACCGCCGACCAGCGCTGCGGCAAGGAGGAAGATCGCGGCGAGCCCCAGCGGCCGGCGATACCAAGGCTTGTCGCGGCCGCGGCCGGTCTGTCGGTTCGGCGCTTTGCCGTCCAAATGCGGCGCATAGCTCGGCTTCTCGGCCAGGTCCGCCTCGGGTCGGTCGAGCTCGTCGAGGCTCATCGCAATCCCTCGTCTACACCGGCCTCAGCACTCGGCTCGGCCGCGAGGCCATGCCGCAGCAGGTCGATCTCGGCCCGGCCCAGCGCTTCGGCGTCGAGGCGGCGATCCGAAACCCGTTCGAACGAATGCCGCCACAGCGCCGCGAGCAGCAGCGGCGCCACGATGCATATGACCGTGCTCTCGACATCGACCGGGCGGAACTCGCCCGTCGCGATACCGCGCTCGATCACCCGGCGGAACAGCGCAGTGCCGCGATCGACGACCTCGTCACTGTAAAAGCGGGCGAGGTCGGGAAAGTTTCCAGCCTCGGTCAGCACCAGCTTGGGAATGGCGCCGAGCGGCGAGCGCATGACCTGCGAGAACAACCCCACCAGCTCGTGCAGCAAGACGAGGTTCGGAGCTTTGGAGCCGGCAACTATCGCCTCGGCCCGTGCGAGGTTCGGCACCAGCTCCTGCCGGACCACCGCCTCGAACAGCTCCTCCTTGTTGCGAAAATAGAGATAGAGGGTCCCCTTGGTGACGCCGGCCCGCGCCGCGACATCGTCGAGCCGGGTCGCGGCAAAGCCGCGCTCGGCAAAAGAGGCGAGTGCCGCCGCCAGGATCTCCGCCGGCCGGGCGCCTTTGCGCCGCCGCCAGCGGGTGCTCGGGGTGAGATCGGTCATTTGCGCAACCAATTTACTAACTACCCAGTCAGTAAATTGGTTCTCAAAAAAGCGGATGTCAACCTGCCAACCGCGGACTGCCGCGCACTGGCATCCGATCTGAGGGGCGATTCATACCGAAAGCGATCGAGGCGGCAGGTCGATCAGGCGGATCTCCAGACCGGCTGGAACCGCGGCTTATGCGCCTTCTTCAACCAGCTCGATGCGGCGCTCGATCCGGGCAATCCGGCGATCCAGCGTATCGAGCCGCCCGGCCAGACCAACGTAGTCCTCATGAAGGCCGGTAATTTCGCGGCGCAAATCGACAATCTCTCGTTCGAGGCGAAGCAGGCGCGTGGTCAATTCGTCGAGCCTGGCATTGACGCGGTCAAAACGCTCGTCCATGCGCCCAAACCGACCGCGTAAAAAATCAATGACGCTGCCGGCGTCCTCGCTCATGGCAATCGATCCTCGTTCGAGGCCGCGGCTTATACAATATCATCACCTGCGTGCAGACCACTTCGGCTGCGCTGCCTTCGCAGCCGGGCGCTCGCACGGCGCTCGGCTGCCCCCTCTCCCGACATCTAAAGCGATTAGAGATCGGCGGGGTCGGCGATCGCCACGGCGAGATGCTCGTAGGATTCGCAGGTGGTGCCGCAGATTTCCTTGATCGCCAGCAATTGCGCCTGGGCGCTCGCGAGGTCGCCTTTGACGAGATAGGCCTCGCCCAAATATTCGCGAACTTTCGCGTAATGCGGGTCGAGCGCTACCGAACGCAGATAATAGCCGATCCCCTCATCGGTCCGGCCGAGCTTGCGCGTCGCATAGCCGCGATAATTGAGCGCCTCCGCAGTGTTCGGATCTTTCATCAAATCGAGAACCGCAAGCGCCTCCTGATAGCGGTGGGCTTTGGCCAGCGCATAAGCGTTTTCGGCAAATTCCTTGTCGGGAATAACGCCGTTTTCGGCTTTCACGCACCGGCCGGTGCGATTGTCGTAGACCTGTCCACGGCCGCAGCTCGGCGTCGTCCAATTGTCGCTGCCGCCGCCACCGCCGCCACCATCGGAGCGGGCCGGGGCCGAAGCCGCGAGACAGAGACCGATTGCCGCCGCGGTCGCAAACCCGATGCGGAAGGTCGAGATTGGGATGGTCATCGCTGTTTCCCCAAAAGAGTTTCCCTGTACGACCCTTCAGGCAGCGGATTTATTCCCCGAAGGCGGCAGCGAGGCGCGCCGGATGGGCCGGATAGACGCCGAGAATTTTGACCTCGCGCGAAAAGAAGGCGAGCTCTTCGAGCGCCAAGCTCAGCGGCCGGTCGTCGGGATGGGCCTCGACATCGGCATAGAACTGGGTCGCGGAAAACGCGCCGCCGACCATATAGCTTTCGAGCTTGGTCATGTTGACGCCGTTGGTGGCGAACCCGCCCATCGCCTTATAGAGCGCGGCGGGCACGTTGCGCACCCGGAAGAGGAAGGTGGTGACCGTCGGCGTGCCGCGCGGCGGCCGCAGCGCGTCGCGCGACATGATCAGAAAGCGCGTCGTGTTGTGGTCGGCGTCCTCGATGTTTTCCTTCAACGTGGCGAGGCCGTAGACGCGGCCGGCGAGCTCGGAGGCGATCGCGGCGACGCTCGGGTCGCTATGGGCAGCAATTTCGGCAGCGGCGCCGGCGGTGTCGGCGGCGACGACCGGCGTGAGGCCGAGCGCGCGGATCAGCTTGCGGCATTGCGAGAGCGCATGAACGTGGCTGCGGACCGTGCGGATTGTGGCGAGGCTCGCGCCCGGCACGGCCAGAAGCTGATGGCGCACCCGCTCGAAATGCTCGCCGATGATGTAGAGCCCGGAATCCGGCATCAGGTGGTGGATGTCGGCGACCCGGCCGGCGACCGAATTTTCGATCGGGATCATCGCCAGGGCGGCGCGACGCTCGCGAACCGCAGCAAAAGCGTCCTCGAACTGGGCACAGGGCAGCGTCGCCATGTCAGGAAAGACGTTGCGGCAGGCGAGGTCGGAATAGGCCCCCGGCGCGCCCTGGAACGAGATCGTGCGCGACGGGTCGGCGAAACGGTTTGTCGGATCAGGCATGTCCCAATTGTCTCAAAGTATCAGCTACTCGCAGAGTCACGGCTTCTCGCAAGGTCACGGCTTCTCGCAAGGTCACGGCGCCGGCGGAACCCGTCGCCGGTCGTGGGACGCGTCTATTCTACACGATGGGGTATTCCGCCGCAGCAGGTTTTGCGCACGCGGTGCGGCGAGAGATTGAGATTATTGAAGTCGCGGTGAGGAAAACAGCAACGAGGGCCAGCAACGACGCATCGGCAATAACGTCCGGTTACGGGCTATACCAGCATAGGGTCGAGGCTGGAAACCGATTACACAAATGCACCTATGGTTTCTATCAAGCGGTTTCTATCAAGATCTCAGCTCTCTCTCACTTCGACGCATCCCGCCCGTCCACTCGGGCGAAGCCGCAGCCTCGACCCGAGGAGACAGCGGGATATCGTCAGCACATCAAGTTTTATCGCTGTGATGCTGGCCGGGTTTGCGACCGGCCTCAACGGCGATTTCCGTGTTGTGCTCCTTGCTCTGGTCAGGCACGTCGCGGCCGACGGTGCCGCCGGGTTTCACGGACTGCCGATCCTTCTTTTGATGATTCCCCGCGCCGTCATGGCTCTCGCCGACGGCCATGTCGAGCCGTGCTCTCTGGTTCACGTCATGTGATTGTTGTCGATCTGCCACGACAAGACTCCAACTGGTTCCCTCATACCGCCACTTTTTGGAGGTGACGGGGTGTTAGAGAAAACCCAACAGCAAGTGCAAGGTTCCTCAGCCGATCTTTAGGACCTGCACAGCTTCATACGCCAAAGGGTTTTCATACGCCAAAGGGTTTGGCGCATCGGAGAACTATCCGGAACCGGATTGTCAGGTCGAGTGTTTTAGAAGGTATGGCGAACCGATCGTCAGTCAATTGACGTGGGGATAACGATGACAAGACTGATCCGAAAGGTCGTGCTGGGTTCTGCTTCAGTGCTTGCCTTGGGTATCGGCGGTGCCGCGCTCGATTCTATCGCCGGTGCGGGAAATGCTGCGGATGCGGGAAGCATGGCGGTAACGGCCGGCGCCCAGGACAATACCGGGTTGCCGGATGCCCGCATCTGGAAAGACGACGTGCGGTGGGCGCAGATCGAGTTGCGCAACGACGGGCTTTACCACGGGTCGCTGGACGGAGTGATCGGCCGTCAGACAAAGCGCGCGCTCGAAAAGTTCCAACAAGACAACGGCCTGGACCGGACCGCGGCGCTCGATCCGCCGACTTGGAAGGCGCTGACCGACCATCGTGACATCGGCCAGGGGTCGAGCACGCCGCCTGCCAACGAGCGGGGGGCCAGCGACGCCGGCAGGTGAGCGGCCGCGCCCGGACTGAAGCATGATCGGTTCTTTTCCGGAAGAGGAATCCGGGACCTAGCGCTCCGGTACCCCCGCTTTGCGGGGGTGACGAGGAGGTGATGGTTTAGCTGCGACTGGCGGCCGGTCGGGCAGGGGAGGGCGCTGCGTCTGGAACCTCGTCTTCGAGACTGGCGATGGCGCGGCCGCGCGTCTCCGGCAGCGTCAGAAGCATGACGATCATCAGCAGATGAGCCAGATTTGCAAACACCGCGATCGCCGTGGCGAGCGGCATGACCGCGGCGGCAAAGCCGATCACCGTCATGAACACCGAGCCGATCGCCCGGCCAGCGTTATAGCAGAAACCCTGCCCGGTGCCGCGGATGCTGGTCGGGTAGAGCTCGGTCATAAACGGGCCCATAGGCGCGAACTTCATCAGAATCGAGATGTTGAGCGGGATGCCGAGGAACAACAGCGCAGTGTTGCCGACCGGCAGATAGACATAGATGAGGATCATGACGATCGAGGCTATAGCCGAGATCATGAACGTCGCCTTGCGGCCGATCGCATCGGCCAAATAGGCGCCACACAAAAACCCGATCAGCGAGCCTAGGGCGAGAACGGCTGAATAGAGCCCGGTGCCGGTGGCGGACAGGTGGCGCACCGTGCGCAGATAGGTCGGCATCCAGAAGCCGACGGACCAAACGCCCCCTTGGGCGCCCATGACCATCAGCGACACCCGGACCGTCAGCCACAGATAGGGCCCGCGAAACGCCGACAGCAGTTGGGCGATGCCAGCCGGCGCGTCGCCGGTGCTACGCCGACCCTCGAAGGCGTTCGATTCGGGGATGCTGCGGCGGATCCACAGCACGAAGAAGCCGGGTAGGATGCCGACCCAGAACAAGGCCCGCCAAGCGATCCATTCGGGCAGGATCGCGAATAGGGCGGCATAGGCGAGGGCTGCGAGGCCCGGGCCAAAGGCAGCGCCGGTTTGGACAAATCCGACGCCGCGGCCGCGATACTTGTCGCGGATCACCTCGCCCATCAAGACGGCGCCGGTCGCCCATTCGCCGCCAAAGCCGAGCCCGTGCAGGCCGCGCAGGATAAAGAGCTGCTCGAAATTCTGGGCAAAGCCGCAGAGAAACGTGAAGACCGAATACCACAGGATCGCGATTTGCAGCATGCGCACGCGGCCAAAGCGGTCGGCGAGCGCGCCGGCAAACCAGCCGCCGAAGGACGAGGTGACGACGGTCACGGTGCCGATCGTGCCGGCCGCCCCCTTCGACATCGCCCATGCCGCGATGACGGTCGGCACAACATAGGCGTAGAGCCCTTGGTCGAGCCCGTCCAAGGTCCAGCCGCCCCAGCAGGCGAACATCGTGCGCCGTTCCCGCGCGGTCAGATCGCGCAGCCATGCGAACATTGCGTTTCCCCCTCATCTTTGCGTTGCCGCCGATTTGTCCGCGATCCGACCGCTGCCGCCACCCCCACCGCCGCATGCCAGCCACCACCCGCGCGCCGGATCGGCCGAATGATTTACTTTCCCCAATCGGCGCTGCAGGCGATCACCGCCTGCGCGGTGGGATGGACGATCCCGGCTTCGGCGGCGGCGCCGAACAGCCGTTTGATGTCGGCCCTCCGGCTCTCCGAGCCCGACCGGGAGCCGCGGCATTCATGCTCGACATAGCGGTCGAGCATGCAATCCACCAAGCGTTTCTCGTCCGGCTGGCCGGCGCATGCCGCCTTCCAGGCCGCGGGTCTGCAGTCTTGGTTGTTCAGCAGATTATTGGCGACCACCACCATCGCAACGTTGCCGTATTCGGTTTGCAACCCCAGGCTGGCGAATCTTTTGAGACGCTGCTCATAGGTCGCCAGCGCCTGGATCGCCTGGGCTTGCTGGAGCTCGGCCGTGCGCAGCGCCGTCGCGAACGCGCTGTGAAAGCCGGCATCGCACATCAGCCGGCCCTGCCGGTTGTTGTCGCAGGCCCATTTCGGGTCCAGACAGCCGTCACGGATCGGCAGGCCGAGACCTCCCAGTGTCTGCGCGAAGCTGGTGGGACTTTGCCGCTGGTACGCCCGGAGCAGCTCGGGGAGATTGTCTTCGGTCCAGTCGAGGATCCCGAACGTCATCCCATCGAGGCCGAAATACCCAGTAAAATGTTTCGATTTGCAGGCGCCGGTGACGGCTTGAAGAAACTTTGCAAAACCACCGGCGGCCGGGCAACGGCTGATCTCGTCACAGATCCTGTCCAGCTGGCTGGGGAATGTATTAGGGCCGCATCGCGTGGTCCAAACCGGGTGGCCTTGTGAGTTGGGGTTGTGCAGCAGCGCACCTTCCGGTGCCGTGCTGCGGCACTGACCCACCGCCATTCCAGGACATGTCTCTTCCTCGGCAAAAGCGGCCGATCCGGCAAACAGGAAAAGGGCCAGCAAGACAGCAAAGCACCGCCGGTGGCGCCATCCATATTCAGCACGATGTTGCATAAAAATCGGCATTTGGAAGCCTTTCGACCGGGTGGAGCCGCGCGCCGCCCCTGCGTTGTATCGTCTTTCCGGGGGCTAGCCGCAGTCGGCGAATTGGCGGGCGCGGGCGAGGTCGGCGGGTGTGTCGACCTGGACGCCGAGCTGCGCCTTGTCGATCAGGGTGACCGAAATGCGCATGCCGGCTTCGAGCGCGCGCAATTGCTCGAGCCGCTCCCGCCCTTCGAGGATGCTCTTCGGCAAGGCGGCGAAGCGTTCGAGTGCGGCGCGGCGGTAGGCGTAGAGGCCGACATGCTCGTAATGCGGGCCCGGTCCCCACGGCACAACGGCCTTGCTGAAGTAGAGTGCCAGCGCCGGCCGCGCCGGGTTGGCAAAGCCGGCAACGACTTTGTTGACGCTGATATCGGCGAGCGCCGCCTCGTCCTCGATCGGTGCGGCGAGGGTGGCGATGTCGATCAAAGGGTCGGCGAGGGCGTCGGCGGCAAGACGAATCGCCGCGGGGTCGAGAAACGGCATGTCACCCTGGACGTTGAGCACCGCGTCGTGGGCGCGGCCGGGATCGAGCATGCCGATCGCGGCGTAGACCCGGTCGGAGCCCGCGGGCAGGTCGGGGTCGGTCATGACCGCGCGTCCGCCGGCTGTTTCAATCGCCTCGGCGATCTCGCGGTCGCCGCAGGCGACGACGACCGGCCCGATTGCGGCGGCGACGGCACGGCGCCAGACACGCACGATCATCGGCGCGCCGGCGATATCGGCGAGAGGCTTTCCCGGCAGCCGGGTCGCGGCGAGGCGCGCCGGGATCACGACAATCGGGTTCACTTTGCGCCTCCCATAGTCCCGTTCGAACTCGGACAGCGACAACTTGCCCGGTTCGTCACCCTGTGGCGACCGTGATAAACCGATTGTGTTGTCGGGGGGAATTCGATTTTCTCCCGGCCCTGAGGGTCGGAAGGATCGTCGATGCCGTCTTTCGAATGGAACAAGATCATTGCTTCGGCGCTGACCGCGCTGATCGTGGCGATGGTGTGTGGGATCCTCGCGAGCGAGATCATCCGGCCCAGAGAATTGGAGAAGCCGGTCTACATGATCGCCGGTGCGGCGCCGACCACGACCGCGGCGCCGGCCGAGACGGCACCGGCCAAGCTCGCGCCGATCGGGCCGCTGCTCGCCAAGGCCGACCCCAAGCGTGGCGAGCAGCTGACCAAAGTGTGCGCGGTGTGCCACAACTTCACCAAAGGCGGGGCCAACAAGATCGGTCCCGATTTGTGGGACGTCGTCGGCCAGCCGATCGGCGAGGGGCGGGCCGGTTACGCATTTTCGTCTGCGCTGGAAAAGCACAAAGGGCAGAAATGGGACCCGGAGGCGCTGAACGAATGGCTCGACAACCCGCAGCATTTCGCGCCCGGCACCAAGATGACCTTTGCCGGCTTCCCCAAGGCGCAGGACCGCGCGGACGTCATCGCCTATCTGCAGACGCTGAAGTAACCCGCCACGCAAGTGCGCTCCCCCTCGCCCCGCCAGCGGGGAGACGGGGATGATTGCGCCACCGACCGATGTGGATGCCTTTCTGGAGCTTGCCGTCGAGCTGGCCGATGCGGCCGGAGCGGCGATCCGGCCGCATTTCCGGACCCCGCTCGCGGTTGACGACAAGCCCGATTCGACACCGGTGACCATCGCCGACCGCGCCGCCGAGGCGGCAATGCGGCAACTGATCGAGGCGCGCTTTCCGGAGCACGGCATCATTGGCGAGGAATATGGCCGGGTGCGGGAGGGGGCGGAATTCGTCTGGGTTTTGGACCCGATCGACGGCACCAAATCCTTTATCAGCGGAGTCCCGCTATTCGGCACGCTGATCGCGCTCGCCCAAGCGGGGCGGCCGCTCCTCGGCGTCATCGACCAGCCGATCTCGGGTGAGCGCTGGGTCGGCGCCGCTGGCCGGCCGACAACATTGAACGGCCGCACGGTTCGCTGCCGCTCGTGCAACGTGCTCGATCGCGCGACACTGTTCGCCACCACGCCCGACATGTTCGAGGGCGCGGATGCGGCCGCTTTCGCCCGCATCAAGGCCGCGGTCAAGCTGACCCGCTTTGGCGCCGACTGCTACGCCTACGGCCTTCTCGCCGCCGGGTTTATCGACCTCGTCCTTGAAGCGAGCCTCAAGCCCTACGATTTCTGCGCGATGATCCCGATCGTCGAAGGGGCGGGGGGTGTCAGCGGCGACTGGTGCGGCAATCCGCTAACCCTCGCCTCGGACGGCCGCGTTCTTGCTGCCGGCGACCGCCGGAGCTTTGCCGCGGCGCTCGCTCTCCTCGCCGGTTGAGGCGCGATCCTGTTAGGAATCCGGTCATGCGCAAGGTGGCGGCGGCGGCCGCGGGTATTGTTCTGCTGCTCGGCGCGGCGGCGATGGCCGCGGTCGCGACCTACGGCCTCTCGCTGTTCGGCGATCTGAAATACGGTCCCGGCTTCACCCATTTCGACTATGTCAATCCGCAAGCGCCGAAGGGCGGGGCGATGCGGCTTTCGGCGATCGGCACCTTCGACACGCTCAACCCCTTTGTCATCAAGGGCGTGCCGGCGGCCGGCATCCGCCAGGTCTTCGACACGCTGTCGACCGCGGCGGAAGACGAGCCAGCGAGCGAATATGGGCTCGTCGCGCAAAGCATCGAGAAGGCGCCCGACAAATCGTCGGTGCTTTATACCTTGCGCGCCGAGGCGAAGTTTCACGACGGCACGCCGATCACGCCCGACGATGTGGTGTGGACGTTCGAGACCTTGCGGGCCAAGGGACAGCCGATGTACCGCTCCTATTACGGCGACGTCGCCAAGGTCGAAAAGGAGGGCGAACGCGGCGTGCGATTTACGTTCAAGACGACGCAAAACCGCGAGCTGCCGCAGATCATCGGCCAGATGCCGGTGCTGTCGAAGAAATACTGGTCGGGGCGCGATTTCGAAAAGACGACGCTCGATCCGCCGCTTGGTAGCGGGCCCTACAAAATCGAGAAGCTGGAGCCGGGCCGGTCGATCACCTATCGTCGGGTGCCGGATTATTGGGCAGCCAATTTGCCGGTGGGCAAGGGGCGGTTCAATGTCGATGCGATCCGCTATGACTACTACCGCGATGCGACGGTGGCGCTCGAAGCCTTCAAGGCCGGGCAATACGATTTGCGCCTCGAAAATTCGTCGAAGGATTGGGCGACCGGCTATAACAGCCCAGCCTTGCGCGCCGGGTTGATCAAAAAGGAGGCGATCCCGAACCAATTGCCCAGCGGCATGCAGGGCTTTGGCTATAATCTGCGCCGGCCGATCTTTCAGGACCCGCGGGTGCGCGAAGCGCTCGCCTATGCTTTCGATTTCGAATGGTCGAACAAGAATTTGTTCTACGGCGCCTATACGAGAACCCGCAGCTATTTCGACAATTCGGAATTGGCCGCGACCGGAGTGCCGAAAGGCGAGGAGCTGAAGATCCTGGAGCCGTTCCGTGGCCAGATCCCGGAGGCGGTGTTCACCACCGAATACGATCCGCCCAAATACGACGGCTCTGGCAACATTCGCGAGGGGCTGCGCAAGGCGTTGAAGCTGCTGAAGGAAGCCGGGTGGAGCTTTAAGGGCGAAAAGCTCGTCAACGACAAGACCGGCCAGCCCTTCGAATTCGAGTTCCTGCTCGACAACCCGCAATTCGAGCGGATCGTGCTGCCGTTTGCCGACAATTTGAAACGCATGGGGATCACCGCGCGGGTGCGCACGGTCGACACCGCGCAATACCAGCGGCGGATGGAGACCTTCGATTACGACATGACCGTCGTTCTCTTTGGCGAATCATTATCGCCGGGCAACGAGCAGCGCGAATATTTCGGCTCGGCAGCCGCCGACCAGCAGGGCAGCGGCAATCTGCTCGGTGTCAAGAGCAAGGTCGTCGACCAGCTGATCGAAGAATTGATCCAAGCCCCCGATCGGGCGAGCCTTGTCGCTCATACGCGGGCACTCGACCGGGTCCTGCAATACGGTTATTACGTGGTCCCGAATTATCATTTGTCGGCGTTTCGGGTCGCCTATTGGAACAAGTTCCGGCGCCCGACCACTTCGCCCAAATATGCGCTCGGCCTCGACACTTGGTGGGTCGATCCCGCCGCCGAGCACTCGGTCGAGGCCAAAAAAGGCGAGGTGACAAAAAAGTGAGGGGGCGGGGATGATCGCCTACGCGTTGCGGCGCATTTTGCTGATCATCCCGACGCTGTTTGCGATCATGGTGGTGAATTTTGTTATTATCCAGGCCGCGCCTGGCGGGCCGGTTGAGCAGATGATCGCGCGCCTCAAGGGCAACACCGTCAGCGCCACCGAGCGGGTCAGCGCCGGCAGCGGCGAGGTCAAGACCCTGGGCGGCGCCGAGAACACCCGGTATCGCGGGGCGCGGGGCCTCGACCCGGCGCTGATCAAGGAGCTCGAAAAGCAATACGGCTTTGACAAGCCGCCCTTGACCCGGTTTGCGCTGATGATGCGCAACTACTTGACGTTTAATTTTGGCACCAGCTTTTTCCGCGACCAGCGTGTCTCCGACTTGATCGAATCGAAGCTGCCGGTGTCGATCTCGATCGGGCTGTGGACGACGTTGATCACCTATCTCGTCTCGATCCCGCTCGGCATCAGAAAGGCGGTCAGGGACGGCAGCCGGTTCGATGTGTGGACGAGCGCCGTCATCATCGTCGGCTACGCGGTGCCGAGCTTTTTGTTCGCGATATTGCTGATCGTGCTCTTTGCCGGTGGCAGCTATTTGTCGATTTTTCCATTGCGCGGGCTGGT
>DASXAM010000038.1:0-28594 GCA_036404275.1 Allostellaceae bacterium
CGGGAAGAAAAGCGCCTAATGCGAAGCCAGATTGAACCGCTCGAGGAGCGCTTCGCGGATATCGACGAATTCTCTGGCACTGCGGTCTCGCGGCCGTGAAAGCGGCACCGCGATGACCTCGCCCAAGCCGTCGCGGCCGGTGCCCATCACGACGATCTTGTCGGCAAGGTAGGCGGCTTCCTCGATGTCGTGGGTCACCATGACCATCGTCGCCCGGCTGTCCTGCCACAGCCGCTCCAGCTCTTGCTGCATACGCAGCCGGGTCATGGCGTCGAGCGCGCCCAGCGGCTCGTCGAGCAGCAGGATCTGCGGATCGGTCACCAATGCGCGGGCAATGCCGACCCGCTGCGCCATGCCGCCCGACAACTGGCTCGGATAGGCCGAGGCGAACGCCTCCAGCCCGACCAGGCGCAGCGCTTCGCCGACCTTGTGGTCGATCGCCCGACGCGGCTGGCCGCGCAGCTCGAGACCAAAGCCGATGTTCTTCCGCACGGTCAGCCACGGCAGCAGGCGCGGCTCCTGAAAAACCATGACACGCTCGCTGCCGACCCCGCCGACCGCCTTGCCGTTGACGACGACCGAGCCGTGATCGGCCGCTTCCAGGCCGGCGATGATCCGCAGCAGCGTGGTCTTGCCCGAGCCGCTCTCGCCGACGATGACGACAAGCTCGCCGTGCTCGATATCGAGGTCGAGCTGCCGGAAGACCGGGTGCATCCGTCCATCGATGACAAAGGATTTTGCCAGGCCCCGAATTTCGAGGCTGTGACCTTGCTGTCCCCGTCCGCTCATGGCGCTCTCCGGCGTCATTGCCGCGCGAGATGCGCGAAATCGTTGTACCGGTTGGTCTCGACGTCCTCCGGCACGAGCCGGCCGGGCTCGAGCTTGCCGCTGCGGACCAGCGTGTCGATCCAGAACCGGGCGTCGTGGTCGGTGTAGAGCGCGTGCTCGCGCAATCCGTAGCCCGGCCAGTAGCGCGCCAATTCGGGATTGTCGCCGCGCTTTTTGAGAATTTCGGCGAACAGCTTTCGCGCCTCCGCCGGGTGCGCCGCGCTCCAGTCCACCGCCCGTGCGGACTGGGTCACGAAATCCCGGACCGCCTGTGGATGGGCGGCGACAAACGAGCGCTTCATCGCGACGTTGCCGAGCACGATGTCGCCGAGCACGTCGTGATCGGTGAACAGCACCCGGACGCCGCCTTCGGCCTCGATCCTGCCGGCAAAGATCGCCTGCCAGCCGCCGACCGCCACCACATCGGCCTGTTTGTGCCGCAGGATCTGGTCGAGCTGCGGTCCCGGCACGGTGATCAGCTTCAGATAGTCGGCGGGCAGGCTGTGGGCTCGCAGATACTCCCGGGTCGTGTAATCGAGATGCGCGCCGAGCGTGTTGACCGCGACCGATTTGTCTTTCAGGTCTTGCGGCGTTTTGATCGGGCTGTCGGCGAGGACAAAAAACTTGCTGGTGACCGCCTTGCTGACGCCGACACCCGGGATCACGCCGACAAACTTGGCGCCGGCCGTGATCGCGTTGATCAGCGGCGGCGTGGCAACGCCGGCGACATCGATCGCATTGGCGGAGAGCGCGACGAGATTTTCCGGCCCGCTTTCCGAAAACCCTTCGGGTTCGAGGCGGATGCCTTTTTCCTTCATCCAGCCGAGCGCGTCGGCGAGCTCATGGGCGGTGACGTCGCCGCGATTGGCGAAATAGCGGATCGTGACGACACTGTCGGCCGCCCGGGAAGCGCCGATCGGGCCGGCCGCGACGATCGCGGCCAATGCGGTGACGAAGCCCGCTCGGCGGGCGAAGAATTGCGGCTTCATGGGATTCTCCGAGATTGGGCGGTGACGGATCACGGCGCGGGCTTGGCGCTGCGCGGACTCTCCCAGCGGCACAGCCGGCCCTGCACGAAGAGCAGCGCGTAGTTGATGGCGAGGCCGATGCTCGCGAGCAGCACGATGGCTGCAAACATCGTCGGAATCTCGAAATTGTACTGCGAGTTGATGATCAGAAAGCCGAGCCCTTGCTTGGCGCCGATCATCTCGGCGGCGACGAGGAGCAGCAGCGAGACCGTGGCGCTCAACCTCAAGCCGACAAAGATCGCGGGCGTCGCCGCCGGCAGAACCACGCGCCGGAACACCTCCGCCCGCGACGCGCCAAAGACGCGCGCCATCTCGATCAGCCGCCGATCGACTTGCTCGACACCGGAAATCGTGTTCAGGAGAACCGGGAAAAACGCGGCCCAGCCGATGATCGCGATCTTCGAGGTCTCGCCGAGCCCGAGCAGCAGGATGAAAATCGGATAGATCGCCAGCGCCGAGGTCTGCCGGAACAGCTGGAGCAGTGAATCGACAATTTCCTCAAAGCGCCGGAACGAGCCCATGAACAGGCCCAGCGGTATCGCCACCCCAGTGGCGATGCCAAAGGCGATGCCGGCGCGGCCGAGGCTGACCAGCATGTTGTCGATCAGCTTGCCGCCGGCGAACCCGTCGACGATCGCTGCGACCACGGCCGTGAACGACGGGATAACCGACGGGTCGACCAGCTGGAATTGCGAAGCCAGCTGCCAGGCGAGAAGAAAAAACAGCACAGCGCCGTAGCGCCGCAACCGGCTTCCGGCCGTAGCCAGCAAATTCGTGACGGTATCGGCAGATCGCGGCGCCGTCCGGCCGGATACCGAAAGCAGCGGCACCTCGAAAGGGATGGCTTGCGCCGCAGCCGGACGCACCGGCGGTCGGCGCCCCGCGACGGGCGGGGGATCGACTAGCGTCATGGCAGCCTCTTGCTGAAGGGAAATTGGCGCGGTCCGCCGGTTCAGACCGGCATCTGCAGAAGTTCGGGCCCGGCAACCAGCGCCGATACGACCGTCATCGGCCGCTTGCGGGCAACGCCGCGGCGGCCGCCGACACCGACCGGCACATCGCCGGCGACCGTCACCCGGTGCATGACCCGTGGCTCTTTGCCGTAATCGTCGATCGCGTAATGCTGCGTCGCGCGATTGTCCCAGATCGCTACGTCGCCATCGGCCCAGCGCCAGCGCACCGTGTTTTCGAGACGGGTCACATGCGATTGCAGGATGGCGATGAGATGCGCCGAATCGGTCTGCGAGTAACCCACGAGCTTCTGCAAAAAGCCGCCGAGGACCAGCGAGCGTTCGCCGGTCTCCGGATGCACGCGGACGACCGGGTGTTCCGTCTGGTAGACTGTCGAGGTGAATATCTCGGCATGATGCCGCCGGTCTTCGTCGCGGGCGTCGGGGCGGATGGCGGCATAGTCGTAATCGTTGGTGTGAATGCCCCAGAGCCGGTCGGCCAGACTGCGCAAATCGTCCGGCAGATCGCGGTAGGCGGCGGCCGTGTTGGCCCAGACCGTGTCGCCGCCATGGGCGGGGACGTGCACCGCGCGCAGGATCGAGGCCTGCGGATAGGCGTCGAGGAAGGTCATGTCGGTGTGCCAGTAATTGACCCGGCCACCACCGCGCGCGGCGTCGAGCTCGAGGATCGCGAGGGTGCCGGCCAGCGGCGGCAGCGTCGGATGGCCGACAATCTCGCCGAGGCGCCGGCCAAACGCCTCCTGCCTGTCGTCGTCGAGGTGATCCTGGCCGCGGAAGAACAGCACCTTGTGCTGGCTCAGCGCACGGCGGATGTCCTCCACGGTTTTCTCCGGCAGGTCACCATCCAGCCTGACGCCGGAAATCTCGGCGCCGATCCGCCCGGCAACCGGACGCACTGACCAACCAGGATCGATAAAAACGGTTTCGTCCATTAGCGGTCTCCCGAATAGCTGTTGCAAAGCTCGCCAGGCCGTCTCGAGCCCGAGCAGGTCGAACACAGCGACGCAGTCCGATCAGGTGCGAGTCATCGCGGTGGCGCGGATAGGGCCGGCCATTGATCAACTCGGCCTTGAGGTTGTGCTTGACGAAAGGGCAGCACTGGTCCGCGACCGGGACACCGACGTGCAGATCGCATGGGCGTCCCAGGTCAGCTACAATTCGCGTGACGCGCCCTTCGTTGCCCCCGCGGCAGATCAACAACAGGCCGAAATCGGCGACCCGTCGCAGCGCTCTTTCTCAAGTATGGGCGACATCGTCATTGCTTCACCCGCCAACGCGAATGATCGGCAACATAAAGAATCAGCTGAAGAATGTAAATAGTAACCTATCGTTTTTATTGAAGACTTTAAAGAATTGTCTTTCTCTGAAACTCATGCAGATAGTATATTATTCCTCGTCGCCATCGTCGAGTGCGCGGCGGCCGCGGAACGTGCCGTTGGGCAGTGGATAGGCGGTGGTGTGCTTTATGCGCTCCATCGCGAAACGCGAGCTGACGTTCTTCATCGGCGCCACTTCGATCAGCCGCTTGTAAAAGGCGTCGTACTCGGCCATGTCGGCTACGGCGACATGCAGGAGGTAATCAACGTCGCCCGCCATCCGATACAGCGCCATCACTTCGGGCATCGCCGCCACGCCCGTGCTGAAGCGTTCCAGCCACTCCGGCGTGTGAGCTCCCGCCTCGATCCCGATAAAAACCGTCAGCCCGACGCCGACGCGATCGGGATCGACCAGGGCGACCCGCCGTGTGATGACTTTCTTGGCCTCGAGCTTTTGGACGCGTTTCCAGCACGGTGTCGCCGAGAGCCCGACGCGATCGGCCAGCTGCGCGAGCGACAGGGTGGCGTCGTGCTGCAGCAGCTCCAGCAGCTTTCGGTCGACCCTATCCATCGGCTTCGCCAGGTGTGCGCCGCTGCCCCGGTAGCCGATCAGGCCCAGAGCGCCTGATCGGCGAAATCGTCGTCCAGCGACGGCGGACGATCGTCTTCATCAGTGGTGGCCGGGGTGGGCGGGCGTCCGGCGGCCGGGCGCGCCGACGCCAGCCGACCAGCGAGATAGCCCGCCAGCGCCTCGCATTGGCGCCGAATGTCCGGCACCGAGGTGACCTCCCAGAACACCGGACGGGTCACCGGCCCGACAGCGTAAAGCCGCTGCCAGATCTCGCCGTCGCGATTGCGCAGCGCGCAGCTCGTGCTGACATCGAGCCCCAGCCGGTGAACATCGGGGCGGATGTCACCGCGTTCGAGCAGCGCGCGGATCAGCGGGTCGGCAATCCGATCGTAGTCGCAGCCCGGACCGGAGCAATTGATCACGCGCTCCACCCTCAGATGCTGGAGCGGGCCGCGTCCACGCGGCTGGTGCGTGACCTCGACCCCGCCGGAAGTGGCTTCGAGCTTGCGGATGCGCGTCGCCGCGGTGCTGAGCTGGCCGCGCCCGATTGCCCCTTCGAGCCGGTCCGCAACCTCCGGCGGCATGCGATGGCGATGGACGTCCCACCACGGCCGCAAATGGCGGATAAAACGGGACCGCTCCGCTGCCGGCATCGCCTGCCAGATATCCTGGGTCGCCGGCCGCAGCCCGTCGATGACCGCCCGCCAATCGCCGCCAGCGCCGACGACTTCCGCAGCCTCCTCGCGCAAGGCGCGGGTCAGTCCGGCAGCCGTCGTCGGCAATGGGCGTTCGATCAGCGCGGCTGCGGGAAACGGCGCTGCCGCATGCCGGCGCGGCAGCAGCCCGCGGCGAGACAGCGCGTGAATCCGGCCGCGGTGCCTCCGGTCGAGCAGCGAGATCGCGGTGTCGACCATCGTCAGCCCAGTGCCGATCAACATGACCGCGTCATCCGGATCGAGCCCGGCCAGCGCGTCTGCCGCCCAAGGGTCCGGCCGGTAATACGCGCTGTCGTAAAAGCTGCGCTCGGCGATCGGCGGCGGCTCGGGCGGGAAATTGCCCACCGCCAACACCACGATATCCGCTTCGACGCGCCGGTCCCGATCGATCCACAAGGTTACGCCGCTGCGCGACGCCCGCAGATCGAGCACCTCGCCGCGCGTCAGCACCAGCCGGCCGCGGCGGCCGGACGCGCGCCGGAACTCTTCCTTCAGATGATACCGCACATAGTCGCCAAACACTTTGCGAGCGACGAAGTGATGCGGCGCCACGCCTCCGGCGACGTCGCTCCGATCTTGCAGCCAATCGAGGAAATCGTCGGGCTGGTCGTGGAATGCGCTCATCCGCGCGGCCGGCACGTTCAGCAGGTGGTTGAGATTGCCGGTCGAGTAGGCGAGGCCGCGGCCGAAACGGGGACTACGCTCGATCAGGTGAATACGGACCGGCTCGGGACAGCGCCGCATCAGGTGGAGGGCCAGCAACGTGCCGCTAAAGCCGGCCCCGATGATCGCAACGGCGGAAGGGCGCGGCGTGGCCTCGGGATCGACCGGCACGGTCGGAAGCGGCGACGGCATGTCCACTGCCGGAGGAGTTGTGGCGAAGGGCGACATCGTCGAGCTCCATCATGGCGTTGGCGACACGGCAGGGATGTCGGTCATGGGTCCGCTCCGGTGACGAGCCACAGCATGGCCCAGCGGGTGCCGCGGACGTTGCTTCGTTAGCCTTTGGTGACTCGGCGCAAGCTGCCCTTCAAATTCCGCAGGTCCCGGTCAGACCGCTATCGAAGTTATATCGCGAAAATTAAGTGTCAATAGAATATTTTTAACGACTCTTATCTGGTTAATGGTAGATTTTTGTTTCGATCCAGCCGGCCGCGATGGGTCCGCTCGGGCTACGGCGGAGTGGCCCAGCGAGTGGAACGACGGGTTGACCGTAAAGCTGCGCGCCCCGGTTCACCCCGGTGGCTGTTGAATGGCGAATAAACAGAATAGCACCGTGTATAAACGGTCTTGACCTAAAAATTGCTGTGTTTATTAGAAGCGGGCTTGCGCCGCATCGCCGAGCGACAAATTCAAAGGGGGCAGAGATGAGCGTCGGAACCGAAACTCAAGGCGGCCTGTCGCTGCACTCGTCCGGCTGGAAGGAGCTCTGGCGCAAGGAAGATTGGTGGGCGATCTGGCTCGGTCTCGGCATCGTGATCGTCGGCTATGCGTTGTTCGCCAACGGCTCCAGCATTAAGTGGATCGCCGTCACGCCGCCCAAATGGTCGAGCCTGACCCAGCTCGGCGACCATTTCGCGGGTAACTGGCAGCGCTACGTTGTCCAGTTCATCGGCTGGGCGGCGGTGTTCTCGCTGGCGCTCAACGCGCTCGGCCACAAGGCGCAGGAATTCATCCCGTCCTTCGTGCTGCTCTATCTGTTGTCGGTCGCCGTCATCGTCATCGGCCAGTGGAGCCGCGCCAATTATTACAATGTCGAGGCGCCGCTCGTGGCGCTGGTGCTGGGCCTCTTCATCTCGAACATCGTCGGCCTGCCGCGCTGGCTCGATGCCGGCTTTCGCGTCGAGTTCTACATCAAGACCGGCATCGTGCTGCTGGGCGCCACCCTGCCCTTCACCCTGATCGTCTGGGCGGGGCCGGTGGCGATCTTCCAGGCGTCGATCGTGTCGATCGTGACCTTCGCGGTCATCTATTTCATCGGCGTGAAAATCGGTCTCGACCGGCGGTTGGCGGCCACACTCGGCGTCGGCGGTGCGGTGTGCGGCGTCTCGGCCGCGATCGCCGCCGCCGGCGCGGTCGGCGCGCGAAAGGAGCACGGACCGATCGCGATCACGCTGGTGATCCTATGGGCCATCGTCATGATCTTTGTGCTGCCCTATGTCTCGGCGGTGCTTCACCTCAACGCCGGCGTGGCAGGCGCCTGGATCGGCACCTCGGAGTTCGCCGATGCGGCGGGGTTCGCCGCGGCGCAATCCTATGGCGGCATCGCGGTGCACAATGTTTTTGGCGGAACCGAGGACCAGGCGGTATGGGCCTTTACGTTGATGAAGGTGGTCGGCCGCGACGTGTGGATCGGGATCTGGGCCTTTGTGCTGGCGGTGATCGCCACCACGCGCTGGGAAAAAGTACCCGGCCAAAAAGCCGACGCCGCGCAGATCTGGTGGCGCTTCCCGAAATTCGTCATCGGCTTTGTCGTGGCCTCGCTGATCGTCACGCTGGCGACCGCCGATTACAGCCTGGCCGAGTTCAACAAGACGGTGAACCCCGCGCTGGTGGCGCCGATCAAGGATTTGCGCACCTGGGCATTCATCTTCTGCTTTTTGTCGATCGGGCTTACCACCCGCTTTCGCGAGCTGGCCAAGGCGGGCGCCAAGCCGTTCTGGGCCTTCACTTCCGGCGTCGCAGTCAATGTGGTTCTGGGCTTTGTGCTGTCGGCCTGGATATTCGCCCAGCACTGGACCGACCTTGTCCGCTAACCGTCCGAAGGACCGGGTAGGGCCGGTACCGTCGCAGCCCGGCGGGACCTGCCGGTCCTGCGCCCATTTTCGCAACGACCCGGCCTGGCTCGAACGCGCCGTCCCGGGCCTCGCGAGCCTGGGCTCGGCCTATGCGGCGGTGCGCGACGAGGACGGGCTGTGCCTCAGGCACGACCGGTTCACCGGCGCGCGGCAGACTTGTCCCGATCGCACGCCGGCGGCGCGCGGCCCTACTGCACCTTGAGCAGCTCGACGTCGAAGGTCAGCGTGGCGTTGGGCGGGATCACACCGCCGGCGCCGCGCGCGCCATAGCCCAATTCGGGCGGGATGATCAATGTCCGCTGGCCGCCGACCTTCATTCCGGCCACGCCCTCGTCCCAGCCGCGGATCACCTGATGGGCGCCGAGCGTGAACTCGAAGGGCTGGCCGCGATCGACCGAGCTGTCGAATTTGGCGCCCTTCTTGCCGTCCTTGTAGAGCCAGCCGGTGTAGTGCACCGACACCTTGGCGCCCGCTGTCGCCACGGCACCGTCGCCGGTCTTCGTGTCGGTGTATTTCAGTCCATCTGGCATTTCGATCACCTGGTTGGCCGCATCCGAGCGCGCGGGCGCGGCGGTGGCGGCGATAAGGGCGAGCGCCAGGGCGGCGCCGGCGGTCCGGATCGTTATCATGCTTTGCGGCTCCCCGATAGCGGCCGGCGAAAATAGACAGCCCGACCGGGCCGCGGTAGCCTTCGCCACGAGGCTGCGACAAAACAATCGGAGGGACGGATGGCCGGACTTGATTCGCTTCTCGAAACGACCGCCGCCGAACGGCCGGCGACCGGCTTTGTCTTTACCGAGGGGCCGCTGTGGCACCCGGACGGCTTCTATTATTTCTCCGATGTACGCGCCAGCATGTTCTACCGGCTGCGGCCGGGCCAGACCCAGGAAACCGTGCGCACCGACACCGGCGAGGGCAACGGCACGACCTTCGACCTGCAAGGCCGGGTGGTGGTCTGCGAAGGCGGCAACCGCCGCGTGACGCGGTGGTCCGATGACCACACCAGCGAAATCGTTATGGACCGGTACGAGGGCAAGCGGATCAACCGGCCCAACGACGTCGTCTGCAAATCGGACGGCAGCATCTGGTTTACCGATCCGGGTCTGCGCATTCCGCTGGCCGAGAAGGAATTGGCGCATTCCGGCGTCTATGCCGTCGAGCCCGATGGCAGCAACCGCCTCGTCGCCGAGTTCGAATACCCGAACGGGCTCGCCTTTTCACCCGACGAGCGGACGCTCTATGTCGCCAACACGCGGCACGCCCAATACATCCATGCGATCGAGCTCGACAGCGCCGGCCGGATGGTCAGGCGACGGATCTTTGCCGATATGTCGTCGCAGGAGACCGATGGCGTCCCCGACGGGATGAAGGTCGATCAGCAGGGCAATGTCTACTGCACCGGGCCGGGCGGCACCTGGGTGTTCGCGCCGGACGGGTCGAGGCTCGGCGTCATCCGTACGCCCGAGGTCCCGGCCAATCTGGCGTTTGGCGGCCCCGACCTGAAGACGATCTTCTTTACCGCGCGCACCTCGGTCTACACGCTGCGCGCCAAAGTGCCGGGCCAGCCACACCCCTGGTATCGCCTGCGTGCGAAATAGCCCCCTTCCATTCCCTCCCCCGCCTGCGGGGGAGGGTTAGGGTGGGGGCAGCGTCGCAATTTTTGGAGAAACACCATGAAGGTCGGGATTGCGCTCAACATGCTGTCCGAGGCCGGGCGCCCGGATGTCGCGGTCGTGTCGGACCATCTGGCGATGGGCGATCTGGCGGAGCCCTTGGGCTTCGACTCGCTGTTCGCGCTCGAGCATCACTTTACCGGCTATGCGATGTCGCCGGCGCCATTGCAATTGCTCGCCTATTATGCCGGCCGCACCAAGCGGATCACCTTTGGCACTTCGGTCATCGTGTTGCCGTGGCACGACCCGATCCGCGTCGCCGAGGAGATCGCATTGCTCGACATCCTCTGCGGCGGGCGCTGCCTCTTCGGTTTCGGCCGGGGTGCCGCGAGCGTCGAATATGCGGGCTTTCGCATCCCGATGGGCGAGGCCAGGCCGCGCTTTGCCGAGGCGGCGCAGCTGATCCGCAAGGCGCTGACGGAGCCCGAATTCGAGTGGCAGGGCGAATTCTACCAGATCCCGAAGACCTCGATCCGGCCGCGCCCGATCTCGCATCCCGAGGAGCGCTTTTTCGCCTCGTCGGTCAGCCCGGAATCAGCCGAGATCATGGCCAAGCTCGGCTTTGGCATCCTGGTGGTGATGCAGAACGAATGGCCGAAAGCGGCCGAGAACATCGTCAATTACCGCGAGATCGCGCTCTCGGTCGGACACAACCCGCCGCCGCCAATCATCCTGACCAACGTCTCCTGCGCCGAGAGCCGGGCCGAGGCGCAGGAACGCGCGATGCAATGGCTCGGCAAGAAATGGCAGTCGATCGACGACCACTACCATTTCTCGGACGGTCACTTAGCCACAGTCAAAGGCTACGAGACCTACGGCAAGATGGCCAAGACCTATGCCCGGCTGCAAGACGAGGACGAGCGGCTGCGCGCCACCGAGTTCTACGTCAAGATCCAGATCGTCGGCACGCCGCAAGACTGCCTCGAGCAGATCGCCGAATTGCAGCGGGTGACCGGCACCGACCACCTCGTCACCGAATTCTCCTTTGGCGGCATCCCGCATGCCGAGGCTGAGAAGAACATGCGCCTCTTCGCCGCGAACGCGCTGCCGGTCTTGCAGCAGGACGCAGCATTTGCGGCGCCGGCTCCGCCGACGGCGGCGACACTACGGGACGCGGTGAAGACCGACCTGTTCGCCCCGGCGTAAGGCGCTCGCCGGCTCGAGCCGCGGCCTCCTATGGGTCGCTAGCGCACGCCGAGGATCGAGCCCGTGACCGCGCGCGGGTCGCGATGCGGCCAGCGGCCGCTTTCGACCTGATGGAAAAACTCGTCGAGCGTGCGGTTGAAGAGGTCGGGCTCTTCGAGGTTGAGCGCGTGCCCGGTATTGGGAAAGACGATGAGCGCCGCCGATGGGATCGCTCGCTTCATCAGGATCCCCGGTTCGAGGCAGGGGTGATCTTCATCGCCGGTCATGATCAGGGTCGGCACGTCGAGGCGCTGCATCTCTTCGGTCAAATCCCATAAGGAGGGCCGCAGCGCCTGGACCCCGCGCATGGTCAGCGCCGAGCCTTTGGTCGAATGCTCGGCGAGATGGGCGGCGAACTCGGTCCAGCCGCGCGGGTCCTTGTTTTGAAACTGCACCCGGCTCGGGCCCTGGGCATAAATCTTGCTCGCCTCGCCCATGCCGCGGCTTTCGATCAGCGCGATCGTTTTTGCGGTTTCGTCGTGGAATTGCTGGCGTTTGCCGGGCTCGGCGCCATAGCCGCAGCCGGCTACGACCAATGACAGGGCGCGCGCCGGATAGGCGAGGCCGAAATGCAAGGTCGCAAACCCGCCCATCGAGATGCCGACGATATGCGCCTTCTCGATGCCGAGCGCATCGAGCACGGCGCGGATGTCGTCGCGCGCCCGGGCTTGCGAATAGCGTTCGGGCTCGTCCGGCACATCCGAGGGCGGGTAGCCGCGGGCGTTGTAGGCAATAGCGCGGTAGCGCCGCCCGAAATGGCGCAGCTGCCCTTCATAGCCGCGATAATCGTCGGCGAATTCGTGGACAAAGACGATCGGCGTGCCGGACCCGGTCTCCTCGTAATAGAGTCGCACACCGTCATCGGTCGAAAGCTGCGGCATCGCTTCCCCCAGCTGCCATATGTCGCCGATCCTACGAGCGGCGCAGCGGTCGCGGCAAGCGATGCCGCTGGCACGATTCTTGATTCGATACAGTCAGGTCCGGGCCTGCGCACGACACGGCGAGGCCGATCCGGGCCGGGAACGCCGGATCGCTTCCGGACCTCTTTCCCGGACCAGCCCTTTGCCTTGCGCCAAAAAACGCGCAACTGCCGCAATACCGGGCAATGATCCGAGCCCTTCACCTCGCGGGTGCGCTCGACAGGTCGGCGTCGCCATCGATCAAGCCGGAGCGCAGCGCGATGCGGACCAGATCGGCGGTCGATGCGGCGCCGAGCTTGACCTTGATGCGGCTGCAGCTGTTGGCCGCGGTCTTCTGGCTGATGCCGACGGTTTCGGCGATTTCCGACAGCCGGCGGCCTTGGGCGAGCAGGCGAAGCACCTCGATCTCGCGGGTGGAGAGGTCGGTCAGCGGCAGCGGCTGCGGGTGAAGGCTCGAAAACACGAGCTCCTGGGCGATCGCATGCTCGACATAGGGGCGGCCTTGGGCGACGCGCCGAACGGCGTCGGTGATCTCGCCCGGCTGCGCGTTTTTGGTGACATAGCCGATCGCCCCGGCCTGCAGCGCGCGCGTCACATGCATCGGATCGTCATGCATGCTCAGCACCAGGATATGCGCTTCGGGATCAGCGGCTTTCAGCCGCTCGATCACGCCGAGGCCCCCCAATCCGGGCAGGTTGAGGTCGAGAACCGTCACCGCCGGATGCCATGCCTTGAAAACAGCGAGCGCCTCCTGGCCGCTCGCGGCTTCCCGGATTTCCTCTCCCGCCTCGGCGGCCAGCAGCCGGCGCAGTCCCGCGCGGACGATCGGGTGATCTTCGACGATCAGGACCTTCATGACCCGGCCTCCGGCCCGCGCAACGCGACGGTTTCCGGTTGTTGCCGGTGGGGCAGCGCGGCAAGGACGGCAAAGCCCCGGTCGGGGCGGTTCGAGAAGGTTAGGCGGCCGCCCAGCGCGGCGATCCGCTCGCCGAGACCGGTCAGCCCGTACCCCATCCTGGCCTCCTCGCCCATGCCGCGCCCGTCATCGGCAATTCGCACGCTGATCTCGTCGCGGCCGTCCGTTACGTCCCGCCGAGGCTCGACCGTGATCGCCACCACCTCCGCCTCGGCATGGCGGACGGCGTTTGCCAGCGCTTCCTGCACGACCCGGCAGATCGTCGTGCCGATCATGTCCGACAGGCCCTCGCATTCTGCGGCAACAACCACCTCGTAGCGGATTTGGGGGCGGCGGCGGCGCCAAAAGGCCACCAAATTCTCGATTGCCGCCGCCAGGCCCAGATCGTCGAGACCCACCGGGCGCAACCGGCCGAGCATGCGCCGAACCTGTCGCTGGATGTGGCTGACGGCGTCGGCGATCGAGCGGATGTGTTCGTCGGCTTCAGCATTGCGGCCATCGGCGAGGAGCCGGGCGGCCGACGCGGCATCGGTGCCGACGGCGAACAGGAACGGGCTCACCTCGTCGTGGAGGTCGCGAGCGAGATCGCCGCGTTCCTGCTCCTGCAATGTCAACAGCTGCTCGTTCAGGCGGCGATTGTCCGCATCGGCCGCGGCGAGGCGCGCCACCATCCGGTTGAAGCTGTCGCGCAGCCGCGACAATTCCGGCGGCAGACGGCCGCTGATGCGGGTCCGATAGCGGCCGTCGCCGACCTCTTCGAGGGCCGCACCCAATTGCTCGAGGGGTCGCAATATCCGACCGATAAATAAATAGATGACGAGAACCGTCAGGACGCAAAATACGGCGGGCGTGATCAGGCTGTCGGTAAAGTCGTTCCACACTTCGAGGATTTCGTTGTAGGGCTCGGTCTCGACCCGGACGACCCCGAGATCGCTGCCGCCGATGACGACCGGGATCCGGTCGGTCTCGGGCGTCACCCCAATCACACGCTCGAACCATGCCGGCACGCTGCCGAATTGCGGGCGCTCGGCGACCGGGGCGGCAACCACCGGCTTTGCCCCGCCGAGCCAGACGCGCAGGTGGCGGTTGCCTTCGAAGGACGCGATCAATTGGTCGAGGTCGCGCGCCGGATCGGCGCTGCTGTGCAGCCGCTCGATGCCGGTTTCAATGGTCTGCCGGCCGACCAGCAAGGCCGCGCGCATCTCGGTGCGCACCGAGCGGACGGCGTTGCCGTAGGCGACAAGCCCACCCAAGGCGAGGCTCAGCACCAGAACGACGCAAACGAGGCTGCTCAGGCGAAACCGCAGCGACATCGAGGCTCCCGCCGGCTTGCGTAATCGGAATGACAGCATGCCATGGGCGCACCCCTAGAGATACGGGCAGCTGTAACGCCGGCCCGGGAAGGCTTCCCGGCAAGATCGGGAAGCTTTCCCGGCAAAATCGGGAAAGCGACCCATCGCCAGCGCGGCACGGCCGTCGGCATGATCTTTATCGTCGCCACGATAAGATCGGGCAGGGGGAGGTGTGCCGAAGCTCGGAAAATTGGTGGTGCTTGCGGCCGGTATCCTGTTGTCGGCCGTCGGCGCCTTTGCCCAGGCCGCCGGTCCGGCGCCGGCGCCGGGCAGCACAGCCGCGTCCCCTGAAATTCCGGCCGTTATCCTGCCGGGTGTAGAGGTAATTGCCGCCAGTCCGCTGCCCGGTCTGGGGATCGATCGCGACAAAGTACCATCCAACGCCTACAGCCTGCCCGCGCCCGACATCACGACAGAGGGGCCGACATCGTTCACGACGCAGCTCAACCAGGGGATCGGCAGCGTCAATATCGACGACAACCAGGGCAATCCGTTTCAGCCGGACGTGTTTTATCGCGGCTTCGACGGCTCGCCGGTTCTCGGCACGCCGATCGGCATTGCCGTCTATCAGAATGGTGTCCGTCTCAACGAACCCTTTGGCGACAATATTAATTGGGATCTGATCCCCAACTTCGCGATCAATCGCTCGAGCATTATTCCGACAAATCCGATTTATGGCCTCAATGCCCTCGGCGGCGCGTTCGTCCTCGAGATGAAAAATGGTTTCAACTACAACAGCGGCGGCGAAGCCGATTTCGCCGGCGGCTCCTTCGGTCAAAACCAAGCCACAATGCAATACGGCCGCCAAATCGGCAATATCGGCGCCTATATCGGCGGGAACATCTTCAACGACGGCGGCTTTCGCAAGCTCTCGCCGGGACATGTGCGCCAGCTCTATGCCGATATCGGCGCCGAAAGCGAGCACGGCACCCTGCATTTCAGTTTCACCGGCGCCAACAACAGTCTCACCGGCATCGGGCCGACGCCGATCCAGCTCGTCGACATCGACCGAAGCGCGGTGTTCACCTCGCCGCAAAATTTCCGCAACACGCTCTTAATGCCGGTGCTTAACGCCAGCTACAATGTCAGCGATACGCTTTCGTTGCAGGCCAATTTCTACTATCGCAGCGCGACGCGAAAGGTGGCCAACGGCAACACGACCGACGCGCGGCCGTGCGAAGATCCAACGTTGCTGTGCCTGAACGACGACACGACCCCGTTAATCGACACGGCCGGCGCACAGGTCCCGTCGAGCGTTTTCGGCGGCGGGACACCCGGCGAGCTCGACAACAATTCGATCAATTCTCAGGGCCTCGGCGGCTCCTTGCAGAGCACTTGGACCCAGCCGCTCTTCGACCGCGACAATCATGTGATTTTCGGTGCCAGCCTCGATCACGCCGGTGTCAGCTTCAACTCCACCAGCGACCTCGGCGTCATCGACCCCGCCACCCTCGTTGTCTCGGGGTTGGGCATTTTCATCAACCAGCCCGACGGCTCGCTCGGCCCGATCAGCTTGAACACTACAAACAGCTATTACGGTGTCTATGCGAGCGACACGTTCAATGTCACGCCCGCGCTCGCGGTAACTGTGGGCGGCCGCTACAACATCGCGGTCATCGATCTCGCCGACAAGATCGGCACCGCGCTCAACGGACATGCCCGGTTCAGTCGGCTCAATCCGTCTGCCGGGGCGACTTACAAGATCACGCCGGGTATCACCGGCTATTTCAATTTCGCCCAGGCCAACCGGGCGCCCACGCCGGGCGAGATCGCCTGCTCCGATCCGACACGCCCGTGCACTCTCGATCTTTTCCTGACCTCCGACCCGCCCGGTCTTCAGCAGGTTGTCGCGACGACCTACGAGGCCGGCTTGCGCGGCACATTTCGCGTCGGAGGCGACGTGTTGGCGGGCGGCATTGACTGGAATCTCGGTCTTTTCCGCACCGATTCATCCGGCGAGATTTTCAGCGTTCCCAGCGCGATCATCAGCACCGGCTTTTTTCAAAACGTCGGCGATACCCGCCGCCAAGGGGTCGAGGCGGGCATCGGTTACCGCGACCACAGGTGGCAGGTAGCGGTCAACTACAGTTTCATCGACGCCACCTTCGAGAGCCCTTTCACATTGAGCTCGCCGACCAACCCCTTTGCCGATGCTGACGGCGACATCCGAGTGAAACCGGGTGATCAGATCCCCGGTGTTCCGCAGAACCGGCTGAAGGTCAACGCCGATTATGCGGTCACCGACAAATGGACGGTCGGTGGCAATCTGATATACACCAGCAGCCAGTTCTTTTTTGGCGACGCCTCCAACCAGAACCCGCAGCTTCCCGGCTACTGGGTGGCGCAACTCCATTCGTCCTATCGGCTCGCCAGGAATGTCGAGCTGTTCGCAATCATCCAAAACCTGTTCAACAACAATTATGCGACCTTCGGGATTTTCGGCGATGTCACCGCAACGCCGCTTCCCGGGGTGCCGAACCCTTCCGATCCGCGGTTTGTCACGGTCGGCGCGCCGCTCGCGGCATTCGGCGGCATTCGAATCAGGTTCTGATCTGCACCGCCGGCAGGACGAATGCCGCCTATTCGCGCTCGCCGCGGCGGATCGGCTCGGCATAGTAATGCTCGAGCGCCACCTTGACGCAGACGACAACCGGCACCGCCAGCAACAAGCCGACGATGCCAAACAGCATCGCCCCAGTGACAAAGGAAATAATTACGATCACCGGATGAATCCGCGCCGCCTGGCCGAGCACGACCGGGCCGACCACATTGTCGATCGACAAGCGCAGCGCGATTGCAAACGCCATCAGAAAGACCGCGGTCCAGATGCTCACCTGCTGCACCGCGACGAGGCCGACGAGCGTCGCCGACGTCAGCGGTCCGACGACCGGGACGAGCTCCAGCACCCCGACGGCAATTGCGATCAGCTGGGCGTGCGGCAGGTGAAAGACCGGGCCAAAGCCGATCCAGGCGATGACCGAAGTATAGAGGACGACGAGAAAGATGCCGATCAAGTAGCGGCGCAAGGCCGGCACCAAGGTCGGCAACAGCACCTCGACCGAATGGCGCCGCTCGGGCGGCAACAGCCAGATCGCACCGGCGGCAAGGCGCGGTCCAGAGACCATAAAATACGGGGTCAGCACCAGCAGCAGAAAGCCGCCGAAGACAAAGGACACGCCGATTCCGAGGATTTGGGTCAACACGCCGCCGCCGAGCGCGCCGTGCAAGGTCTCGCCCAGCGCGGCGATGATCTCTTCCGGCCGGTAGGTTCGGCCAAACAGCGCGATGCCGTTTGTCCCGATCGCCTGGTCGAGGAAATGGCGCAGTATCTCCGGGGCGTGCGCGGCGAATTGCAACAGATCGGCAATGGCGGTTCGGCCGATCCAATAGCCGGCACCGACGGTAATCGCCAGCAGCACAATGTAGGTAAGCATCGCCACCGGCCAGCGCGGGCTGCCGAGGCGCTGCTGCAGCGCCCGGATCAGCGGGTCGGTGACAAACCCGACCGCGACCGCAAACACAAATGGCAACAGCGCATAGCGGATCGCGTAGAGCAGGACGGCGAGAACCGCGAGAACCGCGGCGATCGCCCAGCCGCCGACGCGCGAGCGCTGCGGCCCGCCGTGGCGGCGGTCCGTCGCGGCGGGCGCTGCGTCACGTTCGTCCGGGCGACGGGTTTCGGTCGGGTCCGTATGTTCGCCCTTTCCACCTGGTTCGCCCGCCGAGCCGCTGGAGGATGCCGTGCGTGGCGAGACCGACGGCTAACGTATAGCCGCACGCGAACAAGAGGCCATAGAGGGCGGGAATGCGAAAGTGCCGGGCGGTGCCGATCTGGATCGCGATAACCGCGGCCGAGCCCGCCAATGCCAGCGCCGTGCCCACCGCCGCCGCCGCCGAAGGTTGCCACCACGCCGCAGCGCCGATCGCCAACGGCGCCAGCAGCGCCGCCCATCCGACCATAAAGCCGGCGAGCGCGGCCAACAGCGTCGCCGGAGCGCTGCCGATGATGTCGATCACGTTTTTCGACAGCCCTTCCCAGAGCGAGGCAAAGTCCCGGTACATCCGGGTCCGCGCCAGCGTGTCGGCGGCGAGCACGAGAAAGCGCCATCCCATCTGCCGCGCCCGTATCGCCAAGGCCCGGTCTTCGCTGATCTCACCGGCCACCGCGGCATGGCCGCCGATCGCGAAATAAACCTCGCGCCGTATCAGGATGAATTGCCCGTTGGCGGCCGCGGCCGATCGGTCGGCATGCACCGCACTGTCGCGGTCCTTGACGCAGGCGAGGATCAGGAGGCCGGCCGGCATCACCACCCGCTCCCAAAAGCTGCCGAGCTCCTGGAACGGGCGCAGCGACAGCATATCGACCCGATCGGCTTCGGCCGCCGCGAGGGCGCTCGCGACGAGCCCCGGCGCCGCCCGGACATCGGCGTCGATAAAGCACAGCCACTTGCCTTCCGCTGCAAGCGCGCCCTGCCAGCAGGCATGTGGCTTGCCGACCCAGCCCGCCGGCAGCGGACCGGCGCCGATCAGCCGGACCGGGTCGCCCCGCGCAACACGCCGCTCGACCGCTTCGACCGTGCCGTCCGATGACTGGTCGTCGACGACGATGATCGCCCGGCGATCGGGCAGACAGCTTTGTGCGACGAGGCCGTCGAGGCACTCGTCGATATTGTCGATCTCGTTTCTGACCGGGACGATGATCGCGACCGTGGCCGCCGGCGCCCCGCCGGCATCGCCGAGCGCGGTCTTTCGATAGGCTCGGAACTGGCGGACCGCGCGCACAACCAGCAGCAGCACCAGAACGAGCCAGGCGGCGCCGCCGAGCAAGGCCGGCATCTAGCCCCCGCCCTCCGAATAACGTCGCAGCAGAACCGCGCGCGATATCCACAATTCGTGGTGATCGCGCAGAAATCCTTGGCGCGGCAGCGCCGATGGGTTGAATGCGCGGGTCAGGCCCCACAGCACAAAGCTGTCGCCGAGCGCATGCAGCCGCCCGAACCACGAAAAATCGGCCGGAACCCGCTCGAACCCGTAACGTCCGACAAGCCGCCGGATCTGCGCCTCGCCGAGATGTGTCGAGAATGCGGCGTCGCCGCGCAAGGCCCGCACGCCGCGCCATGCCGGCTCGGTGGCGATATGCAAGGCCAATGCCCGCAGCGATTGCCGGATCTTGCCCCGCATCGCGCAAGCCCAGCCGAAATCGGGTCCCTCCGGCGAATAGCGCGGCAGGTGCTCGTTCCAAAAATGCAGGGTGCCGATCGTCTCGTCGGGCGCGATCGCGGTTCCGTCGCGCAGCGTTAGTGGCGCTCGCGCCCGGCCGAGCCCGACCCGCAGAATGCAGTCGGGGTCGCTGGTAAATTCGTAGACGCCATAGCAGGTCCGGATCATCGCATCGGCTCGGCCGATAAGCCCGGCCCAGAATTCGTCCGACCAATCGGCCGTATCCTGCGGCACCGGCGCCGGACCGGCCGCAGAGGCCAAGGTTTGCGGCGTCATGATGCCGCCCGGCCCCGCCCTCCAGCCCGCGGCAAGCCCCGCGCCTGCCTCGGTTCGGGCTCTCGACAACGCCGCACCGGCCGACCTCCAGTAAGTCACGCCGTGTCAAACGCAACTATTGTCGATCCGATCCCAAAAGCCGAGAAAAAACACGCTGCGCTTGCACTTATAAGCGATCGGAAGGGATCCGGCGGGCCGGGTCCCGAGAATGGGCTTGCCTAAGCCGCAGTTTTGTGTCAAATTGTAACACAGTCACGCCGCGCGATGCTTTGGCGGCGTCGAGGAGATTAAGAAATGGTGACGACGGATCGCTGGATCGGCGCAACCGGCGCCGATTGGGGCGCGAGCGCGGCCAATTGGAGCGGCGGGTTTCCAACCAGCAGCAGCAAAGTCGTCATCAACACGGCAAGCGTTTTAACGATCGGCTTTGGCTTCAGCGATACGTTCACGGTCAACTCGCTGACCGTCGGCAACGATTTCTTCAACATGTTCGGCGGCAGCCTCACGGTCTCCGGGGCCGCGAGCTTTGGCAAGGGATTTACCCAGAGCGGCGGCACCTTCACGGCCGGCGGCGCGGTGACGATCAAGGGCGCCGCCAAGCTGATCGGCGGCGCCGCCGAAGGCAAAACCGCGTTAACGGTCAGTGGCGCGACAACACTCGCGAATTACACCCTCGGCGGATCGGCGGCGCTCAACAATACCGGCACGACGAGCCAACTGGGCCAGGTCACGCTCGGCGACGCCAACGGCGCCAATGCGAGGATCAACAACAAGGCGGGCGGGGTCTTCAATATCCTCGGCGATTTTGGCATTGGCCAGGGCAATGCCACTGCCAGCTTTGTCAACGCCGGCAAATTGGCAAAGCTCGGCGGCATCGGCACGAGCACGCTCGCGGTCAACCTCAGCGATACCGGCGCGGTCACCGTCGCCACCGGGACAATCGAGCTCCGCGGCGCAAAGAACAGCCTTTCCGGCGCGATCTCCGGCGCCGGGCAGCTCCTGCTCGACGGCGGGAGCCAGAACAATATTTCCGGCGCCGCGACGGTCACGACCCGCGGCTGGACGATCTCCGACGGCGGGACGCTGGTCACTCTCGGCAAAAACCTCAGCTACAGCAGCAACTTTTCCCTCGTCAATGCGGCGACTATTGATCTCGTCGGCTTTACCTTGACCCTGTCGGGCAGCCAGACCTTTGCCAACAACTCTGCGATCGAAGGCAGCGGCAAGCTCCTGACCGGCAGCGGCAGCGACGCCAGCCTCTTCTCCTTCACCCTCGGCGGCACGCTCGGTTGGCAGAATTCGGGTCTCGTCGTCGAGACCGGCGGATTTACGATCGGCGACGCCGGCGGCCGCGCCGCCGCCTTCACCAACGAGAAGGGCGGCGTTTACGACATCACCAATGACAACGGCATCGGGCACGGCACATCGGTGAATTCGCGTTTTGTCAACCTCGCGGGCGCCACGCTGGAAAAGACCGGGGGCAACGGCGTCAGCTCGATCCTGGTCGATCTTACCGATACCGGGACGATCGCGGTCACCCGAGGCGTCCTCGAACTGAGGGGCGCCGCGAACACGATCGCTGGGGCCGTCTCCGGCGCCGGCGAGCTGCTGCTCGACGGCGGCACCAGCGACAGGATCGCGGGCGGCGCTGCGATCTCGACGGCGGGTCTTGTCGTCAGCGACGGCGGCACCCTCGTGACACTCGCCAAGAATTTGAGCTATGCTGGCAGCCTTGTGCTGCAGAACAATGCGGCGCTGGCGCTCGACGGAGTCACCTTGACGCTGTCGGGAGCCGACACCTTCGCCGGCCTGGCGACGGTCGGCGGGAGCGGCGTGCTGGTCACCAGAAGCAGCGCCGATGTCGAGGTCCGGTCGGTCACGATCGGCGGCGCGATCGAGTGGCAAAATTCGGGAGTCGTCGCCAATACCGGCGGCATGGCGCTCGGCGATTCGAGCTTTAACACCGTGACCTTCACCAACGAGAAGGGCGGCGTCTATAATTTCATCGGCGACAGCGGCGTGGCGCTCATTTCCGGCGCCACGCTTGACACAAGCTTTGTCAACCTTGCCGGCGCCACACTGGAAAAGACTGCCGGCAACGGAACCAGCAGCATCGCCCCCGATGTGGTGGATGCCGGCGCCATCAGGATCAACACCGGCACGATCGAATTTACCGGCAACAGCAACAGCTTTGCCGGCAGCATCTCAGGCAATGGCGGGTTTGCGATCGGCGGCGGCGGCGACAGCACGATCGCGAATGGTGCGGCAATCACCGCAAAGACCTTTGTCATCACCGATCCCGGCACGGTTGGCGTCCTCGGGGAAAAATTGAGCTATGCCGGCAGCTTTGGCCTCGAAAACGCCGCCGCCCTCGATCTCGGCGGGTTCACCCTCACCCTGTCCGGGACCGATGCGTTCTTCGGCCCGCCGCCGTCTCCGACGCAGAATCCGACAGCCGTGCAAGGAGCCGGCACCCTCGTCACCGCGCATGGCGGCAGCGCGATGGTCAATAACTTTACTCTCGGCGGCACCGTCGGGTGGCAAAACGCCGGGTCGGTCGTGGAAATCGGCACATTGACGATCGGCGACGGCAGCTTCGACGCCACGACCTTCACCAACGAGAAGGGCGGGGTTTACAATTTTCTCGACGACAGCGGCATCGGCATCGGCGCTATGCCGAATTCGAAATTCGTCAACCTTGCCGGCGCCACCCTGGAAAAGACCGCCGGCCTCGGCAACAGCGTCGTCGCGGTCCCGATCACCAATAGCGGTGCGGTCATCGTCGCCAGCGGCGAAATCGAGTTCCAGAATACGGTCGCGGGCGCCGGCAGCTTTACCATCAGGCCCGATACCACGCTGCAATTCGATGCCAGTGTGGCCAAGACGGCGCGGGTCAATTTTGCAACCACCACCGGCGGCGATCTCGTCCTGCTCGACGCCCCCCGATTCCGCGCGGCGATCCACGGCTTTGGCGGCAATCGGACCGACGAGATCGACCTGCGCGACGTCAATTTTTCGAGCCCGCTGTTCCGGTTCGGCTACACCCCGAACAGCAGCCACACGCAAGGCGTCCTGACCGTCACCGACGGCACCAACACCGCCAGCCTGACGATGTTCGGCAATTTTACCCCAAAGAGCTTCCATGTGTCGGCGGACGGGTTCGGCGGGACGCAAATCTTCGATCCACCCTCAAAGCACACGATGCTTGCGGTCGGGAGCGTTTGATCAATGAAGCACAGGGCACGAAGCTCCTTAACGGCGGGCATCGCTTTCGGATTGCTCGCCTGGCTGGCGAGCGCCGGCTTGGTCGCGGCGGCGCCCACCGCCGAGCCAACCGCGGCGGATGTTGCAGCGCAGCTCGCCGCCGCGCATTTTGCCGAGCCGCTGATCACCACCGGGCCGACCACGTCGTCCGAGAATGACGCGTTGGCGCGTGCGGTCGCCGCCTATGGGCGGCGCGCCAACCCCGACGATTTTTCGAGCCTGACCGGCTTTTTGTCGGCCTTTCCCAAATCCGGCTGGCGGGTCGCGGTGCTGACCAATCTCGGCATCGACTATTTGCATTATGGCTATTTCTCCAGCGCGCTCGACGCCTGGGAGGAAGCGTGGCGCGACGGCAAGGGGGCGACGGATTACCGCGCCAAGGCGCTCGTCGACCGGGCGGTCGGCGAATTGGTCCGGCTCGATGCCGAGCTCGGCTTTCGCGACCGGCTCGCGGCGTTGCTGGCCGAGGTCGGCGACCGCCCGATCAGCGGCCCGGCCACCGAAATGGTGCTGAACGGGCGAGAAACCCTGTCGATCATGAAGATCGACCCGAAGCACCTTTATTTGTGCGGACCTCGCGCTCTCAAGGCATTGATGCTGAGCCGGCACGCCAGCTTGGATGATGTCAGGTTCCTGAACAAGGTGCGCGCCGGGCCGAAGGGAACGAGCTTGGCCGAGGTGGCGCAATTGGCCGACCAGGCCAAGGCTGCGCTGGAGCCGGTGTTCCGCAAGCCCGGCGAGGCGGTGCCGGTTCCGTCGATCGTGCACTGGAAGATCGGCCATTTCGCGGCGATCGTCGGCGCGAGAGACGGACGTTACGAGGTTCAGGATCCGACCTTGGGGCATCAGAGCTTGTGGGTCAGCCGCGCCGCGATCGACGCCGAAGCCAGCGGCTATTTTCTGGCGCCCGCCGGCAAGGCTCAATCCGCGCAATGGCGCAAGGTCGCGGCAGGCGAGGCTGGCCAAGTATGGGGTGCCGGCGGCCGCGGCGCTCAGGCCAGTCCGGGAACCGGTGCAAGCTCCGGCTCGTACGGGATGACCACCTATCGGATCAACGAGGGCACCGTCGCGCTCGGGCTGATCGACACGCCGGTCGGCTACACCCCACCCAAAGGTCCCTCGGCCGCGGTTACGCTGTTCTACGATTCATACGATGCCAGCCAGCCGGCAAATTTCAACTATTTCAATGTCAGCCAGAAATGGTCGTTGAACTGGTTGAGCTTTGTGCAGGACGATCCGACCGCACTGGGCGCCAACGTCCAGCGTTACGACCGCAACAACGGTTTTCTTTACCCCCAGACCGGCTTTGACGGACATAGCTTTACCTCCGAAGAGGACGACGCCTCGGTCCTGGTGCTGAAAAGCAAGAGCCCGATAACCTATCAGCGCACGTTGCGCGACGGCACCGTCGAAATCTATGGCGAATCGGATGGCGCCTCCGTCTTCCCTCGGCATGTATTTCTAAGCAAGGTTATCGATCCGCAGAACAATGCGGTATCGCTCGATTACGTCAAGGCTAGCGGCAAGCTTCGACTCGCGTCGCTAACGGATGCGACCGGGCGCAAGACGACCTTCAGCTATGGCAAGGCCGGTTTTCCGCTGCTGATCACCAAGATCACCGACCCGTTCGGCCGCAGCGCCGAGCTGAGCTACGATGGCAGCGGACGGCTCAGCGTGATCACCGACGTGCTCGGGCTGACTTCGAAATTCACCTACAACGCGGCCTCACTGGTCGTTTCTTTGACCACCCCCTACGGTGTCACGCGATTTGCCTTAGGCATGGCGGGCGGCCCCGGCGGTGCCGGCGACCGGCGCTTTTTGAACATCATCGACCCGCTCGGCTTTGGTGAGCGCGAGGAAACCTTCGAGCCGGCGTCGGCGGTGCCGTTTTCCGAGCCACACGTGCCGCAGGGGATGCCGATCCCGCTGTTTAATCAATATTTGACTTATCGCAACAGCTTCCATTGGGGCAAGCATCAATATGCCGCGGGTCGCTGCACTCCGTCCGGCGGCTGCGACTATGCCGATGCGCGGCTTATCCATTTTACCCATGACGAAGATACCTCGGTCAGGGGCCAGGCCGTCGAGAGCTTCAAGGAGCCGCTCGAGGGTCGGGTCTGGTTCACCTATCCGGGCCAGCCGACATCGGGTCTGATGGCCGGGCAGTCCGGCTCCTACGACATGCCGACCGGGATCGGGCGCGTGCTCGACAATGGCGCTACCCAGCTGACCTTGCTCGACTACAACAATGTCGGCAATCCCACCCAGTATACGGATCCCGCCGGTAGGAAGACCGAGCTGGCTTATGCCGCCAATCAGATCGACATCGTCAGAATCACGCAGCACACCAGCGCCGGCAATGCTGCTATCGCCAAATTCACCTACAACTCGCAGCATCGGCCGCTGAGCTATACCGACGCCGCCGGCAGCACCACGCACTTCACCTACAATGCGGCCGGACAGCTGACCTCAGAGACCAATGCGCTCGGCCAGAAAACAAGTTATTCCTACAATTCCCTCGGCTATTTGATCAAGGTTGTCAACGCCGACGGCAAAGTCGCGACCAGCTATACTTATGACGCAACGGGCCGGGTCGCGATCTTTACCGATTCGGAAGGTTGGACCGTCAAATACGCCTACGACGCCGCTGACCGCCTGACCAAGGCGACCTATCTCGATGGCACGACCGAGGAATACACATACAACCGGCTCGATCTGGCATCGATGAAGGACCGCCAAGACCGGCTATGGAGCTATGCCCACGACGCCGACCGCCGACTTACCGCCGTCACCGACCCGCTTGGCCACAAGACGACATATGCGTATTTCGAGGACGGCTCACTTAAAAGCGTGACCGACCCCGACAGCCACACTACCCGCTGGGACGTCGATGTCGACAGTCGTCCGACGCGCAAGACTTATGCCGACGGCACCACCAATACCTATCAATACGAGATAAGGGCGAATCGGCTCAAATCGTCGACCGACGCGCTCGGGCAGAGCCGGAACTATGCCTATGGTCTCGACAATCTGATCGCTCAGGTCAGCTATCGGAATGCACTGAACCCGACGCCGACCGTTTCCTTTACATACGATCCCGATTTCGCGCGGGTCACGGCGATGGGCGACGGCATCGGCACGACCCGCTATAGCTATGTGCCGCCTGGCTCGCCCGGCGCGCTGGCCCTCGAGGAGGCGAGCGGACCATTGCCGAACAGCGCCGTCGCCTATGCCTATGACGCTCTTGGCCGGGTCGTTAAGCGTACCGTCGGCGGCGCCCCGTCCGAAACTTTCCAATATGATGCGATTGGTCGGCTGGTGGGACACACCGACGCGCTCGGCAAATTCAGCTTCGCCTATCTCGGCGAGACCGGACAAGTGCGCAGCCGCACCCTAAGCGGCGGCAGCGCTGCTACCGCCTGGTCCTACCTGGCCAACGCCGGGGATCGCCGGCTTGCGAGCATCGAAAACAAGCATCCGAACGAACGTTTGTTCAACTACACCACGACGGCTGAGGACCTGATCGCCAAGATCACCGAAAGGAAATCGGGCAGCCTGCTGCAAAGCTGGAGCCTCGCCTATGACAAAGACAACCGGCTGCTCTCCGCCGGCTCGTCATCCGGCGCCAAGTTCGGCTACACGCTCGATGGCGCCGGCAACATCGCCAAGATCGTCGGTCCTTCGGGCACCACCGCGCTCGCCGTCAACAAGGTCAATGCGCTGACCAACGCCGGGTATACCTACGACGCCGATGGCCAGCTTTTGTCCGACGGTGCGCGCACCTATAGCTGGGACGCCGAGCATCGGCTGATCGGCATCGGGTACATCGCCCATCCGGGGCAGAAGACCCGTTTTGCCTATGACGGCCTCGATCGCCGAGTGACGATCGCCGAGACTTCGCCCTCGGGAAAGACGACGACAACGGATTATCTGTGGTGCGGCACCCGGATCTGCCAGTCGCGCTCCGGAACAACCACGGTCAATCGGCTATATTATCCCGAAGGCGAGACGATCCCGTCCTCGAAGGCGCTTTTTTACTATGGGCCTGACCAGCTGGGCTCGGTGCGCGACGTGTTCGCAACGAGCCCGGTATTCGCGATGGTACAAGCCTACGATTACGATCCGTATGGCAACCCGACCAAGACGCCGGCGAACGGGCCGCTTACCGATTTTCGCTTTGCCGGGATGCTGTACCACGGCCCGAGCGGCCTCTACCTGACCCAATTCCGCGTCTACGATCCGCGTATCGGCCGGTGGCTGTCGCGCGATCCGCTCGGCGAATTCCGCGCACAGCGCATCATCGCCGGGACCACGCCGTCCGCGCCTGCACTGGCGGACGTCCACCCCGAGATACTGGTGACGAGACGGCAATCGCTACAGGCCGCCGGTGCGCTGTTGTCGGCGTTTCGCGGCTATGGCTTCGAGCCCTTTGGCGACATCACCCAGATGTCGGCAAACCAGCCGCTGACCGATTTTCGCACGGCTGGCATGGTCAACCCCGGGACGCTCGGAAGCGACGCGGTGCAAGCCCGCGCCGCCGACCCGCGAAGCCCGCATTTGCCGAGCCTCCGGCCGATCGACGAAACCGGTGGCCAGAGCCTTTATGCCTATGTCGATGGCAACCCGATCAGCGCGGTCGATCTCGCCGGTCTCGGTCAGGCGCCGCCGAAGCCCCTACCGTGGCCCGGTATTTGGGGGAATCCGCCCGCATGGAACCCGTTCAATTGGCCGACGATGTGGCAGAACCAGTGGAACGCCTGGGGGTGCGCATGGAACGATTTTTGGGCCCCCTGGAACCAATTCTGGCAAAATGTGCAGAGCATGAACGGGTATAACTCGGCGCCCAACGCCTTAAACGGGATAAATTCGAGCTCCTCGAGCGGCAGCAGCTCCTCAAGCGGACGCTAGCGGGGTCGGAGATCGGACCGCCGTTTCCCTGGGTCACGCGGTTACGCGGTCAGGTTACGGTGAAGGCCCCGCCCGGTGTCACCGATGCTCGACAGCGAGCACCGGTTGCCGGTCGCGCGGCAACAGCCCGGCGATCAGCCGTTGCGCCGCCTCCCGGTGCGGCAGCTGGTAGAAGGTGCATTGCCGTGGAGCCTTGTCCGGGCGCCAGCGCATAAAGCGGGTGCCGTGGCGAAAGCGGTTGCCGGTGACCTGGTCGTAGCGCACCTCGGCAACCAGCACCGGCCGCAGCGGCCGCCATTCGGCCGAGCGCTCGGTGGACCAACGGCTCGGTCCGCCCGGAGCGGCGCCGGTGAAGCCCGGCGGCTCGACCAGCCGCTCAAGCTCTCTCGTCAATTCGTCGCGGTCGAGGCCCGAAAAGGTCGCAGTGAAGCCGACGTGATCGAGATGTCCTTCGTCGTTATAGAGCCCGAGCAAGAGCGACCCGACCCGTCGCGTATCGCGCTCGTAGCGGAAGCCGCCGACGACACAATCGGCGGTGCGCTGCCGTTTGACCTTCAGCATCGCGCGTTCGCCGCTGCGGTAGTTGCCGTCGCGCCGTTTGGCGACGACGCCGTCGAGCCCCCCGCCGATGTCGAGCCACCGCCGCGCCGTT
>DASXAM010000039.1:0-7016 GCA_036404275.1 Allostellaceae bacterium
GCGCAACAGGTCGCGCACGATTTTGCGCTCGGCCGTTTGCGTCAAGTGCAGCACCGTCGGCGGATGCTGCGCGGATTGCGCTCCGGCTGGCGGCATCAGCGCAATCGCGCAGAAAAACAGGAGAAGACGCGCGGCCCTCGCGAGCACTTTTCGTCTCAGGGGCTGACCAGAAATGAATCTGGCAATATCTCAGGGTTGTTCGTCATGCCCGCGAAAGCGGCTGCGCTGGTCCCCCGCTTTCGCGGGGGTGACGGGTAACACATTGACGCAAGGCGCACCTTTCGGGTCGGATACTCAGAGCGCGGTCAATTCGCGGGCCGAAACGCTTTCCAACCGCCGCACGCGATCGAACAGAACCTCCGGGGCGATACGCGCGCCGCCCGCATCGAGGCAGAGGCGGAATTTGTCAAAGAGCTCGGCCTCGCTGAGGGGCCGGTCGGCATGGCCCTTGGCACGGTGCACCTTTTCGCTTTCGATGCTGCCGCCGGCGACGAGATCGACCCGCACCTGGTCCCACAGCGAGGCGCCGGACACCGCCGGGTCGTAATTCTGGTTGGTTTCGACCGAGACGCGCGGGATCAGCCGTTGGATTTCCGGGCGCCGGACAAATTCGTCGGTGTATTCGGCGAGGCCGGCGCGGCCTGCCACCACGGCGCTCGCCATCGCAAACTCCATGCTGAACTTGGCTTCGAGACCGGTCTGCGGCCGGTGGTTGCGCAGGATCAGCGAATGGGTGTCGCTCAGCGACACGGTGACCCGTTCGATTTCTTCCGGCTTCAGCGGGTGGTTCTCGACCAGGTCGAGCATCGCGTCGAGCGCGCGGTGGGTGCAATAGCAGGCCGGGTATTTTTTGATGCCGACCCGGTAGGCGACGATTTTCCAGTCGCGGCCGAGCCCGCCGGCCGGGCTGTCGCGATCGGCTTTGCCTTCGGGCGACACCGCGCTCAGAAACCCTTGGCTGTGCTCGAGCGCGTCGGGGGAAGCGGTAAAGCCGATCTCGGCGAGCCGCGCCGACATGACCCCGGAATGGGCCGCGCGGCCGGCGTGGAACGGCTTTGTCATGGTGCCGAAATTGGCCATGATCCCGCTGCTGTGCGAAGCCGCGAGCGCCAGGGCGTGCGCGGCGCGGGTCGCATCGAGCCGGCGCAGCACGGCGCAGGCGGCTGCGGCGCCGATCGGGCCGAAAATGCCGGTCGGGTGCCAGCCCTTGCGGTGATGGTGGCCGGGGTCGCGCCCGGCGAGCTCGGCCCAGGTCTCGTAGCCGGCGACATAGGCGGCGAGCATGTCGCGGCCCGAAGCGCCGAGCGCCTCGCCCTCGGCCAGGATCGCCGGCACCATCACCGTGCTCGGATGGCCGCGCAGCGAGGCGACGTCATCGTAATCGAGCGCATGCCCGGCGGTGCCGTTGATCCATGCCGCCTCCGGCGCCGGGGCGCGCTCGCCGGAAAAATACAAGCTCGCCTCGCCGCCGGCCGGCGCCAGCGCGCGGCGCAGCAGCTGGGGTGCGGGGTCGTGCGCCCCGGCGATCATCGTGGCGATGCAATCGGCAAAGCCGGTGCGCGCCACCTCGACCGACTCGGCGGGCAGCCGATCGAAACACAGTTCCGCGACAAAGCGGCCGAGCTCTTGGGTTAGTGGCATCTGCATCCTCCCGATCACGCGCCGGCTCTCGCCATTATGATCCGGTCCGCGGCCCGCGGCTACGGCGCGACGGACGAGGCATTGTCAGACCGCCTCACATGGGCGATGTAGGCATATGAGCCCGAGACCTCTGCAAGCGCTGGTGACGCGGCCGCGCAACGAAGCCGAGACTTTGGCGGCGGCGCTGGCGGCGCGGGGTGTCGATGCGCTGATCGAGCCGTTGATCGAAATCCGCTGGCGCATGCCGGCGCTGCTCGACCTCGACGGCGCGCAGGCGGTTTTATGCACCAGCGCCAATGGCGTGCGGGCATTGGCTCGCGTGACCGGCGCACGGAACCTGCCGCTTTTTGCGGTCGGCGACGCCACCGCGGCACGCGCCCGCGCCGAGGGTTTTGTCGCAGTCGAAAGCGCCGGCGGCGATGTCGCCGATCTCGTGCGCCTGGTCGCGGCGCGGCTCTCGCCGCAGCGTGGGCGCCTCGTGCATGTCGCCGGCGATGTCGTGGCCGGCGACCTCGCCGGCCGTCTGCGCGACCACGGTTTTGTGGTCGAGCGCGCCGTCCTCTACGAAGCCCGCCCGGCAACCGCGCTCAGCCTCGAAGCACGACAGGCGTTCGCGGCCGGCGCCATCGATGTCGCCTTGTTCTTTTCGCCGCGGACGGCGGCAATCTTCGCCCGCCTCGCCGCGGCCATCCGTATTGGCGAGCAGTGCCGAAATGTCGTAGCGCTGTCGATCAGCCGAGCCGCCGACGCGGCACTCGGCGATTTGCCGTGGCGGCTGCGCCGGATCGCGGATGCGCCGAACCAGCCGGCGCTGCTCGATGCGCTCGATGCGGTTCTGATGAGCCAGGCCCGATGACCGAACAACAGAGCGAAGCGCCGGCGGGCAAGACCGGGGCGACGCCGCCGGTGGCACCGGCACCGGCACCGGAGCCGGACCGGCCCGCGGCGCAGGCGCGGCCGGCGGCCCCGGTCTGGCCCGTGGCCGCGCTGGCGGTGGCGATTGTTGTCGGCATCGCGCTCTCGCCGTTTTGGGCGCCGGCATTGGCGCCGCTGTTGCCATGGGGCAATCGCCGGGCCGCCTCGGAATATGCCGCGCTCGACAGGCGGCTGACCGCCGTCGAGCAGCGTCCGGTCGCGACCGGCGCCGACATCGATGCGCTCAAATCGGCGCAAGCCGCCCTCGCGCAACGCATCGGCAAAATCGAGACCGAAACCGGCGCCGCCGCGCGGGCCGAGACCGCCGCCGCCGCGGCGCAAGCCGCTCTGCAGCAGCTGACCGAAAAGGTCGATGCGCTCGATGCGCGATCGAGCCGCACCGCCGCGCTGATCCCGCAGATGCAGCAGCAGCTTGCCCATCCCGGCAGCGGCGCCGCCGACCTCGCCGGCCGTGTCGCGGCGCTCGAGCATCAAATGCAAGCCCAGCAGGGCGTTGACCGGACTGGTGCGGCGCTGCTCGCGACCTTGCTGCAAATCCGTGAGGCGGTCGAGGCCGGGCGGCCGTTCCCGACCGAATACGACGCCTTTATGGCACTCGCCCATGGCGATCGCGAGCTTGCCGCGGCGGCCACACCGCTTGCCGCAGCCGCCCATGACGGGATCGCGAGCCGCACGGTCTTGCGGCAACGGCTCGATGAGCTCGCCGGCCAGATCGCCGGCGCCACAACCCCGGCCGCCGCCGGCGATTGGCGCGGCAAGGCATTGGCCGAGCTGCGCTCGTTGGTGACGATCCGCCGCATCGACGGCGCCGGACAATCGCCGGCCGAGGCCGCAGTCGGCGCCGCGCAACAGGCGTTGTCGCGCGGCGACCTCGCGGCGGCGGCGACCGCATTGGCCACCCTCAACGGTGCCCAGGCCGAGGCGGCCCGAGGCTGGCTGGCAATGGCGCGCGGTCGCCTCACGGTCGAGGACGCGCTGGCGCATCTGCAAAAGCTGCTGGTGGCCCGGCTCGACGCGGCCGGCGGCCCGTCAAAAGCCACGCCCTGATGCGTGTCGTCGCGGCCCTCGTCATCATCGCGGTGCTGGCTGCGGCTGCGGCGTTTTTTGCCGACCATCCGGGCCGAGTCGCGATCGTCTGGCAAGGCTGGGAGCTCGAGACCTCGGTCGGGGTGCTGATCGCCGCGTCGGTCGCGGCCGTCATTGTGCTGCTGCTGGCCTGGCGGTTCGTGAGCTGGCTCCTGCGCAGCCCGCGCAACTTCCTCCGCCAACGCCGCGAACGCCGCCGGCGCGCCGGCTATCGGGCGCTGACCGAGGGCATGGCCGCAATCGCGGCGGATGAGCCGGGCGCGGCGCGGCGCTCCGCGCGCAAGGCCGATGCATTGTTGGCCGATCCGCCATTGACCCTGCTGTTGTCGGCCCAGGCCGCACAGCTAGACGGCGACGAGGCGGCGGCGAAACGCTGCTTCACGGCGATGCTCGATCGGCCGGAGACCGAGCTGCTCGGTCTGCGCGGCCTGCTCGATCAGGCATTGCGGGAGGGCGACCACGGCGCCGCCTTGCGCCTTGCCGAGCGCGCCAAGGCACTGCGTCCGAATGCGCGCTGGACCGCGCCGACCCTGTTCGAGCTCGAGGCGCGTGAGGGGCGCTGGCAGGCGGCATTGGCGACGCTGGGTGATGCCGCCAAGCGGCGCCTGGTCCCCGGCGAGCGCGCCCGCCACCACCGCGGCGTGATCCTCTACGAGCTGAGCCGCACCGCCTTGGCGCAGGGCGACCGGCGCGGGGCGATTTCCTTGGCCGGGGACGCGCAAAACCTCGTCCCCGACCTCGCCGCACCGGCGGCTTATCATGCGCGGCTGCTGCTCGGCGACGGCCGCGCCGGGCCCGCGGCCAAGGCGATCGAGCAGGCTTGGCGCACCCTGCCCCATCCCGAGCTTGCGCAAGTTTATGGCGAGGTTCACGCCGACCAGGCGCCGCTGGCCCGGTTCAAAAGCGTCGAGCGTTTGGCTGGGCAAAATCCCACAGCGCGCGAAAGCCAACTGGCCCTGGCCGAGGCGGCATTGGCGGCCGAGTTGTGGGGCGAGGCGCGCCGCCACCTCGACATGGCGTTCGCCATGCCGCCCGGCCCGACGGTGCGGCTCTGCCGGATGATGGCGCAGCTCGAAGAGGCCGATGGCGGTGATCTCGGCCGGATGCGCGAATGGCTCGACCGCGCCGTCGCCGCCACGCCCGACCCGCGTTATCTCTGCGCCAAATGCGGCGGCGAAAGCCTCGAATGGCGTTCGCGCTGCCCGCATTGCGGCCGCTTCGACACGCTCGCCTGGCGCAGCCCGCTATGGGCTGCGCCAAGCGATGCGCTGCCGCCGCCGCGGGCATCGGCAGCCGCCGGGTAACGGCCCGGAGCCATCGAAACCCGCGCCGTGGCGGCGCAGCGTGTCCGCAGCAAAGCGTGTGCAAGAATTCCGCGCGGCGTCGCTTTGCTCGCTTCCCCGGCGCAAGCCGGGGGTCCACCTTCCGCAAGTATCACGTCCGTGGGCCGTCGCGATTTTCTTCACACGCTCATCGGCGACGCAACGAGCGCAGGGCAGCCTGCATATGCAGCCTGCATATAAAGCTCGGCGATCTGTTCGCGACGCTCCCCGCTAGGCGGTCGCGGCATAGCGTTCCGAGGACAAAAATGACGACCCTGAACGGCACTTACCCGAACGGCCCTGACAAACCCGGGCGACTATCAGGTTACGGTCGCCACGACCGGTTCGATTTCGTCGACAACGGGCGGGATCGCGTTGTTCGGCGCGTTGACGTCGACCTACTGGAACATCATCAATTTCGGCCGGATCACGGCGGTCGGCAGCGCCGCCACCGGCGTTCTGCTGGAAGCGGCGGCACCGTCATCAACGGTGCCTATATTTCCGGCGGCAAGCAGGGCGTGTCGATCGGGCTGGGGGCTGGCACCGTCGTCAATGAAGGCGGCGTCATCGCGGCAACCGCCACGCAGAGCACCGGCGTCTATCTTCATGCCGGCGGGACCGCGACAAACAAGGACCTGATCACCGGACCCCGGGTGACGATCGCGGATCTATTCTACGTTTCGTGAGCGGGCCCGGCACCCGGTCGATCGAAAGGCCGCAGCACATCGGCCACTTGGCCTCGGCCGGGAAAGCGGCTAAACATGGCCCGGTGCCGCCCCGGTAGCTCAGCGGTAGAGCAACCGCTTCGTAAGCGGTAGGTCGTCAGTTCGAATCCGACCCGGGGCACCATGATTTCAAGTACTTAAGGGAACGATTGATCGAGCGCCGGAACCGGTCTCACGAAATTGCTAGCGGTTTTGCTAGCACATCCCCCGCGGCGTCCTGCCGCAACGGCCGCCGTGGGCCGGCTTACCGAATCTGCCGACGAGCGCCTTGCTGCTCGGCCTGCATCGTCTCGATCGCACGCCTCAGTCGGGAAGCTTATGCCACGTTCCGCATCGTGACGACTTGAAGCCCTTATCAGAAGGAGAAATGGTCACGATCGGATGAGGCGTTCCCACCTCTATTGCGATAATATCGCCCAGAGTCCCACCGAATGCGCTTAATCGTTCCCAAGTGCAGTCCTGGCCATCGCTTTGATATGTCCCTGGTGCGATATCTACTCCGACGCGATATGTTCCGTCGAGGAAAGACGTTAAAGGCTGCGCGGCGCAGCACACTGCAACGCTGCCGGCCATAACCATTAATGTGATAACTGCGCGGCGCATTCATCATCCTGCCATTTTGTGGGAGCATAGCATCGTTGGCGCTCCGGGCATTGGTCAAGCGCGCCACCGGCAAGTTCCAAACAACTCGAGCCGCAAAGCCACAAAAAAGCCCGGTCGGAGCCGGGCTTTCACCAGAACTTCTGCTAGGCTGCCCGCCAGTGGTCGGGCTTCTTCTTATCATTCAGATGCCGGACTCGAGCGATGAGAGGACGATGGCCCTGTTTTTTCGCCCAATCGATTCCTTCTCCTTGCGTCTTGAAGATGCCGAGCACGTGATCCGCGTGATCTTCGACTACAAAATCATCGATACGATCCCCTTGAGGGCGCCCTTTAGGGCGCGCTTCAACGTAAACATTCGCCATTGACCTCTCCCTTGATGAGCCTTGGTCGGCGAACTCAGAATTTACGCGCTTCACGTCAAAAAACTGTCCATTGCATAAAAAAAGCCCGGCTGAAGCCGGGCTCTTGTCGGCCGCGCGCCGCGGGCGATTTAGGTAGCGTGCCTGGCCATGAGCTCGACCAGGCCGGCCCGGATGGTTTCTAGGAGCTTGCAGTCTTCATCACCGGGGTAGAGCTCGGCGATGATCTCGAGAAGGTCGAGTTGCGCCAGGATACCGGCAAGCGACACGGCGGGCGTTTTCATAATGCGCTCGTCGATGGCTTGGTATTGATTTCCCAGCTCGGCGGCTCGGGCGTCCTGATC
>DASXAM010000040.1:0-16353 GCA_036404275.1 Allostellaceae bacterium
GTGGAAATGGTGGATCACCCCGATCCTGAGCCCATTGACCCCGCGATCGATCTCGGCGGTGTAATTCGGCACCGGCCGGTCGGCGCTCGCCGGGTCGCGCGGGTCGTGGCCGGCGAGAGCCTGGAGCATCAGCGCGCAATCCTCGGCGGTCCACGCCATCGGTCCGATATGGTCGAGGCTGAAGGCGGCGGGGGCGACGCCGGCCCGGCTGACGAGACCGTAGGTCGGCTTGATCCCGGCAATGCCGCAAAAGGCGGCGGGTCCGCGGATCGAGCCGCCGGTGTCGGTGCCGATGCCGCCGAGGATCATCCCCGAAGCGACCGCCGCCCCGGTGCCGCTGCTGCTGCCGGCGGTGAAATGATCCGGGTGCCACGGGTTGCGCGCCGGCGGCGCCGGCAGGTCGAAGCTCGGTCCGCCATCGGCAAATTCATGCGTTGTCAGCTTCCCCATCAGCACGGTGCCGGCGGTGGCGAGGCGCTCGGCGCAGGCCGCGTCGGCGTGGGGAATATTGTCGGCAAGGAGCTTCGACTGGCAGGTCGTCGGGATGCCTTTGGTGTCGACGATGTCCTTGAGGCCGATCGGGATGCCGTGCAGCGGTCCCTTCGGACCATTCGCCATGATCGCCTGCTCGGCCGCCCGCGCCTCGGCCAGCGCCCGCTCGGGCGTGAGGTGGATAAAGGCGCGTAGCTGGTCGTCGAGTGCCGCGACGCGGTCGAGGCAGGCTCGGGTCAGTTCGACCGGCGACAGCTGTTTGGCCTCGATCAGCTTGGCCGCTTCGGCGATGGTCGGGATCTGCGCGCTCATTTCAGATCCTCCTCGGCGAAGCGATAGATGGTCGCGGGCTCGGCCATCCGGCCGCGCGGCTTGCGGACGTGTTCGGCCATTGCCGCGATGCCGGCATAGACGCTTTTCAACTCGGCCTTTTGCTCGGCCGTCAAATCGAGCCCGGCGCGGGCCAGCAAAAAGTCGAGATTGTCGTCGCTGATTTCGGGCGGCATCGACGCGCTCTCCCCATTCTGCACGGCGCGAGCCTAGCAGAGCGCCGCCTGCCCGTCACCGCCGCCGCAAACGACGATGCCGGCCGCGCCGGCGTGAGGAAGAGCGTGATTGCCGTCGCGACTTTGCTTAGACGCGGATAAGCCGCTTCGAGATCGGCTTTGCCAGATCGAGCACCAGCCGGAGGCCGATTTCGGAGAATTTGAGCGCGCCTTCGGCAAGAGCGTCGAGACCGGCGCGAGTGGATTCGCTGCCGACCGCAACCGCGTCCGGCCACGTCCTGGCGGCGGTGAGACCCGTCGCGTTGCGCGCCGCAATGTCGATACCGAGCCGCGCCAGCGCAGAAATCTCGCGGTTCGCCGCTTCGAGCCCGCGAACCAGCGCGGTCTGCGATTCGGTCATCGCGGCCAACACATCGTCGCTGAAATCCGAAGGATCGGCCGACGCCGGGGCGACAGCAACTGGCACCTGCGGTGACGCAGCGGCCAGCGCAGGTTCCTGCGGCGCCGGAGTCTGGTTGCTGTTCCCACGGGCGGTGATCGCGCGTTTTGTCGTCGTGTCCATGCTCTTATCCTGATTGGAAGCCGTGCTATTGCGATGCACAACAGTCATTGTAATACTCGGGTTCACGGCTGCAAGTTAATTGGTGCGCCGCACAATAGGCCGCCCGGAGGCCGAAAGGCTTTGTCTCGGTCGGCGCCGCCCGGTCTTTGAGCCGATCGGCAGGCCAAATGGCGCAAATTGTGGACATCCCCAAAAGTTCTTTCTACTGTCGACGGGGACGATCGCGTGCAATCCTGGATTTCATGCGGTCTCGTTAGGGGAAGCGGGGGGTGTAGTGAGGGGTTCAGACGACGCGCGCGGCGGCGCCCGCCGTGCGCACCAGACGTTTATGTCCGCTTTGCTCGGCGCCGGCATCGGCGGTTTGCTGCTGCTGGGGCCGATCCCGGCCGAGGCGACGCATCATGCGCACCACCACCACACGCAACCCGGGACAACCGGCTTTTCGCCGGCGCCGGTCAGCGAATCGATCCTGATCGACGCCGATACCGGGAAGGTGCTGAGCGAGACAAACGCCGATGCGCTGACCTATCCGGCCTCGCTGACCAAGCTGATGACGCTCTATCTGACGTTCGAGGACTTGAACAGCGGCCGGGTCCGGCTCGACCAGTATTTTCCGGTTTCGGTGCTGGCGGCGAGCCAGTCGCCAACCAAGCTCGGGCTGCGGCCGGGCGATGCGGTGCCGGTGCAGGATTTGATCCTCGGTGTCGTCACCCGCTCGGCGAACGACGCCGCGGTCGTGCTGGCCGAGGGCCTCGGCGGCAGCGAAGCGGCCTTTGCCGATCGCATGACGCGCAAGGCGCGGCAGCTCGGCTTGACCGCCACCGTCTACCGCAACGCCTCCGGCCTGCCCGACCCGGAGCAGCACACGACGGCCCGCGACGTGGCCCAGCTGGCGCTGGCGCTGCTGCACGACTTTCCGCAGAAATATCGCTATTTCTCGACCCGCCGGTTCGATTTCCGCGGCCGGATCATCACCAACCACAATCACCTGCTCGACTGGTACGCCGGCGCCGACGGGATCAAGACCGGGTATATCCGAGCCTCCGGCTTCAACCTCGCCGCCTCCGCGGTGCGCGACGGCCATCGCCTGGTCGGGGTCGTCATGGGCGGGCCCTCGGCCGGGACCCGCGATCGCGAGATGGGCGCGCTGCTCGACCGCGGCTTTGCCGAGCTCGGCGTGCCGAGCCCGACGCTCGTCCACCGCGAGGCACCGCCGCTGCGCGCGGTCGCGGCAACCGCCGAGCCGACGCCGCCGGCACCGCAGCGGGCGAAGCCGGGCCTTCTGACAAAAGCCGCGACTCGCCTGGCCGTGCATCTCTCTCCGGTGACCAAGGCCGACGCCGCCGTATTGCCGCATGCGCCGCGGGAAGCGGCATCGGCCGAGCGGTGGGGCATTCAGCTCGGCGCCTTTCGCGCCGAAAGCAGCGCCGAAAAAGCCGGCCATGCCGCCGCCGGGCTCGCCGTCGCCAAAGGCAAGCGGCTGCAGATCGTCGAAACCGGCAAGACCGCGAAAGCCCGCCTCTATCGCGCGAGGCTGACAAATTTCACGCCGCAGGAGGCGCAGAGCGCCTGCGCCGCGCTGCGCAAAAAAAAGATCGAATGCGCGGTCGTGCCGCCGGCGGGCGTGCGGGTCGCGGTGCAGTGGTAGTGCGGCTGGGCTGATCAGGCCGGCGGCGGGTCGATCCCGCTCGCTTCGAGCTGCGCCGCGAGATCGGCCTTCAACCGGCCGAGACCCGCCTCGCTCGCCGATTCGGCGCGGGCGACCAGCACATCCTGCGTGTTCGAGGCGCGCAGCAGCCACCACCCGTCGGCGGTGCGCACCCGTACCCCGTCGGTGTCGTTGATCTCGGCCCCGGCCCGGCGCAGCCGGTCGCGAACCTCCTCGACCACGGCGAATTTGCGGCTGTCGGCGCAGGGGAAACGCAATTCCGGCGTGTTGACGACGCTCGGCAGGCGGTCCCGCATCCGGGCGAGGCTTTCCGGCGCCCGCGCCAGGATCGACAGCAGGCGCACCGCGACATAAACCGCATCGTCAAAGCCGTAATAGCGATCGGCGAAGAAGATGTGCCCGCTCATCTCGCCGGCGAGCGGCGCCCCGGTCTCGGCGAGCTTGGCCTTGATCAGCGAATGCCCGGTCGCCGACATTAGCGGGCGCCCGCCCAGTCGGGCGACCTCGTCGAACAGCACCTGGCTCGATTTGACATCGGCGATGATCGCGGCACCCGGGTGACGCGCGAGCACGTCGCGCGCCAGGATCACCATCAGCTGGTCGCCCCATAAAATTCTGCCCTCGGCATCGACGACGCCGATGCGATCGCCGTCGCCGTCGAAGGCGATGCCGAGGTCGCAGCCGTCGCGCGCCACCGCCGCCTGCAGCTGGGTGAGGTTTTCCGGCACCGTCGGGTCCGGGTGATGCGCCGGAAAGCGGCCGTCAATCGTATCGTTCAGCAGCGTGTGGCGGCCCGGCAACCGTGCCGTCAACGCCCGCACCACCTCGCCGGTGGCGCCGTTCCCCGGGTCCCAGGCGACCTTCAGCGGGCGCTCCCCGTCGTAATCCTGGGCCAGGCGCTTGACGTAATCGTCGCGGATCGCACAGGCCTCGACCCGGCCGCGAACCGCCGGCCCCGGGCCGAGCCCGAGCGCCGTCTCGCCGAGCTCGGCAATCGCCGCACCATGCAAGGTCCGGCCCTGCCGCACCAGCTTGAAGCCATTGTAGTCGGGCGGATTGTGCGAGCCCGTCACCATGATCCCGCCATCGACGCCGAGCGTCGCCGCCGCAAAATAGAGCATCGGGGTCGGCCCGAGGCCGACGCGCACGACATCGGCCCCCTCGGTCGCGAGGCCGTCGACGAGAGCGGCTTCGAGCTCGGGCGAGGTCAGGCGGCCGTCATAGCCGACCGCGACCCGCCGGCCGCCAGCCGCGAGCAGAGTGACGGCATAGGCCCGACCCAGCGCCAGCGCGTCGGCGGCCGACAGGGTCTCGCCGACGACGCCGCGGATATCGTATTCGCGCAGGATCGTCGGATGAAAGCGGTGCGGCATCGGCGGGTCCGGTCAGAGGTAGGAGGCCATGATGCGGCGCAATTCCGGCCCGAGCTCCGGGTGCTCGATGCCGAGCGCCAAATTGGCTTCGAGATAGCCGAGCTTGTCGCCGCAGTCAAAGCGCCGGCCGGCAAAGCGCAGCCCGTGAAACGGCTGGCCGCCCTCGATCAGCCGGGCGAGCGCGTCGGTCAATTGGATTTCGCCGCCGCTGCCGGCTTCGCCGCGCTCGAGATGGGCGAAGACCTCGGGCTGGATGATGTAGCGGCCGATGATTGTCGAGGTCGACGGCGCCGCCGCCGGGTCCGGCTTTTCGACGACGCCGCGCGCCCGCACCAGCCGGCCGTCATCGGCGACGATGTCGAGCACGCCATAGCGTCCGGTCTGCGCCCGCGGCACCTCGATGACCGCCGCCAGGTTGCCGCCGGTCTCGCCATATGCCTCGACCATCTGCGCCAGGCACGGCGTCTCGCACAGCATCAGATCGTCGGCGAGCAGGACGGCGAAGGGTTCGTTGCCGACCAGGTCGCGCGCGCACCACACCGCATGGCCGAGACCGAGCGGCGTCTGTTGGCGGGTATAGGCGATCTGCCCCGGATCGGGTAGCAGCGCGTAAAGCTCGTCGATTAATTCGGTCTTGCCGCGTTCGCGCAACGTGGCTTCGAGCTCGAAAGCGCGGTCGAAATGATCGTCGATGGCGCTCTTGGAGCGGCCGGTGACAAAAAAGAACTGCTCGATCCCGGCGGCCTTGGCCTCCTCGACCGCGTACTGAATAAGCGGCTTGTCGACCACCGGCAGCATCTCCTTGGGCATTGCCTTGGTGGCCGGAAGGAAACGGGTTCCGAGCCCGGCGACCGGAAAGACGGCTTTGCGAACGGGCTTGCGCATGACGCCTCGAATTTGTCGGCCCCGGCGACGGGCCAGGTCAGATAGCTTGGGCAAACGCCACGATACTAACGGCGCAGCGAGCCTGGAAATCCGTGGGCAACAATCATACCACCGCAGCGGGGCAAACACTCGACAATCGGCTCTTCGTGCTGATCCTGCAGCACCCGCGCGAGCAAAAGGGGCGGCTGGCGACGGCCGGGCTGCTCGCGGCCATGCTGCGGCAGGTCGAGCTCGCGGTCGGGCTTTCATGGCCCAATTTGGCGCGGCTGATCGGCGGGCGGGCGGATCCGGGGCGCTGGGCGGTGCTCTATCTCGGCTCGGCGCGGCCGGCGGCATTCGGCGCCGCCGAGGTGGTGGCGCTCGATCGCCGCGGCGCGCCGGAAGCCGACCAAAAAGCGGCGCTCGACGGCCTCGACGGCGTGGTCCTGCTCGACGGCAGCTGGAGCGAGGCAAAGGCCTTGTGGTGGCGCAACCCGTGGCTCCTCAAATTGCGCCGGCTGGTGCTCAACCCGCGGCATCGCTCGCGCCTCGGCCGGGTGCGCCGCGAGCCGCGCCGCGAGGCGCTGTCAACCCTCGAGGCGGCGGCGCTGTTGTTGCGCGTTCTCGACAACCGCCCCGACATCGAGGCCGCGCTGACCGCCGCCCTCGACCGGCTGATCGCCGAAGCGCGGCCGGGCCGGGCAACCGCTGTGCAAACGGGCTTCCCGCTCTGATCTTACAGGGTGCGGAAAAACGCTGAGCTGGAGCGGTTCCACATCCTTCGAGACGCGCTCTCGCGGAGCGCTCCTAAGGATAAGGTATTTTGTTTCAATGGCTTGCCTCACCCTGAGGAGGCCCGCAGGGCCGTCTCGAAGGGTGCCGATACAGGAACGCCGCATTTTTCTGCACCTGCTAATCAATCTTGCTCCAGGTCAGCTCGTGCTTGTTGTAGTGGAGGTGGCGCAGCTGCGCGCCGGGAATGGCGGCAAAGCGGTGCGCCGTCGCGTGGTCGGTGGCGCCCTGGAACTTGACGGTGCACAAAAACCGGCGGCAGGTCCCGGCCGCGAGCCAGCGCTCGACCAGCGCCAACAGGCGCGCCGGATAGCACGCGATGTCGGCGAACAGCCAATCGATCGGGCCGAGCGCCTGCGGATCGACGGCAAAGGCGCTGACCGGCCGGTGCTCGATGCCGGGAAGACGCGCGACCTTGGGAGCGAGCGGCGCCTTGTCGATGCTGACGATCTCGGCACCCATCTGCTGCAGCGCCCAGCTCCAGGCGCCGGGGCTCGATCCGAGGTCGAGACAGCGCTCTCCCGGCTGCGGCCGGCGGCCGAGCAACGTCAGCGCCTCCCATAATTTGAGATAGGCGCGGCTCGGCGGCCCCACGCGGTCCTCGACAAACTGCGCTTCGCCATTGGCGAACGGGCTCGTGCAGCGCGATGCCGCGAGGAGCGTGCCGGCATCGAGCAACGTCCACGAGCCGAGCGGTGCCACCGGCGCCGGCTCGCCGAACACCAGCGGCTTTGCCGAAACCTTGGGCAGCCGCGCGCGGATCAGCGCCGTGCGCCGGTGCAGCGCCGGCGCGTAATTCGCCCAGTTGCGCTGGATCGCGCGCAATTTCCCCGCCGCATCCGAGATCGAGGCGACCGGGATCCGCTGCGGATCGAGCCAGATATTGGCCGCCCATGCCGCCGGCTTTGGCGGTCCCGGCGCAATCAGCAACCGGCCATGCCTGTGTTCGACAACACCGAGCTCCGCCTCGAGGTCGCGCGAATAGCCCGCGGCGGCCAGATATGCGGTGCAGCCGATCGTTGCGGTCATCACGGCAATTTAGTGATGCACGTCCGTTATTTGCGCACCACGATGGGCCGATCGCACGGCGACCCGGCGCGCCCCGCGCGGTTCGAGGAGACGGGTGCAACCGGGCGGCAAATTCGGCCGGCGGGCGCTCCGGCCAAAAGCGCAGCCTTGACGCTGCCGCCGTGCTCTGCGGATAATCCTTCGTCCAAGGGGTGCCCCGGCAGGGGGCTGAGATACCGCCGGGCCGGCGAGGCGCGCGGAGACCCTTTGAACCTGATCCGGGTCGTGCCGGCGTAGGGACAGGAACATCTCGGCGATCGCGCCGATCTCTGCCTCGTCACGCCACGGGTCTGCGGCCAACCGGCGCCACGGAGATCGACGATGCCCGATTCCGCTCCACTCTCGCCCGCCCGGCTCACCAGCAAAATGGAGGAGCTCAAGGTCACGACCGGGCCCTTCCCGGCCTCGCGCAAGGTCCATGTCGCCGGCGCCCGCCATGCCGGGCTGCGCGTCGCGATGCGCGAGATCGATCTCGAAGCTGCCGCCGGCGAGCCGCCGGTCAGGGCCTACGACACCTCGGGCCCCTATTCCGACCCGGCGGCGCACACCGACATCAACAAGGGCCTGCCCGAATTGCGCAAGCCCTGGATTTTGGCCCGCGGCGACGTCGAATTTTATGAAGGCCGCGAGGTCAGGCCGGAGGACAACGGCTTGCGGCGCAACGAGCCGAGCAATGTGCCGCTGTTCGACCGCGGCGGCCGCAAGGTGCTGCGCGCCAGGAACGGCGCCGCGGCGACCCAGATCGCCTATGCCCGGCGCGGCATCGTGACGCCCGAAATGGAATATGTCGCGATCCGCGAGAACCTCGGCCGCGAGCAAATCCGGCGCGGGGGCGCGGTGGACGGCGAATCCTTCGGCGCCTCGATCCCCGAGCACGTCACACCCGAATTTGTGCGCGACGAGATCGCCCGCGGCCGCGCCATCATCCCGAACAACATCAACCACCCGGAAACCGAGCCGATGATCATCGGCCGCAATTTCCTGGTGAAGGTCAACGCCAATATCGGCAACTCGATCGTCTCCTCCTCGGTCGCCGAGGAGGTCGAAAAGATGGTGTGGGCGACGCGCTGGGGTGCGGACACGGTCATGGATTTGTCGACCGGCCGCAACATCCACACGATCCGCGAATGGATCATCCGCAACTCGCCGGTGCCGATCGGCACGGTGCCGATCTATCAGGCGCTCGAAAAAGTCGGCGGCAAGGCCGAGGAGCTGACCTGGGAACTCTTCCGCGACACCTTGATCGAGCAGGCCGAGCAGGGCGTCGATTACTTCACGATCCATGCCGGCGTGCGGCTCGCCTATATCCCGCTGACCGCCAGCCGCGTCACCGGCATCGTCTCGCGCGGCGGCTCGATCATGGCGAAATGGTGCCTGGCGCATCACCAGGAGAGCTTCCTCTATACCCATTTCCGCGAGATCAACGAGATCATGCGGGCCTATGACGTGAGCTACTCCTTGGGCGACGGCTTGCGGCCCGGCTCGATCGCCGATGCCAATGACCGCGCGCAATTCGCCGAGCTCGAAACCCTGGGCGAGTTGACCAGGCTCGCCTGGGAGGACGATGTCCAGGTCATGATCGAAGGCCCCGGCCATGTGCCGATGCACAAGATCAAGGTCAATATGGAAAAGCAGCTCGAGGAATGCGGCGAGGCGCCGTTCTACACCCTGGGCCCGCTGACCACGGACATCGCCCCCGGCTACGACCACATCACCTCGGGCATCGGGGCGGCGATGATCGGCTGGTTCGGCACGGCTTTGCTTTGCTATGTGACGCCGAAGGAGCATCTGGGGCTGCCGGACCGCGACGACGTCAAGGTGGGCGTCATCACCTACAAGATCGCCGCCCACGCCGCCGATCTCGCCAAGGGCCACCCGGCGGCGCGCGAGCGCGACGACGCGCTGTCGCGGGCGCGCTTCGAATTCCGCTGGCGCGACCAGTTCAACCTGTCGCTCGATCCCGAGACCGCCGAAAAGTTCCACGACCAGACCTTGCCGGCCGAGGGGGCGAAGCTCGCCCATTTCTGCTCGATGTGCGGCCCCAAATTCTGCTCGATGCAGATCACCCAGGAGATCCGCGACTACGCCCGCGCCGGCATGGCCGAAAAATCGCAGGAGTTCCTGAAGCAGGGCGCCGAAATCTACACCGACGAGCACGGCCAGCCACGCGCCGCGGCGGATTAGCGGCATGTGGGTTTGGAGATTACTTTCGACCCGGCGAAGAACGAGCGAAACATCCGCGAGCGGAGCTTGTCGTTCGAGCAGGTAAAGAATTCGACTTCAGCTGGGCGCTTTTATGGACCGACACGCGACACGATTACGGAGAAACGCGGCAGATCGTGCTGGGCTACCTCGATGACCGTATGCACGTCCTCTGCTTTACCGAAATATCGACCGGTATTCGGGTTATAAGCTTGCGGCGGGCGAACGCAAGAGAGGTAAGGCGGTATGAAAAAATCCAAGCCGCTCGTGGATGAGGATGGCGAAGTGCGTGAGCTGCTAGTCGAAGACATAAGAGAGTTCCGACCGGTCGCAGAGGTTGCGGCCTCTTCGCTCGCGGCGAAGCTGGGTATCGAGAAGAAGCCGGCGGCCCCACCTCCGGACGAGGTGCTGGTTCTTTCCACAAAGCAGGCAGCAGCACGCAAGGTCGCCGCTGAACGATACCCCTTCCGCTGCTGCGTCGTTTGCGGATTGCAGCTGCCAGCGTCGCTGACCGTTGCCCATCTTGATCACAGGCCCGGCAACAACGATCCGGATAATCTGGCCTACCTCTGCGGCACCCATCACTGGATGTACGATGCGGGGCTCTATCCGATCGAAACCATCAAGCTTCTGCGGGACCACTGGCAGAAAACTGCGGGAAAGCCGGAGCACACGCCCAGAATGAAGGATGCCGGGGCTAAGGCCGCCCTCGGTCGCAAAAGAAGCGCCGCGGCTCGCAAAGCATGGCAAACCCGCCGCCGGTCGCCCGGCTAGTCTCATGCTGCTGTGTCCGGGACGGCCTCGCTTGCATGGTATTGCTTCGTTGCGTTCGCAATGAACGATCCAAATCAAACAGCTGCCGATGTCGCGGGGCGCCGCGAAACCCGCCGCTATCCAGAGCGGCCGATCGTCGGGGTGCTGGCGGTGGTGTTGCGCGGCGAGCGGGCGCTTGTCGTGCGGCGCGGCAACCCGCCGCTGCGCAATCGCTGGGGGTTTCCGGGCGGTGTGCTGGAGCTGGGCGAAACGGTCGCCGAAGGGGCGATACGCGAGCTTTTCGAAGAGACCGGTGTCGTTGCCGAGCCGGCGGGCGTCCTGACCGTCATCGACACGATCGAGCGCGATGAGGCGGGCCGCGTGCGCTTTCACTATGCGCTTGTCGCGGTGCGCGGCCGGTGGCGCTCGGGCGAGGGTGTGGCTGCCGACGACGCCGAAGAGGTCGCTTGGCTCAGCCGCGCCGAGATCGCCGAGCGGGGCCTTCCGGTTGCGCCGGCGCTGTTGCCGCTGATCGACCTCGCGCTCACCGCACAGAGCTGAATCGAGACGAACCGGCGGGCTGCCGCGACACGGCTCCCGAGCATCGCAGGGCGGCTTTTGACGTGCCGGACCGCAGGCTTCTGGCGTATCCTTTGGGCGCAAAGCCGCACGCACAAGCGGCGCAGTATCGGCGATTGCCGCCGAGGAGGATTCGCAATGGCGACGCGGGCCCCGTTTTTGAAGACGCGCTATGGCGGCTATTTCCACCGCGAGGTGCCGGAAGAGGATGCGGCGCTGACCCATGTCGGGCCGGGCACGCCGGGCGGCGAATACATGCGCCGGTTTTGGCAGCCGGTGTGCTTTGCCGACGATCTCGGCGAAGTGCCGTTGCGGGTCCGGATGCTGGGCGAGGATCTGGTCGCGTTTCGCGACGAGGGCGGCCGGACGGGCCTCCTCGAATTGCACTGTCCGCATCGCGGCACCTCGCTCGAATTCGGCCTCGTCGGCGAGAAGGGCATCCGCTGCTGCTATCATGGCTGGCTCTTCGGCGTCGATGGGCGGATTCTGGAAACCCCGGGCGAGCCGGCGGACAGCACCTTGAAAGACAGGCTCTATCACGGCGCCTATCCGGTTCACGAATATTGCGGCGTCGTCTTTGCCTATATGGGCCCGCCAGAGAAGCAGCCGCCTTTCCCGCGCTACGACGTGTTCGAGCGGCCGGGCTGGCGGGTGCTCCCGGGCAAGAAGTGGTCCTATCCGTGCAACTGGCTGCAGATCATGGAAAACACGATGGACCCGGCGCATACGGCGTTTCTGCATACGATCGTCAGCGGCGCGGTGTTTACCGAAGAGTTCGGGGTGCTGCCGGAATTGGATTTTGTCGAGACCCCGATCGGCATGATCTACGTCGCCACCCGCCGGGTCGGCGACAATGTCTGGGCGCGGATGGTCGAGGCGATCGTGCCCAACCTGCAGCAAGTGGCGCCGCTCTGGGAGGATGGGCGCCGCGCGCACCCGTTCAGCGGCCCGATGATGAGCCGCTGGCTCGTGCCGGCCGACGACACCCATACGACATTTATCGAAATGCGCCATATCAGCGAGACGGCGGGCGAGACGGCGGCGTGGTGGGCCGACCGAAACATCATGATGCCGGGCCAGGTCGCCGCCGACACTTACGAGGAAAGCCAGCTCCATCCCGGCGATTTCGAGGCGCAGGTGTCGCAGCGCCCGATCGCGGTCCACGGGCTCGAGCATCTGGGCGCGACCGACCGCGGCATCACGATGTTCCGCAACCAGATCCGGCGCGGCCAGCGCACGGTCGCCGCCGGCGACGACCCGATGGGGCTTTGCCGCGACGCCGGCCGGGTGATCGCGACCTATTGCAACAACACCGTCCTGCGCCTGCCGGTTTTGCCCGAGGACGCCGCCGACAAAAAGCAGATGCGCGAGGCCGGCCGGCGGCTCGCGCGTTCCTATCTGGCCGAGCCGCCGCTGACGGCTACGAAATAGCCGCCCGCCGCTAATCGGACCGGCGAGCCGGGTGCGGCGGCGCGGTATTCGGCGAAGTATTCTTCGGCGGTGACCTTGCGGTCGACAATACCCAGGCCGAAGGCCTGGCCGCGTCAGGCTGCGCGCCAGCCACCTCTCCCGCCCCCCGCCGCGCGGCGCAGGATCGTCGAGCGCCACCCCCTCGGGCCGGACGGCCCCGGTCGCCAGCGGTATGACCCGCGCATGATCGGCGCGGTCAGCCTCAGCGCCAGACCGGGAATTTCCGCTGTCGGCCACCGCCCCCTTTCGGCGCGTCAGAGATACCGCGTCGGCCGGTTCAAGGTGCGCCACATATGCGCCGACGGGCTGTTGTCCCAGCCGAGACCCTCCTCCGGCTGGCGGAAGTTGCGGCCGATCACGTCGGTAAACTCCTCGAGCTCGACCGTCACATCGGGATCGAACGAATAGATGTCGTGAACCGTGATCATCCGCGCCGTCATGTACCATTTGTGGTTCAGGGCGCGTTTGTATTCTTCCTCGATGTAGGGCTCGGGCCGGTAATCGGCGCCAAAATTCTTGATGTAGGATTCGGGATAGGAATAGCCGACCGATTCGTCCGGATAAAAGCGCAGCGCCTGGTGCGCGCGGATCGCCCAGGCGACTTCCTCGTCGACATAGGGCGCCACCATCTGCGCGCCCCAATAGCCGTGGTCGGCGCGGATAAAGCCGATGACGCCGATGTCGTGGACGAGGCAGGCGAGCACCACCTTCTCGTCCATCCCGGCCTTGACCGCGTGCCGGGCACTCTGCAGCAGGTGATTTGCCGGGCCGAACCGGTATTTGAAGAAATCCATCAAACTCGGCCGCGCGGGCATCTTCGGCAGCCGCGGGTCGTCGCCCATCAGAAAATGCTTGCCCGGGTTTTGCGCCAGGAGTGCTGCACCGTTCGGCATGCCGGTATCGCCGTCGGCGAGGTTGAACAGGCGCGACTTGACGATGATCGCCTCATCGAGCTCGCGCATCATCTTGTGCTCGAGCGCATCGGCGCGCTCGGACAATGTCATTGCATCGTTCATTCCGCGATCCCTTTCCGATCGACTAACGCAATGTGCCACCTTAGCAAAACTGCGACGGCGGCGCCATCCGGCCTGCGCGCTCCTGTCCGGCGGCCGCGAGAAAGCCACCGAGATCGTCGACGATGATGTCAACAACCCAAGTGCTCTCGCCTATTCGGGTGATTCACTGCTCAATTCCGCTTCACCGGCGAAAGCCGGTGCCCAGGGCGGGAGTAGATCCCGGCTTTCGCCGGGAAAGCGAGGAGGGGCGAGGCAAGCCGTTAGCTCAATCATCTGATTGGTTCTGTGCACCAGGTCCTCCGTCAGCGACGTCCCGATCAAGCTCGTCAACAACCGGCCGAACGGCCACCGCCCAGCTCCTCCTCCGGGCCTGAAACCCAACCGAGGCATGACCCCCGGCCAACCCTTCGCCACGCTGATCAGCTCGCCATCGACCGCGACCACCAAACGCCTTTCGACTGTTACAAATCTGAAACAAATCCGCTCTATATTAACGCGACGCTGATGCAAATCGTCCAGCCAACATGATGCTCTTACAGGTAGCCTTTCAGGAGAGCAGCGAATGACCATTCGAAACTGGCGTAAAATAGTGTGTTGCATGCTGTTAGTCGGCGCCGCCATTGCCTCTGCAAGCATGCTCAACGAGGCCCGCGCGACCTTGATGGTGAACGGGGACGGAACACTAACGGACAGTGATACGGGCCTCATGTGGGTGCAGGACGGCAGTTATGCCGGGACGGTTGGTGCGCATCAAAATGGACTAATGACCTGGTCTCAAGCGCTCCAGTTCGTGGCGGATGTTGATGCCGGTGTGTATCCAAATTTTGGATATACGGATTGGCGGTTGCCGTCGGCGCTCAACCCCGATGGCACACTGTGCAACAGTGAGCCCCACGGCGAGAACTGCACTTTGTCGGAAATGGGGCACCTATTCTTTTCCGAGGGGATTTCGTCACTTGGTGGAGCCGACCCGTTCACCAACTTTACCCGGTTCTACTGGACCGGGACCGAGTTCGACGCATCGACTGCGATGACTCAGGATTTTGAGGATGGCGGGCAGAACCCCGTAACAAAAGATGCCATGCTCGGCGCCCTATTGGTGCGGCAACCCGGCGCCGCGATCGTGCCCGAGCCGGGCACCCTGGTGCTGCTAGGCTTTGGCGTTGCCGCCATCTCGGCAACGCGTCGCCGGGCGAAACGCACCCTCCCGTATCGCATACGGAATTCGGGTTAACCCTCCACGCGGCTGCTGAGCGCCGGTGCCACCCGGGCTTCGCCATTCGCCCGTCCGGCGGCCGCGAGAAAGTGGCCGAGATTGTCGACGATATGGTGGATATGGTCGCTTTCGGCGCCGGCGGCGGCCCAGTCGATCGTGCCGCGGACCCAGGCGGTGGTCATGCCGAGCGCGGCGGCCGGCACCAGGTTCTTGGCCATGTCCTCGACCATCAGCGCGGTCTGTGGGCGGACCGCGTGGCGCCGCAGCAATTCGTGATAGCCGGCGAGCGCCGGCTTGGGCTCGAACCCGGCCATCGCGATATCGACGATGCCGCAGAACGAGCCGGCGATGCCGAGATGGTCGAGCAGCCGCTCGGCGTGGCGGACCGAGCCGTTGGTATGGACGATCTTGCGGCCGGGAAGGTCGGCGATCGCCGCTGCCAGCACCGGATCGGCCGGGACGCAAGCGAGATCGACATCGTGGACATAGGCCATGAATTCGTGCGGGTCGATGCGATCGACGATCATCAGCCCGCGCATCGTCGTGCCGTGCTCGCGGAAATAGGTCTTCTGCACCGCGAGCGCCGCGTCCGGCGACAGCCCGAGCCGCTGCGCGATAAAGCTCTGCATCCGCGCATGGATCTGGTCGAAAAGCCGGCACGACGCCGGATAGAGCGTGTTGTCGAGATCGAAAATCCAGGTCTCGATCTCGGCCAGAGGCCGGCCCCCTCCCATTCCCGGCGCGGGAGGTGCGGGGCGGGGGACGCCGCCGGCGGGCATGGCGACGCTCCTCAGCCGGCGCGGATCAGGGTACCGGCACCCGAGGTGTCGGTGAACAATTCGAGCAGGATCGCGTGCGGCACGCGGCCGTCGAGGATCACCGCCGCTTCGACCCCGCGATCGACCGCGTCGAGACAGGTCTCGACCTTGGGGATCATGCCGCCCGAGATGACGCGATCGGCGATCATCCGCCGCGCGGCCCCGGCCGCCATCTCCGACACCAGGCGCTGCTCGGCGTCGAGCACCCCGGCGACATCGGTCAGCAGCAACAGGCGCGCCGCCTTGACTGCGGCGGCGACCGCCCCGGCGACGGTGTCGGCGTTGATGTTGTAGGTCTCGCCCGCGGCGCCGACACCGATCGGGGCGATGACCGGGATGATGTCCGAGCGCTTGAAGGTGTCGAGCACATCGGCGGCGATCCGCACCGGCTCGCCGACAAAGCCGAGATCGATCGTGCCGCCGGCCCCGCTGAGCAGTTTGCGCGCCGTGATCAGCCCGCCATCCTTGCCGCAAAGCCCGATGGCGCGCCCGCCCTCGGCGTTGATCGCGGCGACCAGTTCCTTGTTGATCGTGCCGGCGAGCACCATCTCGACCACTTCCATCGTGGCGCCGTCGGTCACCCGCAGCCCATCGACAAACCGGCTCTCGATGCCGAGGCGGGCGAGCATGTGGCCGATCTGCGGCCCGCCGCCATGCACGACGATCGGATCGATGCCGACCTGCTTCAACAGCACCACGTCGCGGGCGAAAGAATCGCCGCCCTCGCCCATGGCGTGCCCGCCATATTTGACGACCAGGGTGCGACCGGCATAGCGGCGCATATAGGGCAGCGCCTCGGCCAGCACCGCGGCCTTGGCGATGGGGTCCAATCCGGCGCCGGCGGGCCGGGGATCGGTGAAGCGGCTCATTGCAGGCTCAGTCTATCGTTGTTGCCGGGATTGGGCCATCGCCGCAGCGGAGTGCGGCGCCCAGCGCCGGGATGCTTTGCCTTGCCGCCGGGCGCGGCGCGCCG
>DASXAM010000041.1:0-3575 GCA_036404275.1 Allostellaceae bacterium
CCTGCGCCCGGCGCGGAACTTACATTCGTTGCAACAAAGCCCGAGGGCCGAACCGCTGCAGGGGAAAGTCTCACATTCCCTTAATGCCCGAGCGCTGCGGGCAACACGAATGAGTTGAGCGCCGTGTCGCCGGCGAGGCTCTCCGGAGCGGGCGAGCCACCATTCGCTTTATAGAGGCCGGCCGTGACGGCCACGACCAAGCTCAGCGTCGGCACGACATAAAGGCGCTGCCCGCCGCGGCCAAGCGCGCCCACCCAGTCGATGCCGCGGTCACCAATCAGCGACTGACCTTGCCACCATAGATAGCCATAGGAGCGGGCGAAGCCAAACCGCCAGCCGCGGGGGCTTTGCGGGGCAATCATCTGATTGATCCAGCTCGCCGAGACGATCCGCCGACCATGCCAAACCCCACCATCGAGCACGAGCTGACCGAGTTTCGCCAGATCTCGTGGTCGCAACCGCAACCCGCCGGACGTTCCCGCGTCACCGTTTGGGAAGCGGTTCCACAGCTCGTCCCGTATCCCGAGAGGCTCGAGAAGCGCGTCTTTGGCGAAGTCTTCGATTGGCTGTCCCGAGACCTTTCTCAGTATCAGGCCGAGCAGCCACACACCGCCGCTGTTGTAATTCCACGCAGTTCCCGGCGTTTTTTCGACCGGACGCGCCAACACGAATCGATACGGATCGGAAGCGCTCCACCCCCGCCGCAGGATGTTTGCCCCATCATCGAGGGAAATGGCGCGCTCGGGCCAATCCAGACCCGAGGTCATCGCCAGCAGATGACGCAGGGTAATCCGATCTTTCTCCGGCGTGCGCAGATCGGCATATTCGGGAAAGAACGAGACTACCGGGGCATCGAGGTCGCTGAGCCAACCACGGTCGAAGGCGATGCCGATCAGCAGTGCGACGACCCCCTTGGTGATGGAAGCGATGTCGTGCAGCGTGTTCGCATTTCGCTGCACGCTATACATGTCTTCGCCGGCGAAGTACTGCTCATAAACTAGCGCGCCGTGCCGGACGACGACCACGCCGTGGGGAACAGCGTCCGTTCGTTTGGCAAGACCCGGTCCTGTAGCGCAGATCAGCTCCGGGTCGAGCCCCTGTTGCGCTGGCGGGGAAACCGGCCAGTCGTCCGACATGGCCGCCGGGGCGCCGCATTCCGCCGGTGTCCCGGCCCTGGCAACCGCCGCAACGAGCACGAGGCAGAGCGACGCCGCCGCGATCAAGCGCACCACTCACCCTCCTCTCGGGCGGACGCCGGCGGCGGAGAGTATGGCATAAGGTATGCCGTTCGGATCTCGCGATCTTCGATGACGAGCTGCCTCTCGACGCGGTCATAAGCGCCGGCGGCGGTCGCCGAAAGCGGCCCGCGCGTGGCCGCCATAGAACCGCCGAGTTCGACCCGGACTCGGCGGATCCCGCCGGTGCTCCGCATAGCCAGATGGCAGAAGACCTTCGGGCGCGCCGCGAACGTTGGGGTATCTCTTATTACGTCGCGCCTGGCGTCACTCGCCTTGCGAATCAATAGAAAACCTATTCACTGCTCGCGCACGCGCCAAAGGACCAAAACATCTCTGGGTTGAAACCGCCGTCGCCAATGGCTCCAAAAAAATTAACGTTCCAGGTCCCTCGCCGCCGCATAGAATGCTGCGGTGCAGCAGAGGAGGCGCGCGATGCCGGAGGAGCCGTTGTCGAGCCCGTTGGCGGGGGCGCCTTTGATGGCGTTGATGCTGCAGGGGGGCGGCGCGCTCGGGGCTTATCATATCGGCGCCTACCAGGCGCTGGCGGAGCATCGGCTGCATCCGGATTGGGTGGCCGGCATCTCGATCGGCGCGATCAACGCCGCGATCATCGCCGGCAACCGGCCGGAAGACCGGGTCGAGCGGTTGACCGCGTTGTGGGAGGCGATCTCGTGGCCGGAGCTGCCGGCCGGGTTGGCGCCGGCGCCCTGGCCTATGTGGCACAACATCGCGAGCAACGCCGAGGCGCTCTGGTTCGGCCAGCCGAACTTTTTCCGGCCGCGGCCGGTCAACCCGTTTCTGGTGCCGTGCGCGACGCCGCAAGAGGTCAGCTTCTACGACACGACGCCGATGCTGTTCACGTTGCGGCGGTTTGCCGATTTCGCGCGGATCAACAGCCGCACCACCCGCCTCAGCCTCGGCGCCACCGACATTGCCACCGGCGATCTGGAATTCTTCGACAATTACCGGCAGACGATCGGGCCGGAGCACGTCCTTGCCAGCGGTTCATTGCCGCCCGGCTTCCCGGCGACGCTGGTGGACGCAAAGCCCTATTGGGACGGCGGCTGCGTCTCCAACACGCCATTGGACGCGGTTGTGAACGAGCCGGGGGATCGGCACCTGGTCGTCTTTGTCATCGATCTTTGGAACGCCGCCGGCCCAGCCCCGCAGACAATCAACGACGTTCTTTGGCGCGCCAAGCAAATCCAGTATGCGAGCCGCATCGCGCACCAGATCGATGCGGTGGCGACAAAAGTAAACCTGCGCCATGCCATGCGGCTGTTGAAAAGGGTAGGCGCGCCACAGGTGGCGGCGGTCCCCGACGACCCGGCGCCGGCCGACCGCCGGCTCGACATCGTGCATATCGTCTATCGCCCGGCCGCCGATCAGATCCCCAACAGCGACGCCGAATTCTCGCGCAGCTCGATCGCCGAACGGCGCGCCTCGGGCTATCGCGACATGCGCGCGGCACTGCTGGCCGAACCTTGGCTGCGGCAGCAAGTGCCGGCACATCTCGGCGCGCTCGTGCATCGGGTCGAGCGTGAAATGGTGACGACGCGCCCCGAGCCCAATCTGCGCACGATGACCGACAAGCCGGCCGCCGCTTGAGCGGGTTTGTTCCCGCTCTTCGAGACGGAAGCTATCCGGGACCTGGTCAACAGTTGGCGGCGTGTTGCGGCGTCCCGCTGCGCTGCCTGGCGGGGGTGATATCGGAAAGCAGCACGATGAAGATGGCGACATAGTATCATCGGAAGCTGCTCACGAGGGTGGACGATGAGGAGGGGCAATGCGCTGGCGGGTGGGGCGGGTGAGGGTGACCAAGATCGTCGAGCTCGAGGTGACCGGCGGCAGCCGGTTTTTGCTGCCGCAGGCGATTTATGACGAGATCCTGCCGATCGGCTGGCTGCGGCCCGATTTTGCCGACGAGCGCGGCCGGTTGAGGATGAGCATCCATGCCCTCGTCGTCGAAACGCCGCAGCGCCGGATCATCGTCGATACCTGCCTCGGCAACGACAAGGAGAACCGCCGCATCCCGGGCTGGAACAAGCTGCAGACCCGGTTTCTCGCCGATCTCGCCGAGGCCGGCTATCCGCGCGAGACGATCGACACCGTGCTGTGCACGCATCTCCATGTCGATCATGTCGGCTGGAACACGATGTTGGTCGAGGGCCGCTGGGTCCCGACCTTTCCCAATGCCCACTATCTGATGGGCCGGGTCGAGCTCGAGCACTGGCGGGCGCAGCAGGAACGCGACGATATGAAGGCGGTCTTCGCCGATTCGGTGGCGCCGGTCTATGACGCCGGCCTCGTCGATCTGGTCGAAACCGACCACCGGGT
>DASXAM010000042.1:0-5666 GCA_036404275.1 Allostellaceae bacterium
GTCACGATCATTGCGCACCGGGCCGAGATGGGCACCGGCTCGCGCACCAGCCTGCCGATGGTCGTCGCCGACGAGCTCGACGCCGATTGGGCGCGCGTGCATGTCAAGCAATCGCCGGGCGACGAGAAGAAATACGGCAACCAGAACACCGATGGCTCGCGCAGCATGCGCCATTTCATCCAGCCGATGCGGCAATGCGGCGCCGCGGCACGGCGGATGCTGGAGATGGCGGCGGCGCAGCGCTGGGGCGTCGATGTCGGCGAGGTGCAGGCGCAAAACCACGAGGTCGTGCACAAGCCGACCGGCCGCAAGCTCGGCTACGGCGACCTCGCCGCGGCGGCCGCCGCATTGCCGACGCCCGCGCCCGACCAGATCAAGCTGAAGGACGAATCCGCCTTCCGCTATCTCGGCAAAGGCGAGGTCCAGATCGTCGATCTGTTCGACATCACGACCGGCCGCGCCACCTATGGCATCGACGCCAAATTGCCCGGCATGAAATACGCCGTCGTCGCCCGCCCGCCGGTGCTCGGCGGCAAGCTCGCCTCCTATGATGCGAGCAAAGCGATGAAGGTGCCGGGAGTGGAAAAAGTCGTCGTCATCGACGGCACGCCGCCGCCGGGCAAGTTTCAGCCGGTGGGCGGCGTGGCGGTGATCGCCGCCAACACCTGGGCGGCGATGAAGGGGCGCGAGGCGCTGGTCGTGCACTGGGAGGACGGGCCGCACGGCAGCTACGATTCGGCCGCCTATAAAAATCAGCTCCAGCAGACGGCGAGCCAGCCCTGCAAAGTCGTGCGCAATGATGGCGACGTCGACAAGGCGCTGGCCGCGGCGGCAAAGACGGTCTCGGCCGAATACTACATTCCGCACCTTGCGCACGCGCCGATGGAGCCGCCCAACGCCACGGTGCGCGTCGCCGACGGCAAATGCGAGGCCTGGGCGCCGGTGCAAAGCCCCGGCAACACGCAGGAGGAATTGGCCAAAAAGCTCGGTCTCAAACGCGAGGATGTGACCGTCAACGTCACCTTGCTCGGCGGCGGTTTTGGCCGAAAATCGCAATGCGACTATGTGCTGGAGGCGGCGTTGCTGTCGCGAGCGATGGGTGGTGCCCCGGTCAAGGTGCTATGGACGCGCGAGGACGACCTGCACAACGATTACTACCACACCGTGTCGTTCGAACGCCTCGACGCCGGCATCGACCAGCAGGGCCGGGTCGTTGCCTGGCGGCACCGCAGCGTGGCGCCGACCATCGCCTCGATCTTCAACCCCGACCCCAAGCATGAATCGCCGGGCGAGCTCGGCATGGGCCTGATCGATGTGCCGTTCGCGATCCCCAATCTGCGCTGCGAGAACGGCGAGGCCGAAGCGCACACTAGGATCGGCTGGTTCCGTTCGGTCTCGAACATCCCGCACGGCTTTGCGGTGCAGTCTTTTGTCGCCGAAATCGCCCATGCTTTGGGGCGCGACCCCAAGGATCTGCTGGTCGAGCTGATCGGTCCGCCGCGCATCGTCGATCCGCGCAAATCGCAGGATGTCGGCGCCTTTCCCAATTACGGCGACCCGTTCGAGACCTTTCCGATCGACACCGCACGGCTGCGCCGCGTCGTCGATGTCGTCGCCGAGAAGGCGGAATGGGGCCGGAAATTGCCGCCGCGGCACGGGCTCGGCATCGCCGCGCATCGGAGCTTTCTCAGCTATGTCGCCACCGTGGTCGAGGTCACGGTCGACGACAAGGGCGGGATCTCGGTGCCGCGCGTCGAAACCGCGATCGATTGCGGCTTTGCCGCCAACCCCGAGCGCATCCGCTCGCAGATCGAAGGGGCGGCGGTGATGGGGCTGGCGCTCGCCAAATACGGCGAAATCAGCTTCAAGAACGGACGCGCGCAGCAGAACAATTTCGACGGTTTCCAGGTCACGCGCATCGACGAATCGCCGGCTGTCACGCATGTGCACATCATTCCGGCGACGATCGACGTGCCGGCGAGCGGGGTCGGCGAGCCGGGGCTGCCGCCCTTCACGCCGGCCCTGTGCAATGCGATCTTTGCCGCCACCGGCAAGCGCATCCGCAATCTGCCGATCCGAGACCAATTGGCGAGCTGAGGCCGGGGCACGGGCGGGCGGTGTCCCGCCCGTCGCCGACACCGACACGCTTTGACGGACGTTGGGGGGGAACGAGGTTGGGGGGAGATCACGACTGCCGATGGGCAGCTTGCCTGATCGGCCGGCGAGCGGCATTGGGGATCGGGCTCGGCCTGCTGGTCATCCCGCGGCCGGGTGTGGCGCAGGACGATCCGAAACGGATGCGGCCGCGCGAAGGCGACGTATTGGTCAAAACCGGCGGCGACGCGCCGCTAAAGGTGACGGATCTGCCGTCGGGCGGCCCGCAAATCCTGGCGTGGCCGATGGACCCGGCGGACAAGACCGTGCGCGACGGCACCCGGCTGAACAAGGTTCTGCTGCTGCGCCTCGACCCCGCCGGCTTCGATCCCGCCACGCTGGCCCGTTCGGCCGACGGCGTCGTCGCCTATTCGGCGATCTGCCCGCACACCGGCTGCGAAGTGATGAATTGGCACAAGGAGACGCAGCGGCTCGAATGCCCGTGCCATTTTTCCCAATATGATCCAAAGGCCGGCGCGCGCGTGGTCAGCGGGCCTTCGCCGCGCGCCCTGCCCGCGCTGCCGCTGAAAAGCGCGGACGGCCGGCTCGTCGTCGCCAAGCCGTTTACCGGCCGGGTCGGGTTCCAGCAGATCTAGAGCTAAAGACGAAGTCGCAAAAGAGACGGGAGACAAACGCCAATGCTGAAAAAACATGGAATGCTTCTGGCGGTAGCTACCGGACAGATCTGTCCTTCGACGCTAGCACCCGCCCCCTCCCATTCCCTCCCCCGCAGGCGGGGGAAGGTTAGGGTGGGGGGTTTTCGCACGGCGCCAAATGTCAGGTGGGCTCCACTCGTGGCCGGGGCCGGTGGCCTCGCGCTACTGCTGTCAATCGCGCCGGCCTCGGCGCAAAAGGCGCTGCCGCCGCAGCCGCGACCGGAATCGCCGGCGCCGGTGCCGCCGATTTTGCAGAACTACAAGCCGGTGACGGCGCAGGAGCTCAAGCAGCCGGCGGACGGCGAGTGGCCGATGTACCGGCGCACCTATGACGGCTGGGGCTATAGCCCGTTGGCCGAGATCACCCCGGCCAATGTCGGCCAGCTCAAGATGGTCTGGACCTTGGAGACCGGTCAGATCGAAGGCCACCAGGCGCCGCCGATCGTCCGTGACGGCGTCATGTTTGTCGCCACCCCGGGGAACCAGGTGCTGGCGGTCGATGCCAAAGCCGGCAATCTGTTGTGGCGGTTCAAGCGGCCGATCCCGGAAGACATGCTGCTGCTGCACCCGACGAGCCGCGGCGTCGGGCTGTGGGGCGACAAGGTCTATTTCGCGGCGGCCGACGCGGTGCTGGTGGCGCTCGACGCCAAGACCGGCAAGGAGGTGTGGAAGACCAAGGTCGAGGACTACACGCACGGCTATTACATGTCGCTGTCGCCGCTGGTCGTGGACGGGATCGTCATGGTCGGCTGCTCGGGCGGCGAGCTCGGGGTCCGCGGCTTTGTCGCCGCCTTCGATGCCGAGACCGGCAAGCAATTGTGGAGGACCTATACCGTGCCCGAGCCGGGCCAGCCGGGCAGCGAGACCTGGCCCAAGGGCGATCAGTGGAAGACCGGCGGCGGGTCGGTGTGGATCCAGGGCAATTACGATCCCGAGACGAACCTCGCCTATTGGGGCACCGGCAATGGCGGGCCGTGGATGGGCGATCAGCGGCCGGGCGACAACCTTTACACCTCATCGGTCATGGCGCTCGACGTCAAGACCGGCGCGATCAAAGGATATCACCAATACCACCCGAACGATTCGTGGGATTGGGACGAGGTGTCGCCGCCGATTCTTGTCGACTACCAGCATGACGGCAAAACGGTCAAAGGTCTCGTCGATGTGGCGCGCGACGGTTATTTATGGATGCTGGCACGCACCGACGGCCCGATCGGGTTTGTCGCCGGCGAGCCGTTTGTCAGGCAGAACGTCTTTGCCAGCCTCGATCCGAAGACCGGGCGGCCCAATGTCGATCCGGTGCGCAAGCCGGCGACCGGCAAAAAGGCCGATTTCTGCCCGTCGCTCTGGGGCGGCAAGGATTGGCCGCCGGTGGCCTATAGCCCGAAGACACGGCTCCTCTACATCCCGGCCAATGAAAATTTGTGCGGCACCTCGATCGGCGAAAAGGTGAGCTATACGCCCGGCGAGCGTTTTGTCGGCGCGACGACGACGCTCTATGTGGCACCCGGCGCCGACCATATCGGCGAGTTGCAGGCCTGGAACCTCGATACCGGTAAAAAGGTCTGGAGCCATCCCTTCGCCAATTCCCAGCTCTGGGGGCCGGTCCTGGCGACCGGTGGTGATCTCGTCTTTGCCGGCGGCACCAACGACCGCTACTTCCGCGCCTTTGATGCGAAGACCGGCAAGATATTGTGGGAATTCCGCACCGGCTCGGGTGTGAACGGCGTGCCGGTATCGTTCGAGCTCGATGGCAAGCAATACATTGCGGTGCAATCGGGCTGGGGGGTCGATGCCGCCCGCATGCAGGCCCGGCTCAACCTGGTGCGCCAGCACCAATTCCCGGAAGTCCCGCAAGGCGGGGCAATCTGGGTGTTCGCCGTGCCGTAGACCGCGGCCGCCTCAGACTTTTTCCAAACGCAAAAGCCCCGCTCCGACGGGGCTTTTGTCTGGGGCCTGTCCGGGGAACAGGGGCTCGCGGTGAGAGGGCATCTGGATGTCAGCTGCCCGAATGCCCGCTATAGGATCTGGGACAGGAATTCGCGAGTGCGCGGCTCGCGCGGGTGGGCGAAAAACTCGGCCGGCGGGGCGTGCTCGACGATGACGCCGTGATCGGTGAAGTACATGTGGTCGGCGACCTCGCGCGCAAAGCCCATCTCGTGGGTGACGAGAATGCAGGTCATGCCTTCCTCGGCGACTTCGCGGATTGTCACCAGCACCTCCTTGACCGTCTCCGGGTCGAGGGCGGCCGTCACCTCGTCGAACAGCATGACCTCAGGGCGCATCGCCAGCCCGCGCGCGATCGCGACCCGCTGCTGCTGGCCGCCCGACAAGGCGCCGGGATAGGTGTCGGCCTTGTCCTCCAGCCGCACCTTGCGCAACAGCGCCCGCGCCCGCGCCTCGACCGCCGCCCGCTCCTCACGCAATACGTGGATCGGCGCCATCATGACGTTTTCGAGCGCCGTCTTGTGCGGGAACAGATTGTACTGCTGGAACACCATCGCGACCTCGCGGCGCAAGGCGATCAGCTCCTTGTCGGATTTGAGCTTGTGGACCTCGTATTTGGCGACGCGGATCTCGCCCTTGTCGATCGGCACCAGCGCGTTGATGCAGCGCAACAGCGTGGATTTGCCCGACCCCGACGGCCCGATGATGCACACGACCTCAGCTTTGCCGACGGCGAGCGAGACGCCGTTCAGGACCTCGACGGCGCCGAACGCCTTGTGGACGTTTTTGACCTCGACGATCGGCGCTGCCGCAGGCTCAGGCATAGGAGGCCTCTACGCGCCGACCGCAAAGCGGCGCTCGAGACGAACGGTCCAGCGTGCGATCGGATAGCAATAGAGAAAGAACCAC
>DASXAM010000043.1:0-3452 GCA_036404275.1 Allostellaceae bacterium
CTGCCCAATACGCACGCAAGTCGAGCGCCACGACGAGGCTCGCAAACGCTTGACAACGCAATGCGGGCAGCGCCAGACCACCCCTCGATCGGGAGCAGGCGATATGCGTGACGATTTCGATGCTGTGCTCGATCTGGTTTACGACGCGGCGGTGGAACCGGCGTTGTGGCCGGAGGCGTTGAGCCGGGTCGCGGTGATGTCGAACGCGGTCGGCGCGCTCGTCGTGCAGGACGATTTCGCGCGTCCGGAGCGCAGCTTTCTGTTGCCTGGCCGGCTCGACTCGGAACTCTACGAGAACTACGTCGACGAGTATATGGCGGCCAATCCTTGGGCGATCGCCGCAACGCATATCCCGCCCGGCGAGGTTGTGTCGATCGCCGGCTTGGTGCCGGCCGGTGTGCTGATGCGGACGCGTTTTTACAACGACATCCTGCGGCCGCAGGGGATTCTGCATTGCCTTGTCGAGACGGCGTTGCGCACCGAAACCGGCGTGCTGTCGGTCGCGGTCGTACGTTCGCCGAGCGCGGGTCCCGGCGACGAGGAGGACCGGGCGGAGTTTGCGCGTCTGTCGCACCACCTCGCTCGGGCGGCGCGGTTGGCGGTCCGTCTTGGGGACGTTGCCGACCGGCGGTCCCCGCTCGAGCGCGCACTCGATGCGCTCAACCGCGGCATCATGCTGGTGGATCGGACGGCGCGGCTCGTCTGGGCCAACCAGGCCGGCGACCGGATTCTTGCCGCCAACGACGGCCTCACCCTGTCGCACGGCGTCGTGCACGGCGCCTCGCCCGCCATCACCCGCGCCATCGCCTCGCTGGCGGCAGACGCCGCCGCCCGCCGGCGCGGACCCGCCGCCATCCGCGCCGAACGGCCGTCGCTGGCGGAGCCCTACATCGTGTTTGCAGCGCCGCTCGGCACCGCGGAGCGATGGCCGGCGGCGGGACAGGCCGCGACCGTGTTGGTCGTCACCGATCCCGACGCTCAGGCTCCAGCGGACGAGGCTCTGCTCGCCGCGATCTACGAGCTGACGCCGGCCGAGGCGCGCGTCGCGGTCATCGCCGCGGCCGGGCAAAGCCTGGCCGAGGCCGCGCGCGCTCTGCATGTCACCCAGAACACCGTGCACACGCATCTGCAGCGGGTCTTCCGCAAAATGGGCGTGCGCCGGCTAGCCAAGCTCGCCCAACTGGTCGCCCAGCTGCCGCGGCTCGCCGAACCGGATGCAGCCGGGAAGGGAGATGATGCGAACGCCGGGCGAGCGATCCGCTGAAGCGTCGTGGCGCCGATTGGCGGAGCCGGTTGCGCCGAGCCGCTGACAATCGGGGCTGCGCCAACTCTGGTGCTCGATCAGTGGTGATTGTCGTTGGCGGCTTTGCGGCTGGCGATCACCGGGGCATGTCACTATCGTGTCGGCCGGTTGCGGCACTCGCCGCCAGAACATCGAGCGGCATTACGGCCGCGATAATAAACGCCCCGCGAGGAGGGGATGGAAATGCAGGCGGATTACGTGATTGTCGGGGCCGGATCGGCGGGCTGCGTGCTGGCCAACCGGCTGAGCGAAAACCCGGCCAACCGGGTGGTGCTGATCGAGGCCGGCGGCCGCGACTGGAACCCCTATATCCATGTGCCGGTCGGCTTTATGAAATTGCTCGACCATCCGCGGCTGACCTGGAACTTCAAGGCCGAGGCCGATCCCGGCACCAACGGGCGCGCCATTCCCTATCCGCGCGGCCGGGTACTGGGCGGCTCGTCGTCGATCAACGGGCTCATCTACATCCGCGGCCAGCCCGAAGATTTCGACCATTGGGCGCAGCTCGGCAATCGCGGCTGGGGCTGGGACGACGTCCTGCCCTATTTCAAACAGGCCGAGAACTGGCAGGGCGAGACCAGCGAATTGCACGGCACCGGCGGGTTTCTGACCACCTCGCCGATGAGCGAGCGGCCGGCGGCCTGTCATGCGATCATCGCCGCGGCACAGGAGCTCGGGCTCGAATACCGGCCCGACGTCAACAACCTGCCGCCGGGTGCCGGCGACAGCATCGGCTGGTGCCAGCAGACCCGAGGCGGCCGCCGCCGTGCCAGCGCCGCGCGCACCTATCTGCGCCCGGCATTGAAGCGCCCCAATCTGCAGATCGTCACCAAGGCTCTGGCGCACCGCATCCTGTTCGACGGCAAGCGGGCGGTCTGCGTCGAGTTCTCGCGCGGCACCGGCAGCGCCGTCGAGCGCGCCGATGCGGCCCGCGAGGTGATCCTCGCCGCGGGGGCGGTCGGCTCGCCGCATTTGCTGCAATTGTCAGGTGTCGGCGATCCGGAGGTGCTGGCCAAGGCCGGCATTGGAGTGCATCACGCGCTCGCCGGTGTCGGGCGCAATTTCCAGGACCACTACATCGCCCGCATGTCGTGCGAGGTGCAGGGCGTCGAGACCTTGAACGAACGCGGCCGCGGCCTCGCCTTTGCCGGCGAACTGATGCGCTATGCCGCCGCCGGCACCGGCATGCTGACCTACAGCGCCTCGCTCTGCGCCGCCTCGGTCAAGGTATTGCCGGAATCAGCGACACCCGACGTGCAATGCGTCTTTGCCCCGGCGAGCTACAAGCCCGGCCTGATCCGCCGGCTCGACGACAAGCCCGGCATCACCGGCGGGCCGTGGCAGATGCGGCCCTTGTCGCGCGGCTATGTGCTGGTCCGCTCGCCCGACCCGCGCGAGCAGCCGGCAATCAACCCGCGCTATCTCGCCGAGGACACCGACCAGCGAGCGATGGTCGGCGGGCTCAAATTCCTGCGCCGGCTGTTCGCCGCACCGTCATTGGCCAAGCACATCGTCGCCGAAACGGTGCCGGGGCCAAAGGTGCAGAGCGACGACGAATTGCTCGATTATGCGCGGCAGAACGGCGCCACGGTCTATCACGCGAGCTGCAGCTGCATGATGGGCAGCCACGCGCTCGCCGTCGTCGACAGCGAATTGCGCGTGCACGGCCTTGACGCTCTGCGCGTCATCGACGCCTCGGTGATGCCGGCGGTAACCTCGACCAACACCAACGCCCCGACAATCATGATCGCCGAAAAGGGCGCCGCGATGATCCTTACCCAAGCGCGGCAGAAAATGGCCGCGTGACCGCCGCGTCGGTCCTGGTGCAAACTGCGAAAGATTTTAGGAACCGTAGCACTCAGGCGAGCATAGGCTGGTCGGCAAGATTGTAACGGCGCATCGCCGCTAAAATCGCCACATTCTTATGGCAATATGCAGAATATCGCACCGGGCGCGGCGATGCGGAGCAGCGTCACCTGATCTCTACCTGATAAAACAGGTGGAACAGGAGGGGACCGCGGCCCGGTGTGCAAACGGAGAGGTTTCCGCGGCTAGCGTATCTCTCGTTCGTTCTCGCCAGTGGCGAGGATCTGCTGATAATCCGCCACGGCGGGCTGTCAAATGGCCGTTACAGAGGGACCGGGCATGG
>DASXAM010000044.1:0-9700 GCA_036404275.1 Allostellaceae bacterium
AGTGTCCACTAAACCGATAGTGGACACTTCCATTGCTGTCTCTGCCATGCCGCCATCATCGCGCCGGGCGACGACCGGCGGCAGGCGCCCTTCACCGAGCGCTTACGTAGCCGCAGCGCTGACCAGAATTGCACTGTTTTCCCCAATCCAGGAGGCAACGGCAAGACTCATCAGCATCAAAAAACCGACAAGCAGTGTCGGGATGACGATACTGTCGACCATGGTTTATCGGATGTTTAGCTGTGGGTATGACCTCTTACGCACTGATCGCGGTTCAGGCGGACGGGCTTCCGCGACAGGGCTCGCACTTATTCGTTTGCCTGGGGGCTGCGGGCCGCAATCTGGACCCGATTTTGGACCCAAACTCGCCGCAACAGGCTGAAACGAGCCGGGACGAAATCCCGATCCTAAATCGTCAAGCCATTATAAAATAAAGCTGATCGGTACTCGATACGACAGGGCGTCACGGCGGGTCGAGAATTAGCAAACGGTCGCCTTCAGCCACTCGGCCACCCCTCCACCGATGAGTGGAATCGTCATGGCGTATGCGAGCGAAGCGGTTACCACGGGTGGAGCGTGACGCAAAAGCCCGGGACCGACTCCAACCCGCTTCACGGGCCCTCTTCAAGCGCGGCGGCGAGGTCGGCGATCAGATCGGCCGGGTCTTCGATGCCGACCGAGAGGCGCAGCAGGTCGGGCGGCGCCGGGCTGCCTGCGCCCTCGATCGAGGCGCGGTGCTCGATCAGGCTCTCGACGCCACCGAGCGAGGTCGCGCGTTTCCACAATTCGACCCGAGCGGCAACATCGATCGCTGCGGGCTCGCCGCCTTTGACGCGGATGCTCAACATGCCGCCGAACCCGCCCTGCATCTGCCGCGCCGCAACCGCGTGCCCGGGATGGGTCGGCAGCCCCGGATAAAGCACTTCGGCGACGCGCGGATGCGCCGCCAACGCCTCGGCGATCTGCTGCGCCGAGCGGCAGGCGCGTTCGACCCGCGGATAGAGCGTGCGCATGCCGCGTAGCAAGAGATAAGCCTCGAAGCCGCCGAGGATGGCGCCGCCACCACTGCGGGCGGCGACGAGGCGTCCCCAGAACGCGTCCTCGCGCGCAGCCGTCAACGTGCCGGCGATGACGTCGCTGTGGCCGTTCAAATATTTTGTCGCCGAATGCATGACGAGATCGGCGCCGAATGCCAGCGGCCGGGTCAACACCGGGGTCGCGACGGTGCTGTCGACGGCAAGGATCGCGCCGGCGTCATGCGCGATCTCGGCTGCACCGGCAATGTCGGTCACCGACCACAACGGGTTCGCCGGCGTCTCGATCCAGACGAGCCGGGTCCGGCCCGGCCGCACCACGCGGCGCAGCGCGTCGAGAGAAGTCATATCGATAAAATCGGCCGCGATCCCGAAGGCCGCGCCGAATTTCTTGAGCCAAGCGCGCAGCCCCCAATACATGACCTGCGGCGCCACTACATGGGCGCCGTGCTCGAGACTCTGAAACACGGCCGCCGCCGCCGCCATTCCCGAGGCGAACAGCAATGTCGTCGCACCCCCTTCGAGCGCGGTCAGCAATGCCTGCGGCTGGTCGTAGGTCGGGTTGTCGGCGCGGCCATAGCTCCGCCCGCGCCGGTATTGGTTGTCGGCATCGCGGATAAAGGTCGTTGTCGGATGCACCGGCAGCACCACGCCGCCGGTCGCCGCATCGGTCCACCCCAGCGCCTGTGCGGCGAGGGTCGCGGGATGCAGTTGTCTACAAGTCATCGACATTCCCTACTCACCTGCACCGTCCGATCAGGCCAACGTCTCCGCCATCCTGTCGACCGATAAACCGAGCAGCGGTGTCGATCAATTTCTGCGCCTCGATCACGGAAACGGTCGAGCTCCGACTAACTCGGTAGTCGGCGATCTCTTTGAGTTTGTAAACGCGAGGCGAGAAGACGAGTGAAGCCTCGATCGATCCGCGGGTCGTCCTTAGCGAGCCGGGCGAAACTGCTGCGCAGCCCGCTATGGCTTTTGCCGCCCGCCCAGCCGTTCAAAGATCATCGCCTCCGCCGCATGAAAGCTCGCCGGATACGCCGCGCGCGCTGCTTCGTCGCTGTACCCCATTCGGTTGAGGAGGTCGCGGGCCTTCTTAGTGGGCCTTCTTACCTTCTTAGCGGGCCTTTTTAAGTATGTCGCGCGCCTTCTCGAGATGGTCAGTGGCTTCCGAAGTCACAGGTTGCGCTCGTCGCGGCGCACCTCATGCATAAAGCTGGTGCGCTCTCGGTAGGCGCCGGCGGGAAAAGGCAATGTGTTGATGACCGAGCCGGTGTCGTAAAGGAAATCGGTCTCCACATCCGCCAGCTGGTCCGTCTCGGCAGCACGATCCACCATGTCGCGCAAAAACAGCGCGACGTCGTAATCGGAATCGGATCGGGCATTTCCCCCCGCGCGCGAGCCGAACAGCTAGACATGTTCGCCGAATACCGCGTCGAGCGCTATGCGGAACCGCGTAAGGACCCGGATCGGGGTCGATCGGGTGATGCACCATCTTTCGCTTCCCCGCCTGGTCACGGCGCCGCGCCGAGGTCGTCGTCGATCTTTTTGGCGCGCAGGGCGGCCGGCCGAGTGCCGAGGCGCGCCCAGTAGCGCTCGAAGGAGGTGCGTTTCTCGATCGTGCCGAATTGCATTCCAAAGCCGATATGCGAGCCGACATAGACATCGGCGGCGGTGAACCGATCGCCGACTAGGTAATCGCCGCGTGACACGGCGGCTTCGAGCGTATCGATGACGGCGGCATAGGTGCCGTAGCCGATCATCTTCTCAGCCTCTTCCGGCACGACAAGACCGAGCATCTTGTTGCTGGCAGCGGCTTCGACCGGACCCGCGGCGAAAAATAGCCAGCGATAATAAGGGCCGCGGAGCCGGTCTTGGGGCGCGGGCGCCAAGCCGGCCGCCGGGAATGCATCGGCGAGATAAGCGCAAATGGCCGCCGCCTCGGTGACGATCGCGTCGCCGTGCCGCAGCGCCGGGACCTTGCCCATCGGATTGATCGCCAGATACGCCGGCGCCTTCATCGTCGTACCGTAATCGAGCAATTCGGCACGATAGGGCTGGCCGATCTCCTCCAGCATCCAGCGGACAATCCGGCCGCGCGATTGCGGGTTGGTGTAAAATACTAGATCATCCGCCATGCCCGATTTCCCGACCAAGAGTTGAAGCGAGACGCGCTCGGTTTTGAGATAGATGAATTCTACAGTAACATCTCAATACATATGCTGGCCGCCGTTGACGGAGAGTGTCGAGCCGGTGATGAAATCGGCCTCGTCGGCGACCAGGAACAGCACGGTGCGAGCGATGTCCTCGGCCTTGCCAAGGCGGCCGACCGGGATGCGCGCAACGATCTTTTCGAGCACCTCGGCCGGGACCGCGCGCACCATTTCGGTATCGACATAGCCGGGTGCGACGGCGTTGACGGTAATGCCGCGCGCCGCACCCTCCTGCGCCAACGCTTTGGTAAAGCCGTGGATGCCGGATTTGGCGGCAGCGTAATTAACCTGTCCGTATTGCCCGGCCTGCCCGTTGATCGAGCCGATATTGACAATCCGGCCAAAACCGCGCGTGCGCATGCCGTCGATGACCTGACGCGACATGTTGAAGCACGATGATAGATTGGTCTGAATCACCGCATTCCACTGCTCGAAGCTCATCCGGTGCATCGTCGCGTCGCGGGTGATGCCGGCATTGTTGACCAATACTTCGACCGGCCCGAGCGCCGCCTCGATGGCTTTGACTCCCTCGGCGCAGGCGTTGAAGTCGGACACATCGAATTTGAACACCGGAATGCCGGTCTCCTCGGCAAATTGCCGGGCGGCCGCGTCGTTGCCGCCATAGGTCGCGGCGACGCGATAACCGGCCCCATCAAGCGCGGCCGAGATCGCGCGACCGATGCCGCGCGTCCCGCCGGTGACCACCGCCACCCTCGCCATGGGTTTCCTCCCGTTTGCTTCGTTCTTCGGGCTAGTCCCGTTCGAGACACATGGCGATGCCCATGCCGCCGCCGATGCACAGCGTCGCGAGACCTTTTTTCACGTTGCGCCGCTGCATTTCATAAAGGAGCGTTACCAGCACCCGCGCTCCCGATGCGCCGATCGGATGGCCGAGCGCGATCGCGCCGCCATTGACATTGACCCGCTCGCCATTCCAGCCGAGATCTTTGCCGACCGCACAGGCTTGCGCCGCGAAGGCTTCGTTGGCCTCGATCAAATCGAGATCGCCAACCGACCAGCCGGCCTTTTTCAGCGCCATGCGGCTCGCCGGAATCGGCCCGGTGCCCATGATCGCCGGATCGACGCCGGCGGTCGCCCACGAGACGATGCGGGCGAGCGGCTTGACGCCGCGCTTTTCGGCCGCCGCCGCCGTCATCAGCACGACCGCGGCGGCGCCGTCATTGATGCCCGAGGCGTTGCCGGCGGTGACCGTGCCGTTCTTGTCGAAGGCCGGGCGTAATTTGGCCAGCACTTCGACCGTGGTGCCGTGCTTTGGGTGCTCGTCGGTGTCGATGACGGTTTCGCCGCGGCGGCCGGCAATCGTCACCGGCACGATCTCGTCCTTAAAGCGGCCGGCTTTTTGCGCGGCTTCGGCCTTGCCTTGCGAAGCGGCGGCAAAAGCGTCCTGCTGCTCGCGCGTGATCTGCCAACGCTGGGCCACGTTTTCCGCCGTGTTGCCCATATGGTAGCCGTTGAAGGCGTCCCACAGCCCGTCCCTGATCATCGTGTCGATCAGCTCGGTGTCGCCCATCTTGACGCCGTTTCGCAGATGGATGCAGTGCGGCGCCTGGCTCATGCTTTCCTGGCCGCCGGCAACGACGATGTCGCTGTCGCCCGCCCGGATCGCCTGGTAGCCGAGCGCTACGGTGCGCAGCCCCGAGCCGCATAATTGGTTGACGCCGTAAGCCGTCACCTCGAATGGCAAGCCGGCGCCGATCGCCGCCTGCCGCGCGGGGTTCTGGCCTTCGCCGGCGGCGAGGATCTGACCCATGATGACCTCGGAAACCTCCTTTGGCTCGACATGGGCACGGCGCAGCGCCTCGCCGATCGCGATCTCGCCGAGCTTGTGCGCCGGTAGGCTCGCAAGCCCGCCGTTGAACGCGCCGACCGGGGTGCGAGCCGCGCCGGCAATCACGATATCGGGCATCGGACGATCTCCTCGAGAGGGTTTGCGCTTTATCTGGGACAGGCGGGACGAATGTAAAAGCCGCCGGTTCGTGGTGTCCAGTCGGCGGCGCGATCAGCGGATCGGCGGCGGCGTCACCCCGGGCGGGAGCGGTTGGCGGCCCTCAGCTTCCGGGGCGGCGGGCGGTGGTCCACTCGGGCCGGACGGTGCTGCCGTCGCGGTCGGTTGAGCGGCGCGCTCCAAGGCCGTGAGCAAGGCATCACTGATGCGCGGGTCGATCGGCAGATGGCTGGCCGCTTGAAAGCGAATGATCGCATCGCGGGTTTGCGGCCCGACAACGCCGTCAGGCGGAACCGGCAATAGTCCCATCGCAGCGAGCGCGGCTTGCGCGGTCCGGATCGGATCGGAAGCCGCGATCGCCTGGCCGTGCGCGCGCCGGTAAGCGCGCATTGCGCGCTCGGTCTTGACCGTCATCACGCCGTTGATCGGCCCCGGATCGTAGCCCGCGGCACGCAGCTCGGATTGGAGCTCGGCGATCGACGGAGCGACGGCGCTCGCCGCGCGGCTTAATGCGACAACGACCGCGGCGGCAATGGTCCATGGCTGGAGGCGCATGCCCTACTATGCCATAAGGGCCGCCGCAGCGGAGGGGCGGATCGAATGGACGAGGAGCGGCGGCCGGCCGAGGAGGATCTGTCGATCTATGCGCCCGCAGGTCTTGCCGACGGCATTGCGGCGCTCGCCGGCGAGCCAGTCTTCGCCGCGATCCTGGCGCGCGCTGGCCCGCCGCGGTTTCGCCGGCGGCGCAACGGCTTCCCGACCCTGCTGCACATCATCCTCGAGCAGCAGGTTTCGATCGACGCGGCGGCCGCGATGCACCGGCGGCTCAGCGAGGCGTGCCGTCCGCTGACGCCCGAGCGCTTTCTCGGCCTCGACGACGCGACCTTGCGGCTCTGCGGCTTCAGCCGGCAAAAGGCCGGCTACGCCCGCAACCTTGCCGAAAAAGTGCGGTCTGGCGAATTCGACTTCACCCGGCTTGCCGAAGCCGACGACGAAGGCGCGCAGGCAGCGTTGCGCTCGCTCAAAGGGATCGGGCGGTGGAGCACCGAAGTCTATCTGATCTTTGCGCTCGGTCGGCCCGACATCTGGCCTGCCGCCGATCTCGGCCTGCAAATCGGCGCCCGCGAATGCCTCGGCCTCGCGGCACGCCCGGCCGAACCTGAATTGCGCGAGCTCGGCGAAAAATGGCGGCCGTGGCGCGCCGTTGCATCGTGCCTTTTCTGGCAATCCTACCTGCACGCCCGCAAGCGAACGGCTCCGATCCTCGCCCCCGAGCTCTACGCTTGATGCGAGCCCGAAATCCGATGCCTCGAATTCGTGCAGTGTGCGTTTATTGCGGGTCGTCTGGGGCGGTCGCACAGCCGTATCGCGCGGCGGCGAGCGAGCTTGGCGCGCGGCTGGCGGCGGCGGGTATCGAGGTGGTGTTCGGCGGCGGGCGGGTCGGGCTGATGGGCTTGCTGGCCGATGCGGCGCTCGCCGCGGGCGGACGGGTGACCGGAATCATTCCTGAGCGGCTGCGCGATGCGGAGCTCGCCCATGACGGCTTGAGCGAGCTTCTCGTCGTCGCCAACATGCACGAGCGCAAGCGGGTGATGGCCGAACGCGCCGACGCCTTTGTCGTGCTGCCGGGCGGCATCGGAACGCTCGACGAGACGTTCGAGATGCTGAGCTGGAAGCAGCTCGGATTGCACCTGAAGCCGATCTTTGCCGTCGATATCGGCGGCTATTGGGCGCCGCTGCGCGCCCTTCTCGGCCATATCGTCGAGCACGGCTTCGCCCGCCCGCAAAACCTCGATCTGCTGGACGTCGTGCCTGACATAGCCCGGCTGATGGCGGCGCTGGAGGACGTGCCGGCGCCGATCCGGGTAATCGACAGCGAGAGTCTCTGAGCGCCCGTTCGATATCCACGGGATCGGGGGATAACCCGGTGGACAAGGTTGTTGCCTATGGGCCGCCGACCAATGCTTCTCTTGCCCTGCAGGGATTGCCTAATATTTAGGCCATCGTTCTAACTCATTGAGAATGCGCGAAAAACCTTGTTACTTGTGGTAACGTATTGTTGGAAACGATAAACCATTGGTAACAAGGCCGAAAAATTTCAGGGCCGCCGGCGTGGGCGGCAGCATGTGCACAACCGGGCGCCCGGCTTGCCTCGCAAAGCCGCTCTCACTATCTTCGCACGTCTGCGACGGCCCCCGGCCGCCGCTCCCGGCCACGTCGGCTTCCCGAGGAATCTAAGCAATGGCAAAAATCACGGCCGCCCGCCCAATCGTCGAACTCGACGGCGGCGAGATGGCGCGCATCACGTGGGGCTTTACCAAGAACAAGCGGATCCGGCGCTATCTCAACATTGACCTGAAATAGTACCACCTTGGGATGGAGGGCCGCGACGCCCTCACGTCAGTGCGACAATCCAGGCCACAGTCGTCAATAGATCAACTCAGCCGAAACGGAAGCGGCGCGCGGAGGTGCAAGCATGTCAGATCTCGAAATCGTTTGGACGAAAGTTGATGAAGCACCTGCGCTTGCTACGTTTTCCCTTCTGCCGATCGTCGAAGCTTTCGTCGGGGCGGCCGGCGTAAAGATAAAGCTGAAGGACATTTCGCTGACCGGCCGCATCATCGCCAACTTCCCCGACAAACTGACGCCAGCGCAGAAGATTAACGACGAGCTCGCCGAACTTGGCGAACTTGCGAAGCGCCCCGAGGCCAACATCATCAAGCTGCCCAACATCTCCGCCTCGATCCCGCAGCTGAAGGCTGCGATCAAGGAGCTGCAGAGCAAGGGTTACGACGTGCCGGACTATCCGGACAGCGACGCGACGCCGGCGGATAAAGAAATCCGCGCCCGTTACGGCAAGGTGCTGGGCAGCGCCGTCAATCCGGTGCTGCGCGAGGGCAATTCCGATCGCCGCGCTGCCGGCGCCGTGAAGCAGTACGCGCGCAGCCATCCGCATCGGATGGGCGCCTGGACCAAGGACTCAAAAACGCGCGTAGCGCACATGTCGGGCGGAGATTTCTACGGTTCGGAGGTCGCCACGACCATTGCGGCGCCGACCAATGCCCGTATCGAGCTGGTCGGCAGCGATGGCGCGGTTACGGTGCTGAAGGCGAAGACGCCGCTTCAGACCGGCGAGATCATCGACGCGTCGGTGATGAGCCGCAAGGCGCTGCGCGCCTTCTTCGCCGCGCAGATAGACGCCGCGAAGAAGGACGGCACCCTATTCTCGCTGCACGTCAAGACGACCATGATGAAGATCTCCGATCCCATCATCTTCGGTCATTGCGTCTTCGCGTTTTTCGCCGACGTATTCGAGAAGCATGGCGCCACACTGACGCGCTTGGGCGTCGATCCCGACAATGGCTTGGCCGACATGCTGGCCCGGATCGAGACGTTGCCCGAGGCCGAAAAGGCGGCGATCAAGGCCGATATCGAGGCCGCCTACGCGAAGCGGCCCGGTCTGGCCATGGTCAATTCCGACCGGGGAATCACCAATCTGCACGTGCCGAGCGACGTGATCATCGATGCATCAATGCCGGCGATGATCCGCGAATCCGGGCATATGTGGGGCGCTGACGGCAAGCTGCACGAAGTGATCGCCGCGATCCCCGATCGTTGCTACGCGACGCTGTACGAGACCGTTATTGAGGACTGCAAGGCGCATGGCGCCTTCGACCCGAAGACGATGGGCTCTGTGCCGAACGTCGGGTTGATGGCGCAGCAAGCCGAGGAATATGGCTCGCACGACAAGACGTTCGAGGTCGCCACCGGCGGAACGGTGCGGGTGGTCGCCGATGACGGCACGGTTCTGCTGTCACAGCCAGTCGAGACCGGTGACATCTTCCGGATGTGCCAGGTCAAGGACGCGCCGATCCGGGACTGGGTCAAGCTCGGGGTGCGCCGCGCGCGCCTGACCAATACCCCAGCGGTGTTCTGGCTCGACGCCAAACGCGCGCACGACGCGCAGTTGATCGCCAAGGTCGAGAGATACCTGAAGAACGAGGACACATCGGGTCTCGATATCCGTATTTTGGCGCCGGTCGAGGCAATGAAGTTCTCGCTCGACCGCATCCGTAAGGGGCTCGACACCATCTCTGTCACCGGCAATGTGCTGCGCGACTACTTGACCGATCTTTTCCCGATCATGGAGCTGGGCACGTCGGCCAAGATGTTGTCGATCGTTCCGCTGCTGGCGGGTGGCGGGTTGTTCGAGACCGGGGCGGGCGGTTCGGCGCCGAGGCACGTGGAGCAGTTCCAGCACGAAGGCTATCTGCGCTGGGATTCGCTGGGCGAGTTCCTGGCGCTCGGCGCTTCGCTGGAACATCTGGCGCAGACCAGCGGGACTCAGGACGTGCAGGTTCTGGCCGAGACGCTCGATGAGGCCAACGGCAAGATTCTTGAGGATAACCGCTCACCGGCGCGGAAGATTGGCGAATTGGATAATCGTGGCAGCCATTTTTACCTGGCGCTGTATTGGGCACAGGCGC
>DASXAM010000045.1:0-7277 GCA_036404275.1 Allostellaceae bacterium
TTTCAAGCCCGAGCCGGCGGTCGTCGGCATTGCCGGTGCAGATCGTAAAGGTCAACGGGTCGAACAGCAGGTCCGAGGGCGGCAGACCGTGCTTATTGCAGGCGAAATCATAGAGGCGACGGGCGATCGCGAGCTTGTGCGGCGCCTCCTTGGCCATGCCGCCTTCGTCGATGGTGAGTGCGATGACGGCGGCGCCAAAACGGCGGGCGAGGCGCAAGCGCTTGTCGGCCGCCTCCTCGCCATCCTCGAAATTGATCGAGTTGATGATCGGCTTGCCGCCATAGAGCTTTAACGCCGCTTCGAGCACCGGGAATTCGGTCGAATCGATGACCAGCGGAGCGTTGACGGCACCGCGCAGCCGGCTTACCGCCTCGCTCATATCGGCGACCTCGTCGCGCCCGACAAAGGCGGTGCACAGGTCGAGCGTGTGCGAGCCTTCGCGCACCTGCTCGCGGCCCATCTCGACGCAGCCGTCCCAATCGCCCTTTTCCTGCAATTGGCGGAATTTGCGCGAGCCGTTGGCGTTGCAGCGCTCGCCGATCGACAGCCACGCATTCTCCTGACGCAACGCCACCTGGCCGTAAAGCGAGGCGACAGAGGGCGCCCAGCTCGGCCGGCGCGGCTTCGGCTTTGGCCGTGGCCGGTCGCCGCCGAGGCGGCGCAGCATCGCGTCGAGCGCTGCGATATGCGGCACATCGGTGCCGCAGCAGCCGCCGACCATGTTGACCCCGTCCTCGATGACAAAGCGTTCGAGCCATTGCGCCAATTCGGCGGCACCGAGCGGGTATTGGGCGTGTCCGCCGACCAGTTCGGGGAGGCCGGCATTGGGCTGGACCGAGACGAGGCCGGGCCAGCTTTCGCCGAGCCATTTGATGTGCTCGGCCATCTCGCGCGGGCCGGTCGCGCAATTGAGCCCGATCATCGGCACGCCGAGCGCCTCGACGATCGTCGCCGCGGCGGCGATGTCGGCCCCGACCAAGAGGGTGCCGGTGGTTTCGATCGTGACCTGGACCAGGATCGGCGTGTCGCGATGCGCCTTGTCGCGGGCGCGCTTGGCGCCGTTGACCGCGGCCTTGATCTGCAGCGGGTCCTGACAGGTCTCGATGATGATCGCATCGACGCCGCCGGCGATCAGTCCGCCGCATTGGACGGTCAACGCGTCTTCCAGCTCCTGGTAGGAAACATGGCCGAGCGAGGGGAGACGGGTGCCGGGGCCGATCGAGCCGAGGACAAAGCGGGTGCGGCCGTCATGGGCGAATTCGGCGATTGTCTCGCGGGCGAGCTCGGCGCTGAGGCGGTTGAGCGCAAAGGCGTGGTCGGCAAGACCGAACTCGCCCAACGTGATCGGCGAGCCGCCAAAGCTGTTGGTTTGGATTGCGTCGCAGCCGGCCGCGAGATAGCCGCGATGGATTTCGCGGACAAGGTCGGGGCGGCTCTCGCAGATGATCTCGGTGCAATTTTCCTTTCCCAGAAAGTCGCGCTCGATGTCGAGATTGCGCGCCTGCACCTGGGTTCCCATCGCGCCGTCGCAAAGCAGGACGCGATCGGCGAGATAGTCGAGGAAATGCGTCATTTGTCCGCCCCGGCAAAAGCACATCCTCTCCCACCGCCGGGGGGAGAGGGCAGGGTGAGGGGGGCTGACGGGCCGCGGTTTTCCCTCTCACCCCAACCCTCTCCCCCCCAAGGGGTGCGAGGGAGACCGCACCTGTCGATCGCTGAAAACTCGACCCTCATGCTGCCGCGACCGTCATCGGTTTTTTCGCCCGCACCCCGAGCAAGTGGCAGATCGCGACGATCAGGTCGGCGCGGTTCAGGGTATAGAAATGAAATTCGTGCACGCCTTCGGCATGCAGGCGGCGGCATTGCTCGGCGGCAATCGAGGCGGCGACCAGCCGGCGGGTGTCGGGGTCGTCGTCGAGGCCGTCGAAATGCCCGTCCATCCAGTCCGGGATCGACGCGCCGCAAGCGGCGCTGAATTTTTTGACCTGGGCGAAATTGGTGACCGGCAGAATGCCGGGCACGATCGGCACGCCGATCCCCGCCCGCCGCGCCCGGTCGCGAAACCGCAAATATGTTTCGATATCGAAAAAATACTGGGTGATGGCGCGGGTGGCGCCGGCGTCGATTTTTTGCTTCAGATTGTCGAGGTCGCGCTCGGCATTGGCCGCCTCGGGATGGGTCTCGGGATAGGCGGCGACGCTGATCTCGAAATCGGCGATTTTTCTGAGCCCGCGCACGAGTTCGGCGGCAAACGCATAGCCGCCGGGATGCGGCCGGTAGCCGGCGGCGCCGGCCGGCGGATCGCCGCGCAGCGCGACGACATGGCGGATGCCGGATTCCCAGTAATCCTGCGCCACCCTATCGATCTCGGCTCGGGTTGCGGCGACGCAGGTCAGATGTGCGGCCGGTTCAAGAGAGGTTTCGCGACGGATGCGGCGGACCGTCGCATGGGTGCGCTCGCGGGTCGAGCCGCCGGCGCCATAGGTGACCGAGACAAAGCGCGGGCCCAGGGGCTCGAGGCGCTTGACCACCTCCCACAGCCGCGCCTCCGTTTCCTCGGTTTTTGGCGGAAAGAACTCGAACGAAACGCGCGGCGGGCCGGCGTCGAAATCGATCACCGGGTCGGCGGCGAGCAGGCCGCGCAACGGCCCCGAGCCATAATTCCGGTTCATCGGCCCAGCTCCCCTTCGAGGATTGCATCGGCAGCTTCATCGCGCGCGTCGCCGTCGAAAGCATGTTCGGATGTGTCGCGACGATGCGCGGTCCAGATCACCACGGTCAGCGGATCGCCCGGCAATGAACGCGGCGCCGTCGGATCGAGACCGGCGGCGCAAAACCACTCGACGATCTCGGCATCGGCAAAGCCGAGCCGGCGATGGGCGTGCTCCTGGCGCAGAAATTCGAGATCGTGCGGCGCGAAATCGACGACGACGAGGATGCCGTTCGGGCGCAGCACGCGCGCCGCCTCGGCGATCGCCGCGGCCGGGCGGTCAGCGTAATGCAATACCTGATGGATCACGACGGCGTCGAAGGACGCGTCGGGCAAGGCCAACCGATACATGTCGCCGAGCCGGACCTGCCCGTTTTCGAGGCCGGCCTGCTCGAGATTGACGCGCGCGACCGCCAGCATCTCGCGCGACTGATCGATGCCGAGCGCCATCTCGACCCGCGGGGCGAGCACTTCGAGCATGCGACCGGTGCCGGTTCCGATGTCGAGCAGATCGCGCGGATCGCCGGCAGCGATGATGTCGACGAGCGCCGCTTCGACTTCCCGCTCATCGACATAAAGCGAGCGGATGCGGTGCCAATGCGCCGCGTTCTCGCGAAAATAGGCGCTGGCCATATCGGCGCGCTGGCGTTTGACCGCCTCCAGACGTTGCAGGTCGAGCGCGATCATCGGATCGGTTTCGCCGCAAACCTCGACCAGATGGCGGGCCAGCGCCGCCGCGGTCCCCGACCGGCTCAGCCGGTAAAAGACCCAGCTGGCTTCGCGAAACCGATCGAGCAGCCCGGCCTCGCACAAGAGCTTCAGGTGACGCGAGGTGCGCGGCTGGCTCTGGCCAAGAATTTGGGTCAGCTCGCTGACCGTCAGCTCGCCGCGGGCGCAGAGCACGAGGAGCCGCAGCCGGGTCGGCTCGGCCACCGCACGCAACGCCGCTAACAGATGCTCCATCGATCATCCTTTCGCGACCATGATATATCAAGATATCTTTATATGCGAAAGAAATTTCGACGGACCCGTGCACGCCGCCCCTTGCCGCTGGCGCGAATTTCCCGCAAATATCTCGCCGACCCGAACCGACCGCAGCCGGACACGAGATCGATCGATGGACCTTTGCCCCCTATGCCGGCTCGTTTCGGGTCTCGCGGTCGTGCTGGCGCTGGCCACCTCTGGCTGCGCGACCGGCACCAAGCCGGCCTCCCCGGCGACCTCGGCCACGGCCGGCGAGGAAGACTTCAACGATCCGTTTGAGGACACCAACCGCGCGATCTTCGACTTCAACCAGAAGGTCGACCGCAACGTCCTGGTGCCGGTGGCCAAGGCCTACCGCGCCGCGCTCCCCGAGCCGGTGCGCGATTCGCTGCGCGACTTTCTGACCAATCTGCGCGCCCCGCTGATTTTTGCGAACGACACGTTGCAAGGCGAATTCGGCCGCGCCAAGGACACCGTCGTGCGCTTTGTCCTCAACTCGACGATCGGCATGGCCGGCTTTGTCGATGTCGCCGGCCGCTGGGGGATCCCGTATCACGAGGAGGATTTCGGCGTGACGCTCGGGGTTTGGGGCGTGCCCGAGGGCCCCTATATCGTCGTGCCGGTGCTCGGCCCGTCGAACCCGCGCGATATCGGCGGCCAAGCCGTCGAGAGCTTTGGCGACCCGTGGAACATCGAGGCTGCAAACCACAGCTACCTGTGGGTGACCTTTCTGCGCGGCGGGGTGAGCGGCATCGACCAGCGTTCGCGCTATATCGACACGCTCGCCGATATCGAGCGGACCTCGCTCGACTATTATGCAACGATACGCTCGCTCTACCGGCAGCGCCGGGCGGCATTGATCCATCACAAAAACGAGAACCTGCCGCCGAACCCGGCGTTCAGCGAGAATGGCCATAACGACAACCCGGCTTTCGCAGCGGCGAACCCAAGCGGGCCGAGGGTCGTTGTTTCGCAAGTGCCCAACGATACCGAGGTGTTACAGTGATCCTGCGTCGTAGTGTTGTTGCCGTCGTGTTTGCTCTCGCCATCGGGGCAGCCGGGTCGATCGGACCCGCGGCGGCGGCCGCCGACCCGGCGGCGATGATCAACGATCTCGGCAACCAGGCGCTCGAAGTGCTCGGCAAGAACGTGGCACCCGGGGAGCGCGAAGCCCGGTTTCGCCAGCTGTTCCACCAGGATTTCGACGTCCCCGGCATCGCCCGTTTTGTCCTCGGCCGCTATTGGCACACCGCGACCCCGGCCGAGCAGCAGGAGTTTGTCGGGCTGTTCGCCGAGTACATCGCACTCGCCTACTCGAACCGGCTTGCCGAATACAGCGGCGAAACCTTGAAGGTGCTGGGCAGCCGGGCGGAGCCGGACGGTTCCCTGGTGCAGAGCGAGATCCTGCGGCCGAACGGCGCGCCGCCGGCCAAGGTCGATTGGCGCCTGACCCGCACCGATGGCGGCTACAAAATCAGCGACGTCGTCGTCGAAGGGATCAGCATGGCGGTGACCCAGCGCTCGGAATTCGCCTCGGTGATCCAGCGGAACGGCGGCCGGGTGCAAGGCCTGATCCGGGTATTGCGGGCCAAGACCACGGGCGCGAGCACTCACTGACCGGTCATGCCCGCATCAAGGGCTTGTAGCGGATGCGGTGTGGCTGGTCGGCCTCGCTGCCGAGCCGGCGGCGGCGGTCGGCCTCGTAATCGGCATAATTGCCCTCGAACCAGACCGCACGGCTGTCGCCTTCGAAGGCGAGGATGTGGGTCGCCACCCGATCGAGAAACCAGCGGTCATGGGTGACGACGACAGCGCAGCCGGCGAAATCCACGAGCGCTTCTTCGAGCGCGCGCAGCGTATCGACATCGAGGTCGTTGGTCGGCTCGTCGAGCAAGAGCACGTTGGCGCCGGCTTTGAGCATCTTGGCGAGGTGCACGCGGTTGCGCTCGCCGCCCGATAATTGCCCGACCTTTTTTTGCTGGTCGGCGCCGCGGAAATTGAACAGCGCGCAATAGGCGCGGCTCGCCATCTTGCGCCGGCCGAGGTCGATCTCGTCCTGCCCGCCCGAAATTTCCTGCCAGACCGTGTTTTGCGCGCCGAGCGCGTCGCGCGACTGGTCGACATAGCCGAGCTTGACCGAGTCGCCGATCCGGAAGCGGCCGTCATCGGGCGTTTCGGCGCCGGTGATCATGCGAAAGAGCGTGGTTTTGCCGGCGCCGTTCGGGCCGATGATGCCAACGATGCCGCCGGGTGGCAGCCGAAAATCGAGCTCTTCGATGAGAAGGCGGTCGCCAAAGCCCTTGGCGACGCCTTCGGCTTCGATCACCAGATCGCCGAGCCGCGGCCCCGGCGGCAGGACGATCTGGGCGGTCTCGGGCGCCTTCTCGCGGCTTTGCGCGACCAATGCCTCATAGGCGGTGAGCCGCGCCCGGCTTTTGGCTTGGCGTGCGCGCGGGCTCTGCCGAACCCATTCGAGCTCGCGTTCCAGGGTGCGCTGGCGCGCCGCCTCCTGGCGCCCTTCCTGTGCCAGGCGCTGCTGCTTTTGCTCGAGCCAGCCCGAATAATTGCCCTCGTAGGGGATGCCGCGGCCGCGGTCGAGCTCGAGGATCCAGCCGGCCACCTCGTCGAGAAAATAGCGGTCGTGGGTGACGGTGACGACGGTGCCCGGATAGTCTTCGAGAAAGCGCTGTAGCCATTGGACCGATTCGGCGTCCAAATGGTTGGTCGTCTCGTCGAGCAGCAGCAAATCGGGGCGCTGCAATAAGAGCCGGCAGAGGGCGACGCGGCGCCGCTCGCCGCCGGAGAGGGTCGCGACCGCGGCGTCGCCCGGCGGACAGCGCAGCGCGTCCATCGCGATCTCGATCGTGCGGTCCAAATCCCAGGCGCCGGCCTGGTCGATTTTCTCTTGCAATTCGCCCTGCTCGGCGATCAGCGTCTCCATCTCCTCAGGCGATAAATCCTCGGCAAAGCGCGCGCTCAGCGCCTCGAACCGGTCGAGGAGCGCCTTGGTCTCGGCGAGCCCTTCGATGATGTTGCCGAACACGTCCTTTCCCTCGTCGAGCACCGGCTCCTGCGGCAAGTAGCCGACACTTGCCCCCTCCGCCGCCCAGGCTTCGCCGACAAAGTCGCGCTCTTCGCCGGCCATGATCCGCAGCAGCGTCGATTTCCCGGCGCCGTTCGCCCCCAGCACACCGATTTTGGCGCCCGGCAAAAACGACAACCAGATGTCCTTCAACACCTCGCGCCCGGCAGGAAACGTCTTCCCCAACCCCTTCATGACATAGACGTACTGATAAGCCGGCATTCGCAGATCCTGTAAAAACCGCGCCCCGTGGCGCATCGCTCGATCGGTATGGTATCAGACGCCAAAGGCCCTGTCGGGGCCGCCTAAGTCGCACCGAAAGCAGCCATGAGCCCCGGGATCACCGCGCTGCCTTGTCGACCTGCGCCCGGCGCGGAACTTACATTCGTTGCAACAAAGCCCGAGGGCCGAACCGCTGCAGGGGAAAGTCTCACATTCCCTTAATGCCCGAGCGCTGCGGGCAACACGAATGAGTTGAGCGCCGTGTCGCCGGCGAGGCTC
>DASXAM010000046.1:0-9333 GCA_036404275.1 Allostellaceae bacterium
CGCAATCTGGAGCTGGTCCTGCTCGACGAGGCCGGCCGGGAAAAGGCGCGCCACCGCATCCCCTACGGCGCGCGGCTGCTCGCCGATGACGGCGCCGAGGTCAAGCGCGGCGAGCGCCTGGCCGAATGGGACCCGTACACGATCCCGATCGTCACCGAGAAGGACGGCATCGCCCATTATGTCGATTTGATCGAAGGTCTCTCGATGCGCGAGGTCGTGGACGAAGCGACCGGCATATCGTCGAAGGTGGTGATCGACTGGAAGCAGCAGCCGCGCGGCGGCGACCTGCGCCCGCGGATCACGCTGCGCGACGAGGCGGGCGAGGTCTTGCTGCTCGGCAACGGGCTCGAGGCGCGCTATTTCATGTCGGTCGATGCGATCCTCTCGGTCGATAACGGCGCGCATGTCAAAGCCGGCGACGTCATCGCCCGCATCCCGCGCGAATCCTCGAAGACCCGCGACATCACCGGCGGCCTGCCGCGCGTCGCCGAATTGTTCGAGGCGAGAAAGCCCAAGGATTTCGCGATCATCAGCGAGAGCGACGGCCGCGTCGAGTTCGGCAAGGACTACAAAACCAAGCGCCGCGTCGTCGTCGTCCCGAGCGAGGAGGGCAAGGAGCCGGTCGAGTATCTGATCCCCAAGGGCAAGCACATCAGCGTGCAGGAGGGCGATTGGGTGCAAAAGGGCGATCTGCTGATGGACGGCAACCGGGTGCCGCACGACATCCTGCGGATCCTCGGCGTCGAAGCGCTGGCAAGCTATCTGATCAACGAGATTCAGGAGGTCTACCGGCTCCAGGGCGTGCGCATCAACGACAAGCACATCGAGGTGATCGTCCGCCAGATGCTGCAAAAGGTCGAGATCGAGGACCCGGGCGAGACCACCTTGCTCGCCGGCGAGCAGGTCGACCGCTCGGAATTCGACTTCGAGAACACCAAGGTCGAGCGCGACGGCCTCAAGGAGGCGATGGCCCGCCCGGTGCTGCAAGGCATCACCAAGGCGAGCTTGCAGACGAGCTCGTTTATCTCCGCCGCCTCGTTCCAGGAGACGACGCGGGTCCTGACCGAGGCTGCGGTCTCGGGCCGGACCGACAATCTGACCGGGCTCAAGGAGAACGTGATCGTCGGCCGGCTGATCCCGGCCGGCACCGGCAGCGTCATGGCGCGGCTGCGCGAGATCGCCGCCGAGCGCGACCGTGAGCTCGCCGCGATCGCCGCCAGCGAGGAAGACGAAGAGCCGGCGCAGCTCGAAGAGCAGCGCACCGCCTGACCGGCCGGTCCGCACCCGGGGCGGTGTTGCCGTTGCGGTAAAACGCCGCTCCGGGCGGGATGCCGTCCAGCTCGCGGCCCCGTGAGTTGACAGCATCGGGCCGGGGATGGCTATTTCCTGGCCGGGAGTGTAGCCCGCCGCCTCCGCGCGGGCGCGCACCAACAGCCGGATCAGGGAGGAGAACATGTTCGATCAAGCGCTGCCGCGCCGCCATGTGCTGCAGGCCGGTCTCGGCCTCGCGGGTTTGGCGGCGGCCCCGTTTGGGAGCCGGGCGTTGGCGGCGGACGAAGGCGACAGCATCATCGCTGCCGCCAAAGGCATCGGCAACACCGACCTCAAGGCGATCATGTGGTCGAACTACTTCGTGCCGATGAAGCCGCCGATCGAGGAGTTCCGCAAGGCGACCGGCATCGCCATCACCAATATCAAGGACCTGTCGACCCCGACCATTCCGCAGGCCGCGATGGCCGAGGCGCTGACCCGATCGCCCGATTTCGACATCGTCCATCTCGGCTCGGAGATGATCCCGTCGCTGGTGTCGGCCGGCTATCTCGAGCCGCTCGACGAGTACATGCACAAGGCCAATTACAAGATGGACGCGGTCGGCGACTACGCCAACCTGGCGACCTACGACGGCAAGACCTATGGCATCATCACCGACGGCAACATCTTCGTGCACCAGCTACGCAAGGATTTGTTTGAGAACGCCGACAACAAGAAGAAGTTCGAGGACAAATTCGGCAAGCCGCTGGCCTACCCCAAAACCTGGGACGACGAGTTCCAGCAGATGAAGTTCTTCCATAATCCGGAGAAGGGGATCTACGGTTCCGGCAATTTGCGCAGCCGCGGCTTCGGGTATCCCTGGTTCCTGATGTACCTTTACAGCTTTGGCGGCTTTCCGTTCGACCCGGATATGAAGCCGACCGTCTACGGCGAAGCCGGCAAGCGGGCGATCGAAGTCTATTTGCGCGACAAGGAGGTCGCGTTCCCGGATTCGCCGACCTGGGGCACCTCGCAGATGATCGGGCATATCACCGCCGGCGACGTCTACAGCTGCCAATACTGGGGGGGGCTGATCAAATTGCAGGAAAACCCGGCCAAGTCGAAGACAGCCGGGAAATGGACCTACGGGCTGGTGCCGGGCGGCGAGGCCAACGGCAAGCCGCTTTACCGTGCCGCCGGCATGCCGGTCGTATGCCTGATGGTCAACCGCAACAGCCCTCACAAGGCCGCCGCCGCCTACATGGCGTGCTGGCTCGGCACCGAGAAGGCGAGCTCGCAGATCGTGTCGGACCGAGTCAACAGCTTCAATGACGCCTGGACCAAGCAGGAGATGACCGATCCGCGGGTAGTCCAAGCCTACACCCCGGGTGGAATCAAGGCCATTCAGGAGAACCTGCAGGTCTCCTCTCCCAACATCTACCTGACCGGCAATCAGGAATTTGTCGACGTGCTGGACAAGAACCTGGGCCAGGGCTACCTCGGTCAACTCAAAGCCGACGAGGTTCTGAAGCAGATCGACGCCGATTTCGCCAAGGTCGTCAAGCGCATCGGCACCGCCAAGCTGAAGAAGGACTACAAGACTTACGCGGCGATCATGCCAAAGGCTATGCAGCCGGCTTGACCATGTTGCCAGGCGGGCGGCATCGGCCCGCGAGCCGGCGGCCGGTGACGGCGGGAGGATCGCAAGGATGACCGAGACTCTGGCCGGTATTGCCCCGGCCGAGGCGGCGGCGGCACGGCGGGATGTCTCGCGCAGCGAGGCGGTGCGCCGGTTCAAATGGATGATCCTGGCGCCGCTGCTGCTGCTGTTGTTCAGCCTGCTGACTCCGGTGCTGCTGTTGCAGCTTTATTTCTCGTTCCACCAGTGGACGGTTTACCTCAGCTCGTGGTGGAACGCCGATTTTGCCGGTCTCGACATCTTTCAGAGCGTCTTCACCGATCCGCGCTTCGGCTGGGCGGTGCTGCGCTCGCTCGCCTTCGCCGGCGGCTCGACGATCGGCTGCTTCGTCATCGGGTTTCTGCTCGCCTATCTGATCTACCGCCCGTTCCGCGGCCAGGCGCTCTACTACGCGCTGTTCATCGTGCCGATGCTGACGGTGCCGATCGTGATCGCCTATACGGGTCAGATGCTGCTCGACCGCAGCGGGCCGCTCAACGACATCCTGTCGCGGCTGACCGGCCACGACATCCAGGTGCTGTGGCTGTCCAATCCGGACATCGCGCTTTTGACCGTAACCTTGCTCGACATTTGGAATTGGACCCCGTTCTCGTTCATCATCATGCTTGCGGGGCTGTCGGCGCTGCCGAAGGAGCCGGTCGAAGCTGCGCAGATCCTCGGCGCGTCGTCCTGGCGCATCTTCTGGGAAGTGCAGCTGCCGCTGCTGCGGCCGGTCATTTTGCTCGCGCTGGTGCTGCGTTTTCTCGACGCGATGGGGGCGTTCCCGATCATCTGGGGCCTGCTTCAAGGAGGTCCGGGGACCGCGACCGAGACCCTCGGCGTCTACATCTACATAACGACCTGGCAAGATTTTAACGTCTCGCTGGGCGCGGCGCAGTCCTATGTCACGATGATGATGATGGTGGTCATCGTGCTCGTGGCGATCCGCCTGCTGCGCCGCGAAAAGCGCTCGCTCGACACCATGTACGCCGGGCCACGCGAAGCGGATGGCGCGATATGACCAAGAGCCGGCAGCGGCGCGCAGCCACGATTGCGCGCTACGCCGTCCTCACGGTTTGGGCCGCAATCGTTATCTTCCCGCTTTATTGGATCGTCGCCACCTCGTTCAAACCGCAGGACCAGTGGTTTTCATGGCCGCCAGTCTATCTGCCGTCGCCGCCGACTCTCGAGAACTACCGCGACGTCTGGCTTGGCGCCACCAGCTTTGAGCACGGCGGCCAAACCGCCCTTTCGCTGCAGACCCCGTTCCTCGCCCTGCGCAACAGCTTGATCCTGGCGTTTGGCGCGACGACGCTCGCCGTGCTTTATGGCTCGATCATCGCCTACGGTGTGTCGCGCTACCGGCTATTGTCCGAGACCCGGATGTTTCAGCTGTTGATGCTGCGCATGGTGCCGCCGATCGTGATCGTGGCGCCGCTGTCCTTGTATTTCTCTTATATCGGCCTCCTGGATTCGATGATCGGGCTCGGGATCATGTATTTCCTAACGAGCCTGCCCTACGCGGTGTGGATGACCAAGAGCTTTATCGACGAGGTGCCGCGCGAGGTCGAGCAGGCGGCCGAGATCCTCGGCGCCTCGCGCTGGCGCACCGTGTTCGAAGTGGTGTTGCCGCTGATCCGCTCGGGGCTGGTTGCGACCTTTATGTTTATCCTGATCCTCAATTGGAGCGAGTATCTGCTCGCCCTCATTCTGTCGAAGACCCACGTCGTTACCTTGCCGGTCGAGCTGTCCAAGTTCGAGGGCTCGACCGAAGGCCGGTTGTTCGGCCGCCAGGCGGCATTGTCGGTCGGCATTACCTTGCCGCTGATCATCGTCGGGCTTTTTATCCGCAAGCATCTGGCGCGCGGCTTCAGCTTTGGCATGGTGCGGAGGTAGGGGTGGCGCGGATCGAGCTTGACGGGTTGAGCAAAAGCTACGGCGCCATCGTCGCCGTGCGCGATTTGAGCTGCGTTATCGAGGATGGCGAGTTTGTCGTCTTTGTCGGGCCGTCGGGCTGCGGCAAAACCACGACCTTGCGCCTGATCGCCGGGTTCGAGGAGCCGGACCGCGGCCAGATCCGCATCGACGGGCGGGTCGTCAACGATCTCGAGCCGCGCGATCGCGGGCTCGGCATGGTGTTTCAGACGCATGCCCTCTTTCCGCACAAGACCGTGGCCCAGAACATCGAGTTCGGGCTGCGCATGAAAAAGGTGCCGCGCGCCGAACGGGCGCGCCGGGTGCGCGAGGTCGCCGAGATGGTGCGGCTCAGCGGCCTGCTGGGCAAATTGCCCGCTGCCTGCTCGGGTGGCGAGTCACAGCGCGTGGCGCTGGCGCGCACCCTTGTTACCAACCCTTCGACTTTTCTGCTCGACGAGCCGTTGTCGAGCCTCGACGCCAAATTGCGCCGCGAATTACGCGCCGAATGCGACCGGCTGCATCAGGAGCTCAAAAAAACCTTCATCTTTGTCACCCACGACCAGGAAGAGGCGATGACCTTGGCCGACCGCATCGTCGTCATGCGGGCGGGCGACATCGAGCAGGTGGGCTCGCCGATGGAGATCTATTCCGACCCGGTGAGCGATTTTGTCGCCGATTTTTTCGGCTCGCCGTCGATGAACCTGATCCGGGGCGAGATCGCGGGCAACGGGAGCGGACCGCGCTTCCGCTCGCCGCATTTGTCGCTCGCGCTCCCCGAGCCGTTTGCCGCGGTGGCGCCGGGCCCGGTCACGTTGGGCATCCGCCCAGAGCATATTCGCGTGTGCCCTAACGGCGACGGCGCCGATCTCGATCTCCCGGTGCGCCTCGTCGAGCCCTTGGGCAAGGACACGCTCCTCTATTTCGATCTCGGCTCAGAGCGGCCGTTTGTCGTCGTCAGCGAAGGTCTCGCCTTGGCCGAACTCGACGCCGGCAACCGTGTCGGCCTCAATCTTTTGCACGACCACCTCTTCCTCTTTGCCCCCGACGGCCGCCGCCTCGCCCGCGCCCCCGCCGCAGCTGCCGCACCATCGCGCATCCCGTTGGCCGCCGCGCGGGAAAGGCGCTTGACCGGGTAGGGGTGCCTTCCTATATTCCGCGCCTTCGCGGCTGGCGGTAGGATGCCACCTAGACGCAGCCGGGTCGGGGAAAATTGGCACGGCGCCCTTGCGAGAGGGCGTGACTTTTGTGGGCAGCGAGATGTTCCCGCGCGACGGGCCGTTGGCCGTCGGGCGGGTCGCCGTGCTTTGACGAGGGTTGGACGATGCCGACGATAAATCAGCTGATCCGCAATCCGCGCCGGCCGCAGGCCGCGCGCAACAAGGTGCCGGCGATGGAAGCTTGCCCACAGAAACGTGGGGTGTGCACGCGGGTCTATACGACGACGCCGAAAAAGCCGAATTCGGCCTTGCGCAAGGTGGCGCGGGTGCGGCTCACCAACGGCTTCGAGGTGACGAGCTACATCCCGGGCGAAGGCCATAATCTGCAGGAGCATTCGGTGGTGCTGATCCGCGGTGGCCGGGTCAAGGATTTGCCCGGCGTGCGCTATCACATCATCCGCGGCACGCTTGACACCCAGGGGGTGCGCGACCGTCGGCAGCGGCGCTCGAAATACGGCGCCAAGCGGCCGCGTTAGCCGCAGAGGAGGAAGCCATGTCGCGCCGCCGCGCCGCCGTCAAACGCGAAGTCCAGCCGGACCCGAAATTCGGCGACACCGTGTTGAGCAAATTCATGAATTGCCTGATGTACGAGGGCAAGAAATCGGTCGCCGAGCGCATCGTCTACGGGGCGCTGGACCGGATTTCGAAGCGCAGCGGCCAGGATCCGATCCGCCTCTTTCACGATGCGCTCGGCAATGTGCGGCCGGCGGTCGAGGTACGCTCGCGCCGGGTCGGCGGCGCCACCTATCAGGTACCGGTCGAGGTCCGTCCCGAGCGCAGCCAAGCCCTGGCGATCCGCTGGATCATTTCGAGCTCGCGCGGACGCGGCGAAAACACGATGGAAGAGCGGCTGTCGGGTGAATTGCTCGACGCCGCCAACAACCGCGGTACCGCGGTCAAGCGGCGGGAAGACACGCATCGGATGGCCGACGCGAACAAGGCCTTCTCGCATTACCGCTGGTAGCGCCTCGGCGAGCCCTGCAACCCAATCCCTTCACGGGCGGCGTCGAGCGAGCGCGCCGCCGGAGCAGTCCCCCATGCCACGCACGACACCCCTCGATCGCTACCGAAACATCGGCATCATGGCGCATATCGATGCCGGCAAGACCACGACGACCGAGCGGATCCTCTATTACACCGGCCGCTCCTACAAGCTCGGCGAGGTCCATGAGGGCACCGCCACAATGGATTGGATGGCGCAGGAGCAGGAGCGCGGCATCACCATCACCTCGGCGGCGACCACCTGCTTTTGGGACGACCATCGGATCAACATCATCGATACGCCGGGCCATGTCGATTTCACGATCGAGGTCGAGCGCTCGCTGCGCGTGCTCGACGGTGCGGTCGCAATCTTCGACTCGGTCGCCGGCGTCGAGCCGCAATCCGAGACCGTATGGCGCCAGGCCGACAAATACGGCGTGCCGCGGATCTGCTTTATCAACAAGATGGACCGGATCGGCGCCGATTTCGCGCGCTCGGTCGAGATGATCGACGATCGGCTCGGGGCGAAGCCCTTGGTGCTGCAATTGCCGATCGGTGTCGAAAGCGATTTTGCGGGCGTCGTCGATCTGGTCGGGATGCGCGCGGTCGTCTGGCGCGACGAGACGCTCGGCGCCGAATTTGACATCGTCGACGTGCCGGCCAACCTCCTGGCCGAGGCCAAAGCGATGCGTGCGAAGCTCGTCGAAGCCGCGGTCGAAGAGGACGACGCCGTGCTCGAAGCCTATCTCGGCGGCGAGGAGCCGGACGAGGCGAGCCTCAAGCGCTGCATTCGGCGCGGCACGATCGGCGGCGCCTTTGTCCCGGTTTTGTGCGGCTCGGCCTTCAAGAACAAGGGGGTGCAGCCGCTGCTCGACGCCGTCGTCGCCTATTTGCCGGCGCCCACCGACGTCGCCGCGGTCAAGGGCGTCAAAATGGGCACCAATCAGCCGGTCGAGCGCCATTCCTCCGACGACGAGCCGTTTTCGGGCCTCGCCTTCAAGATCATGACCGACCCGTTTGTCGGGTCGTTGACCTTTGTTCGCGTCTATTCGGGTGTGGTGGCGAGCGGCGGTCAGGTGCTGAACACGGTCAAGAACAGCCGCGAGCGGATCGGCCGCATGCTGCAGATGCACGCGAACCACCGCGAAGACATCAAGGAGGCGCGCGCCGGCGATATCTTGGCCCTGGCCGGTCTCAAAAACACGACGACCGGCGACACCTTGTCGGACCCGGCGCACCCGGTCGTGCTCGAGCGCATGGAGTTCCCCGAGCCGGTCATCGAGATCGCGGTCGAGCCCAAGACCAAGGGCGACCAGGAAAAGATGAGCCAGGCGCTCGCCCGGCTTGCGACTGAGGACCCGTCCTTTCGCGTCGCCGTCGATCACGAGAGCGGCCAGACCGTGATCAAGGGCATGGGAGAATTGCACCTCGAAATCATCGTCGATCGCATGAAGCGGGAGTTCAAGGTCGACGCCAATGTCGGGGCGCCGCAGGTCGCCTATCGCGAAACCATCACCCGTACCGCCGAAGTTGATTACACGCACAAAAAACAAACAGGTGGTGCGGGCCAGTTCGCCCGCGTCAAATTGCGCTTCGAGCCGTTGCCGCCGGGCTCGGGCTTTGTCTTCGAGAACGAGGTCGTCGGCGGGACGGTGCCAAAGGAGTATGTGCCGGGGGTCGAAAAGGGGTTGCGCGCCTCGACCGAGACTGGCGTGCTCGCCGGCTTCCCGGTCATCGATTTGAAGGTCGCGCTGTTCGACGGCGCCTATCACGATGTCGATTCGAGCGTGCTCGCCTTCGAGATCGCCGCCCGCGCCGCCTTCAAGGACGGAGTCATGAAGGCCGGGCCGAAATTGCTCGAGCCGATCATGCGCGTCGAGGTGGTAACCCCCGAAGCCTATATGGGCGATGTGATCGGCGACCTGAACAGCCGCCGCGGCCAGGTCACCGGCATGGACAGCCGCGGCAATGCGCGGGTCATCGATGCGATGGTGCCGCTCGCCAACATGTTCGGCTATGTCAATACTCTGCGCTCGATGAGCCAGGGCCGCGCCCAGTACACGATGCATTTCGATCACTACGAGCAGGTCCCGCAAGCGGTGGCGGACGAAGTCCGCGCCAAGATGGCCTGAACACCGGAGAAGAAGACGATGTCGAAGGCGAAGTTTCAGCGGACGAAGCCGCATTGCAACATCGGGACGATTGGTCACATTGACCATGGCAAGACGACGTTGACGGCGGCGATCACCAAGGTTCTGGCGGAGAGTGGCGGGGCGACGTTTGTGCCGT
>DASXAM010000047.1:0-12185 GCA_036404275.1 Allostellaceae bacterium
TTCACAACACCCCGATCCGGCCTTGCCATCCGGGATCGTCAATCCCGAGACCTTTGTCGGTGCCGGCGCTGGCCAGTTGCCCTGCATACCGCTCGCCGGCCAGACCGCTTGCCCGCCGCTCGACCTCGCCGACGCCAACCCAGCCGAGGAGGACGTGCCCGAGCCGCCGGGTCTCGCCGTCGTCCTCGCCGGCCTCGCTCTGTGGTCGATCTTCGCCCGCCGCCGCCAGCTCAGGCCGTCGCCGACCGGCTTCCGAGCCTCGGCCCATAGCTGATGTCGAAGAGTACCCAAGGGGGAGTCTGGGCGCCACCCGGTCTTTCGCCGGGACGGCGAGGCTCGCCCGCCCAAGGCTGAACCGCTCGTCTGCATCGTCGGAAGGCGATGGGTTTAACGGATGAGATCGCCCTGGCCGGCGGTCGATAGCGGGTCCATATTCGGCTGATGACTACTTTTGTCACGCTTCTGCTCGCGCTCGCCATGCTGGGCGTGTTGACCGTGCTCGGTTTCGGTGTCGCGACGATGTTGCGCGGCGGCAATCCGCAGCGCTCGAACAAGCTGATGCAGGCGCGCGTCGTCATGCAGGGCCTGGCGCTGCTGCTGTTGGCGATTTTGATGCTGCTCGGCCACCGCTGAGCCCTGCCGGCGACTTTCGATGGTGCGGCTGACCCGCATCTATACCCGCGCGGGCGATCGGGGCGAGACCTCGCTCGGCGACGGCAGGCGGGTCGCCAAGCACGCGCGGCGCGTCGCCGCCTACGGCACGGTCGATGAGGCAAACGCCGCAATCGGCATCGCCCGGCTACATACGGCATCGGCCGATGCTGAAGCCGATGCGATGCTTGGCCACATCCAGAACGACCTTTTCGATCTCGGCGCCGATCTGTGCACACCGGAAGACGGCCGTCGGAGCGCTGGCGCGTTGCGCATCCTCGCCGTCCAGGTGGCGCGCCTCGAGCGCGAGATCGACGCGATGAACGCCGCCCTCGCCCCGCTCGCCTCGTTCATCCTGCCGGGGGGCAGCCCCGCCGCCGCTCATCTCCATCTGGCGCGAACGATCGTGCGCCGCGCCGAGCGCCTCGTCGCCGAGCTGGCGCAAGCCGAGCCGGTCAACCCCGAGGCGCTCAAATACCTGAACCGACTCTCCGACCACCTCTTCGTCCTCGGCCGGCGTCTGAACGATAACGGTGCCGGCGACATGCTCTGGGTCCCCGGCGCCACGCGCTGAGCGCCGGTGCGTCCGGCTGCGCTAATCCGTAAATGACCAAAATTTGACGCGAAAAATCGGCTAATTTTGACGGAATGCGACATTTTGCTGACGATTTTTCAACTTTTCCACCTCTAGTCTGTCCTCGCGATCGGCCTTCTTCCCCCCTTCCGGACCGATCGCAACCCCGATTGCGAGGATGCGATGAGGAGGTTCTTCTGTGCGGCGCTGGCCGCGGTGTTCGCTGTGTTATTCAGCCTGGCGCCGGTCGCGGCACAGCAGGGAAATCAGCCGTCCGGGGTCCTGCATCGGCCGATGCAGCCCTACCTCAACCACGACGGTACCGTAAGGCGGTTGCGCGGCGTGGCCACGACGACGAGCTGGTCAGGCTATGCGGTCAAGACCGCTGCCCCCTACAAGAGTGCGTCAGCGACCTGGCAGGTACCGGACGTCGCCTATGACGGCGGCAAAACGCCTTATGGCTACGAATACGTGTTTGACTGGGTGGGCGTCGGCGGCGACGGCGATTCGACGCTGATCCAGCTCGGCACCGAATCGGTCGTCTCGACCGCCGGCGCCAAGACCTTTTACGCCTGGTACGAACTCTACCCGGCCGTCTCGCAATTGATCGCGCTGCCGGTCAAGCCCGGCGACATCGTCACCGCGTCGCTCCAATGCACCGCCGCCTGCACCCCGGCGCAGACCCAAACCTGGCACCTGACGCTCACCAACGCGACCCAGGGCTGGAATTGGGCGCAGAATTTCCAGTACCAGTCGAGCATGGCGTCGGCCGAGTGGATCACCGAGCCGCCCTATTACAACGGGACCCTGCCGCTTGCCGATTATGGCGAGGCCAATTACGACCCGGTCATGGCAAACGGCGCCAACCCCAACCTGTCGTTGGCGACGAACGGCATCATCGCGATGGACAGCTGGGGCCAGACCTCGAACCCGTCGCCGCCGGTCAATGGCGACGCCTTTGGCACCTGCTGGGGCAAGACCACGTTGACCCCCTGCACCGCCGGCACGGTAACCCCGCCGCCGCCGGTCGTCACCGCCGCGCTCGCTGCCAACCCGAAATCGATCACCGCCGGGCAGTCTTCGACGCTGACCTGGAGCTCGACCAACGCCACCTCCTGCACCGGCAGCGGCTTTCCGGCCTCCGGAACCTCCGGCTCGGCAACCGTCTCGCCCACCGTGACGACCTCCTATTCGGTCACCTGCACGGCCGGTGAAGACCCCGCAACCGCGATGGCGACCGTGACCGTCGGCTCCTCCGGAGGAGGGACGACCTGCCACGGCAAAAAGTGCCGCTGACGGCAAGCTTGATCGCGGGCGGCATAAAAAAAGGCGCGACCCCGAGGGTCGCGCCTTGGGCTGGGCAAAACTACCGGATACCGCCGATCAGACCGACCGTCGCCGCCGAGCCAATCCCAACAGCATCAGTGCGCCCCCAATCAGCGCGAGCGCGCTCGGCTCCGGCACCACCGGCGGCCCCGATCCGCAATTCGGGGTGCCGGGAGTGCAAGATGTACCCGGCACAGTGACTTCATTTAGCCGCGTGCCGAGCGTGAAGGTCACGGAAGCGAACGTCGTATCGGTGGTGATTGCCGCATCGGAAATCACGAACGTCCCTGTCCCATTTATGTATGGAGAAAAGGTCCCGTTCGTGATCGACCCGTTTGCGTTGCTGTAATTACCGCTACCATCGGGTGGGCCGATGATCATGTTGATCGGCTGGGCGCCCGAGAACGTGTCGAGCACGATCTGTCCGCCCGACGTGCCGGCCTCCCAATGGGTCGGCGGGCCAGGCGAGGTGACATAAGGTCCGGTGTTGCTGGTCACGGTTATCAGGCCGCCGGTCTGGGAGGTCAGCGAAGCCGAACCCACTGTCCCGTTTGGCGTTATCTCGAAATTGCTGATCAGATCGCCGGCCGAAGTGGGGTTGGCCTGGGTGTTGGTCAGCACCACCGTCAAAGTGCCGGCTCCGGGTGTGAGTATGGCATTGCCCATGCACGCTTCGGGACAGCCGCCGGAAAAATTGAAGCCAAACGTGGTTGCCTTCGCTGCCCCGCCCGCCGCGGCCAACGCAGCCGCGGCCAGCGCTCCTCCGAGAAATGCATTGATTTTCCGCATGAAAACTCCTTTGAGCTTACCAGCGCGCGGTGCCGCACCATCCCGACGCGGCACTGGCTGGCAAGGTGCTACCCCTTGCGTTGGGTTACGCAAGCCGCATGCCATTTCGCGAGATCCGCGGAATCCCTAGCCCTTAAGGTTAACCCACATCATACGGATCGTTCGGGTTGTCAAGAATTCCGTCGGCTTTCCCGCTAGTTTTGCCAGGCGTCGTCGGCACTGTCCTGTAAACGATCAGCAACTATTAGAGTATCGAATAGTTTGATCGAATCATACTTATGACATAATTAGTTACACTTTAATGCTTTGTGGGTTAAAATTAGGCACGAGGTGCTTCCTTTTATCATTTTTACCGTGCACGATCTTGCGGCGCTCTGAGGCACACTTTATCCTGCTTAATGCAATATCGTCCAACAAAGACGCGGCAAAGTTAATGGTGATCGGCCGGTGGCGGCAAATGTGGGCAATCGAAGAGGTGTCAAGGATTCCGACACGGCGTCGGCAAATTTTACAGATCGCGCATCGTAGGCCCCGTTTGCATCCGGGCCGAGGGATTGCTGCGCTATGTCAATTTTTGGCCTCGGTGTCGGGGCCCTTTCGTCCGAGCTGCAGATCGGTTGGCCGGTCGGCTCGCCGAGCCGAGTGCCACCGCTTGGTGATGCCGATGTGTGACGCAACTTGGCACGTGCTCGGGGCCGCGCGCGGCGCGTAGCAATGGCGCACTCCAAAGGAGGTATGGCCAACAGGCACCGACGCACCGATTCGGCAACTAAACGGAGGCCCAGGCTAGCTTTACTCTTAACGAGAAAAGGCGCGACCCGGAGGGTCGCGCCTTGGGCTTAGCGAAGTCTTAAAAGAGGCCGCTTAGACCGACCGCCGCCGCCAAGCCAAACCAAACACCAGCAGCGCGCCGCCAACGAGCGCCAATGCGCTCGGCTCGGGGACTATCGGCGGCCCGAAGCTGCAGGTTGGAGTCCCGGGCGTGCAAGTGATGTCGCCTTCGCCAGGCCCGGTGCCATACTGGAAATCAACCTGCGTGATCTGTGAGAGAGCAAAGGTCGAATTCGCCGGAAGGGTGATGTCGATCGTGATCGAATTTTCGATGTAAGTGCGGGACGTCAGGCCGTCTTGATTGAGATTGGTTCCGGTCCCGACGAGCCCAAAGGCCGATCCATCGAGCATATCGCCGCAGTTGGCAGACCCGCAGAGATTGCCCTTACCGGTCCCGACGCCAAAGCCCGAGCTTGCGGCGCCGCCCACAAGATATGCCCATTCCTGACCAACAGTGTGGGAATCCGGAGAACCGAGCGCCACCTTCGAGCTGCCCGCGGTTATTGTCGCCGACCCGGAGCTGCTCGGCAGAGGCGTCGCCGGAGCCGGAACAGCGTTAAACCCAACATTGGTCAGCACACTGGCCTGCGAGTTGGCCACGTTGTTGTTTGTCAGCACGATCTGAAAGACGTTGCCGGTAAGGGAAAAATCAACCGTCGCCGAAATTGGCGAGCCGTCGCTGTCGGTGCCGGTGCCGGTCACGATCAGGTCGGCGAAGGCGGGCACGCTGGTCACGCCCATTGCGCCGGCAAACGCCGCGGCAAGCAGGAGTTTCGAATTCGACGGAATCATACGCATCTCCTAATGTTCGGAGATAGTGGAGCAACTTTCGTGCCACCCTAGGCCATGCCCAGGGGTTGATGGTTAACACTGAATGCCCGCAGCACTAGAACGGCAAGAATGTCAGGAATTCCGACAGGCACGGCGATGGCGATGCGAGGAGATCGATACAGCCTTCAAAAAGATCAATGGGTTAGAGCAAAACCCGTCCGTAAGGTATTCCGACGGTTCCACGATCAGGGCTGGACCGCCTGACAAGCCTTCGACCGTCGCGGGGGCCAGCCCGGCGCCTCGATCGCAACCCGCGCCTCCGTCCCAATCCCACCCTGCGGCATTCGCCCCGGCATTGACCGCGCGCCACGCCCGGTCCAGGATTCGGATGGAAATTCGAGGGAGCGGGCGCCTTTTCCCCGCGGCAAGAGGTTCGGCAGCACCGATGATCAAACGGTTTCACGCGCTCTATGTCGGCCAGATCGCGCTCGACAATATCGGTCTCGGCGGCACCCCGGCGAACCAGCGGCGCTATTCGAACGAGCGCTTGTCGGAGGTGTTCGAGACCGCGCGCGATGTCGCGCGGCTGATGGACGAGGAGGGCTACTACGCGCTGTGGACCGCCGAGCACCATTTCCAGCGCGAGGGCTACGAGTGCCTGCCGAACCTCGTCCAGCTCGGCCTCTGGCTCGCGACCCAGACCAAGCGCCTCAAATTCGGCTGCGCCTTCAACATCCTGCCGATGTGGCACCCGATCCGGCTCGCCGAGGATTACGCGATGGCCGACATCGTCACCGACGGCCGAGTCATCATGGGGGTCGGGCGCGGCTATCACACGCGCGAGGTCGAAACCTTTGGCGCGCCCTTGCTCGACACCGACGCCAACCGCGCCATTTTCGAGGAAGGGCTCGAGCTTTTATTGAAATGCTTCAACGAGGAATCGTTCCGCCACCAGGGCAAATACTACCAATGCCCGCCGCCGGTTCCCTATCGCGGCTACCAGCTCGACGAAATCACGATGGTGCCGCGGCCAAAGCACCTGCCGGTCGAAGTGTGGATGCCGATCGCCAGCGGCCGGACGATCGACCTGATGGCGCGGATGGGCTTGAAGGCGATGGTGACGTTGAACGGGGAGAAAATCCTCGACGATGTGATCCGCGCCTTTCACATTGCCTGCCATCGCCACGGCCGCAACGTCGAGCTCGGTCAGGACATGATCTGGGGGGCGGGACTTTATTTGGCCGATACCAAGGCCGAGGCGATGCACCGGGTCGAGCCCTCGCATGACGAACGCTACAAGTGGTTCGCGCCCTTTGGCTTTGTCCGCTACGCCGACGAGGAGGGTCGGACCTGGGGCACACCGGGCGCGCCGAGCCGTGTGCCGTCGCTTGCCGACGGCGTCGCGCAAAAGGCCTGGTTCTGCGGACCTCCCGGCGAGGTCATCGACGGCATCAAATCGATCGAGGCGAAATATCCGGGGCTAGAGGATTTTATGATCCATTGGGCCGAGGGGCTGCCGCCCGAGGAGTTCAAGGACCAGTTGCGCCGCTTCGCCCGCGAGGTGATGCCGGCCTTCAACCGCGCATGAGCGCCGAACGTGACCGCGGCGCCGCACCGAACCGGCGCCGCCAGATCCGCATGACGCCGGAGGAGGAAGCGTCGTTTTTGCGCGAGCACCCGAAATGCGCGCTGGCCACGCTCGATAAGGACGGCTTTCCGCATGTCGTGGCGATGGGCTTTTTTGTCGATGAGAGCGGCGCCTTTTGCATGACCTCCTACGCCAAGGCGCAAAAGGTCTTGAACATCCGGCGCAACCCGCTCGTCGGGATCATGGTGGAGGCTGGTGACGCCTATGCCGAATTGCAAGGCGTGATGGTCCGCGGCACCTGCGAGATCATCGAGGATACCGACGCGGTGCGCGCCTCGATGCACCACCGCCGTCGCACCAGCGCCGCCGACCGCGGCTCCAGCTCCGGCCTCGACACCGCCCCCAAGCGCGTTCTTCTCAAGATCACCCCAGTCAAAAAGACGAGCTGGGACCACAAAAAACTCGGCGGCCGGTACTGATCGGCAAGCCACGCACCGGGTTGCGGCTGTCGTGATCGCTGCGCCGCCGGGCGGCTATGCCGTCATTACTTCGAGCAGGTGGCCGTTCGGATCGCAGAAGTAAAAGCCGCGGCCGCCGTGGCGGTGATTGATCTGCATATCGGTGTGCGAGCGCGGCCCGCTGCCATAAGCAAGGCCCTCGCCGCGCACGCGGTCGTAGATGCCGTCGAACTCGGCCTCGCTGACCTTGAACGCATAATGGTGACGCTCGAATTTGTCCCAATTGTCGAAATCGACGGTCAGCGTGTCGTTGATCCGCACCGGGGCGAAATGCGACACCGGCCCATCATATTTCAGGCCGAAGATCCGAGCGAAAAACCGCGCCGACTCTTCCTTGTCATGCGCCGGGACGATTGTGTGGTCGAGATGAATGGTCATGTCGCACCTCCTCTTCCTCCACCGCAAAAAGATGAGGCTCGTCCCCCCGGTCGGCAAGCGTCGCCCGTGCCGACAAGGTAGGCCCATTTATCGCCGGTCGGCTGGACCAGGCCGGGCAAACGAAAGGCGCGTCGGTGCGGATTCGCGCGATTTGCCGAGTTGCTGGCGCTTTTCGGGACGCTATGCGGCGAACGGCCGGCGACACTTGCAACCCGAAATAGGGGCCGGCTAGTGTCGCGAGGTCGGAGGGGTGGCGATGCGCGCGGCAATGAAGCGGGTGCGGCTGCTGGGCGCGGCGATTTGGGCTGCGTGCGCTGTGGCAGCGGCGACCGCTGAGGCGGACGAGGCACAGATAGTCGGCCAGATCGTCGATGCCTTTGCGCAGGCGGCGATCCGCCAGGGGGTCGCGGTCGGCATCGGCGTGGCCGTTATCGATCAGAGCGGGTTCGGGTTTCGCAACAGCTATGTCTATGGCAAGGCCGACTCGGCCGCCGGCATCCCGTTTGCGCCGGATTCGATCTTCGAGATCGGCTCGAACACCAAGGTTTTCACCACCAACCTCGTCGGCCAGGCGGTATTCGAAACGTCGGTCGGACTCGGTGATCGCCTGTCCGAATTCAAGGGCGAGCTCGGCCGGCTCGAGCCGCTGACCGGGCAGATCACGTTGCGCGAGCTCGGCGATTTCACCGCCGGCATCGCCGACTTGGCGCCCTTGTGCAAGGATGAGCACGTTCCGGGCTGCCTGCCCTCGAAGCGGCCTTCGGTCCAGGATTATTCGGCGCAGCAATTCGTCGAGTTCTTTCGCGGCACCGTACCCAAAAACTACAATCTGACGCATCCGAAGCCGGTCGGCAAACTGCCTGCACCCTATTTTTATTCCGATTTCAGCACCGGGCTGTTGGGATTGCTGCTCGGCACGACGAGCGGCACCGCGATTTCCGACAGCTCGCTCGATGGCTGGTTCGGCGAGGTCGGCGCCCGCATTCTGGCCCCCCTGCACATGCGCAACACCTATCTCGAAGTGCCGGCGAGCGTGCCGGTGCGGCGCATCGCCAAGGGCTATTCGCCAGCCTTTGCGGCCGTCGAGGTCAGCGACGGCCGGGTCGGCAAAATCGACCTTCTCGACGGCGGCAGCGCATATTCGGCGGCGCCCGCGGTCAGCGTCATCGGAGGCGGCGGCTTCGGCGCCAAAGCTGCGGCGACAATCGAAAACGGCAAGGTCACTGCAATCAAGGTTAAGGCAGGCGGCAGCGGCTATATCGCGGCGCCGGCACTGGCGCTCAACGGCGGCTCTTCGACGGCGACGGCGCACGCCATCCCGATCGTGGCCGGCGGCAAGGTGGTCGCGGTCGAGGTGCTGACGCAGGGTGCGGGCTACAAACGCGTGCCCAAAGTGACGATCCGCGGCGGTCGTGGCGCCGGCGGCCGGGACGCAACCGCGGTCGCCCATCTCGCCAACGGACGGGTCAACTCGATCACCGTCAGTAACGGCGGCGCCGGCTATCGGCCGCCGCTGACGGCGCGGGTGGCGCCGGGCGATCCGGAAAAAAACGTGATCCCGATCTGGGCCCCGGCGGGGGCGCTGCAATCCACCCTCGACGACGTGGCGCGGCTTGCCGCGGCCGCGCTCGACCGGCCGCTGCGACGCGCCCGGCTGCCGTTGTCGTTGCGCGAGGGGTTCAGGATCGCCGAGACCCCCTACGCCTGCGCCGCCGCCGATCCGACGCTCTCGACCTGTCCCGCCGGCACCAATCGGGTCGGGCTCGCCTGGTCGATCGTGCCGGCCGACGCGGCGAACCATGCCCCCGAGATCGTCACCAAAAACGGCGGGCTGCCCGGATTTTCCAGCCAGATCTTTCTGGTCCCCGAGCGCGGCCTCGCCGTCGTCGTGCTGGTCAATTCCGAATCGCACGGGGTCGACGTCGAAAAGATCGGCGGCAACCATCCGCTCGCCGCCGCGCCGGCGCAGGTGCTGGCGTTCAATATCGGATATGATCTGATCGAACTCCTCCCGGCAAAAGGCACGCCATGAAAGTTTTCGTCTTTGACCTGCTGGCTTACGGCGAGCAGCTCGACCACCTGAAGATCGGCAACGAGCTCCCCTATCCGCTGGCGAAGGAGCATTTCAAGCCCGAGGTGGCGGCGCGGACCTATGCCGAGCATCTCGACGCCTGGGAGGAGCTCGATCGGCTCGGCTATGACGGGGTCGGGTTCAACGAGCACCATTGCTCGCCTTATGGGCTGATGAATTCGCCGAATTTGCTCGCCGCGGCGGCGGCGCAGCGCACCAAAAACCTCAAGCTGTTGATCTACGGCAACCTGCTGCCGTTGCACGAGCCGCTGCGCCTCGCCGAGGAATTGGCGATGCTCGACTGCATGTCGAACGGCCGGCTGATCTCCGGTTTTGCCCGCGGCATTCCGCGCGAATACCAGGTGCACAACGTCCCGCTCGCCGAATCGCGCGCCCGCTTCGAGGAAGCCTTCGACATCGTCACTCGCGCTTGGAGCGAGGAGGTGTTCTCCTATCGCGGCCGGTTCTGGAGCTATGACGACGCGGCGCTCTGGCCGCGCCCGGTGCAGCAGCCGCGCCCGCCGATCTGGATGCCGATCATCGGCAGCAAGGAATCGATCGAGTTCGCCGCCCGCCACGATTTGCCGATCACCCCGGGCCTCGGGCGCTCGCGCGGCCTGCGCGACGACATCATCCGCTATTACGCCCGCTGCCTCGACCGCGCCGGCCACCGCATCACGCCCGGCCACCTGTCGCTCGGCATCAGCGCCTATGTCGCCGACTCGAAGGCGCAAGCGGTGCGCGAGATGGGTCCCTACCACCTCTACTTCAACCGCACGCTATTCAGCCACGGCAACTTTACCGAGACCGAGCGCCAGCGCGAGACCGGCTACGCGACCGCCGCCTCGACCGATTACGTGAGCCCGGAGAACCGCCGCGCCGCGCAATTCGCTCGCGAGGATTTCCGCAACCTGACCTTGGCCGACATCGAGCGCCAGGCCGAGGAGATGCCCTGGGGCACGGCATCGGAGGTCGTCGAGCGGATCGTCGCCGCGGCCGACAGCGCCGGCGCCGGCACCGTGCAGGTGAGCCTCAACCGCGGCGTCCTGCCGCCGGAGATGTTCTTGGAGCAGATCCGCCGCTTCGCCCGCGAGGTGCTGCCGGCGCTCCAGGCGCACCAGGTCGCGCGCGTGCCGCTCGCGGAGGAGGTCGCGGCTTAGGTCGAAAGCCTTCTCCTCTCGATCGGGGGGCTTGGGTGCGGCGCGAAGCCCATGCGCGGACCGCCTCGGACGACAAGAGGACCGTCCCCGCCAATCAGGAGGAGGAGACCGGCGCCGCTGGACCTGGCGTTGTAGTTCAACCATCATCTCTGATGTCCGCTTGTCGCGTGTGTCCATGCCTGCCTGCGCGGTCGCGGCCGGGATCCGCGGACCGCCGGGTCACGCCGGCCCTGACAAGAACGCGGCGCCGGAAGACGAGCAGCAACGGGGAGGGGTGATGCGCTCATTCGGGAATAGAAGCGGCGAGCCGACGCGGCGCGATCTCTTGGCGGCGACCGCGGCGCTCGGCCTCGCGGCCGGCATGCCCGGCGTGGCGCGCGCCGCGCCGCAAGGGCAGATGAGCTGGGCCGCCCACATCTCGCTCGCGCCGACCTGGTTCGACCCGGCCGAGACCTCGGGGATCATCACGCCCTTCATGGTGCTCTACGCGCTGCACGACGCGGTGGTGAAGCCGATGCCGGGCCAGCTCCTGGCGCCGAGCCTCGCCGAATCCTTCGCCGCGGCGGAGGATGGGCTCAGCTACGATTTCGTCCTGCGCCAGGGTGTCGTCTTCCACAATGGCGACCCGGTCACCGCCGAGGACGTGAAGTTTTCGTTCGAGCGCTACCGCGGCGCCTCCAGCACGATGCTGAAGGCCCGCGTCGCCGCGATCGACACTCCCGACCCGCGCCATGTGCGCTTCCGCCTCAAGGAGCCGTGGCCGGATTTTCTGACGTTCTACGGCAGCGCCACCGGCGCCGGCTGGGTGGTGCCGAAGAAATACCTCGAAAAGGTCGGTGACGACGGCTTCAAGAAGGCGCCGATCGGCGCTGGTCCCTACAAGTTCGTCTCGTTCACGCCCGGCATCGAGCTGGTGATGGAGGCGTTCGAGCCCTATTGGCGCAAGACGCCGAGCGTCAAGCGCATCGTCATCAAGAGCATCCCCGATGGGACGACCCGGCTCGCCGCGCTGAAGCGCGGCGAGGTGGACGGCATGTACTGGGTCAGCGGCGAGCTCGCCGAGGAGCTGCAGCGCACCCCCGGCCTGTCGATCGCATCGGCGCACACGGCACCCTTCTGGATCTACTTCCCCGAGCAGTGGGACCCGCAATCGCCATGGCACGATGTGCGGGCGCGGCAGGCGCTCAACCTCGCCATCGACCGCAAGACGATCAACCAGGCAATCACGCTCGGCTATTCCAAGCTGACCAACAACGCGTTCGTGCCGCCGCATTTCGAGTTCTACTGGCAGCCGCCGGAGCCGGTTTACGACCCGGCCAAGGCGAGAGAGCTGGTCGCCGCGGCCGGGCATCCGGGCGGGATCGACGCCGGTCCCTTCTATTGCGACGCCGCCTTCGCCAATGTCGGCGAGGCGATCGTCAACAATCTGCGCGAGGCCGGCATCCGCGCCGATCTGCGGCCGATCGAGCGCGCCGCCTTCTACGGCAGCTATTCGGGAAAGAAGTTCAAGAACCTGATCCTCGGCGGC
>DASXAM010000048.1:0-3798 GCA_036404275.1 Allostellaceae bacterium
CCCGGCCGGTAGTAGCCGCCGGTGGCGTAGGTAAAGAGCGGGCGGTTTTCGCCGCCGAGCAGCCGGTAGACCGGCAGCCCCGCCGCCTTCCCCTTGATGTCCCAGAGCGCGATGTCGATCCCGGCGATCGCCGCCATGACCGGCGTGCGCTCGCCGCGTGCGATGGGCGGCGGCAGCCCGTCCTTACCCTCGATCCCGCCCGGCCGCGGCGAGGTCAGCGCGAACAATTTCTCCCAGACGGCGACATGGGCGAGCGCATCCATCCCGCGGACGATCTCGCCAAACCGCGCCACCCATTCGCAGATGCGCGGCATCGGCGCGCCATGGATCTGGCCGTATCCGATGAGCCCGTCATCGGTGCGGACCTCGGTCAGGATGACGCTCCAGGCTTTCATCTCCTCATGCGCGGTCCAGGTCCCACGCGGCCGCGGCATCGAAATCACGTGCGTCTTGACTGCTGCAATCCGGCTCATCATCCCTCCCGCGATCCGCTTGCCGCTGCTGCGACACGCCGGGTTGCGAAATGCCCGCTGGCAGTGTACCAATTACAAACCCGAATTCGGAGAGTCCCGATGGCAAAGAGCAGCGCCGACAACGTAACCGCCCCGGCCGCGCCGGTCAGCCCCAGCGGCATCAATCATCTGGTGCTGAATGTGCGCAACCTCGACGAGTCGCACAAATTCTGGACCGAGATCGTCGGCTTCAAGCACGTCGCGGAATTGCACCCGCGCGAGGACCGGCCCAACCCGCCAAAGATGCGGTTCTACAGCGCGGTCAACGACGACCAGCTGACGCATCACACCGTGGCTTTGGTCGAAAGTCCGAACCTGCCGCCGCCCGCCGAATGGGTGCTGATGAACAGCCAGGTCGCGATCAACCACGTCGCGCTGACGATGCCGAGCCGTGAGGCGTGGCTGCAGCAGCTCGCTTTCTTGCAGAGCCGCGGCGTCAAGTTCAACTGGCGCGTCAACCACGGCGTCACGCACAGCGTCTACATCAACGACCCCAACGGCTACGGTGTCGAGTTCCTTTACGAATTGCCGCGCGAGATGTGGGAGAACGACATCGACGGGGCGATCAACTGGGCCGAAAACCTTCCGAGCGAAGGTCCCGAGGCACTGATCGACCGCACCGACAGCCCGAGCTTTGGCATGAAGGAGCCGGTGCCGGCGGAATAGGCGCCGCGCGCCGCCCTTGCGTAAGGCATATCGGACCGGTCGAGCGGGGTAGCGCGCGGCCGGCGCAAAATCCTCGCGACCGCGGCATGGCCGCCGCCGCTCCGTCGGGAAAGTCTTGGCTGCCGGCTCTCGGCGCTCGGTAACAAGGGGGGATTGCGGAGGAGGTGTGAAGCGGTTCGCGGCATTGCTCGACGCGCTGATCTTTGCCCCGTCGCGCAACGGCAAGCTGCGGTTGATGCAGGAATATTTTGCGAGCGAGGCCGATCCCGAGCGCGGCTGGGCATTGGCGGCGCTCACCGGCGAATTGAGCTTTGCCGCTGCCAAGCCGCGCGATGTGCGGGCCCTGGCGATGACCCGCACCGATCCGGAGCTCTTTGCTTGGTCTTATGATTTCGTCGGCGACCTCGCCGAGACCGTAGCCTTGAGCTGGCCCTCGCCAAGCGGCGCAACACAACCGGTTCCGAGCCTCGCCGAAATTGTCGACACGCTCACCAATACCGGTCGCGGCGAGATCGGTCCGGTTCTCGAACAATGGCTCGACGCGCTCGACGCCACCGAGCGCTGGGTGTTGCTTAAGCTCGTCACCGGCGGCCTGCGCATCGGTGTTTCGGCGCGGCTCACGAAGCTGGCGCTGGCCGAGTGGGGCGGCGTCGGGGTCGCTCGCATCGAGGCGGTATGGCACGGCTTGACGCCGCCCTATCTGCCGCTGTTCGACTGGCTCGAAGGCCGCCATCCGGAGCCGGCTCCGGGCGCGTTGCCGAATTTCTGCCCGCTGATGCTGGCCCAGCCGCTCGATGATGCCGACACTGCCGCACTCGATCCGCGCGATTACCTGGCCGAGTGGAAGTGGGACGGGATCCGGGTTCAGCTCGTCGCGCGCAACGGCGAAAAACGGCTTTATTCGCGTTCGGGAGACGATATCGGCGCCGGGTTTCCGGATGTCTGCATGGCGATCCCGGAGGAGGTGACGCTCGACGGCGAGCTGCTGGTGATGCGCGGCGGCGAGGTCGCCCCGTTCAACGATTTGCAGCAGCGGCTCAACCGCAAGATGCCGAGCGCCAAGCTGCTGCGCGACTATCCAGCCGCGGTCCGGCTCTACGACATGTTGCGCGAAGGAGACGAGGATTTGCGCGGGCTCGCATTTGTCGAGCGCCGGCGGCGGCTCGAGGCTTGGTTCGCGCGCGCGGCGGGGCCTGGGCTCGACCTGTCGCCGCTGGTGCCGTTCGCGAGTTGGGCCGAGCTGCGCGAATTGCGCGACCGTGCGCGCGAGCACGGCATCGAGGGGCTGATGCTGAAACGCGCCGATTCACTGTACGTTGCCGGGCGGGCCAAGGGTCCGTGGTTCAAATGGAAGCGTGGCGCGCTGACCATCGACACGGTCCTGATGTACGCCCAGCGCGGCCATGGCAAACGCTCGTCCTTCTATTCGGACTACACCTTCGGCACTTGGCGCAGCGGTGAATTGGTCGCGGTCGGCAAGGCTTATTCCGGCTTCACCGACGAGGAATTGCGGCGGCTCGACCGCTGGGTGCGCAACAACACGGTGCAGCGCTGGGGACCGGTGCGCGAGGTGGCGCCCGGTATCGTCCTCGAAATCGCCTTCGACAGCGTGCACCGCTCGACCCGCCACAAATCCGGCGTGGCGATGCGCTTTCCCCGGATCCACCGCATCCGCTGGGATAAGCCTTTCACCGAAGCCGACACGCTCGAAAGCCTCGAACGGCTGGTGACCTGACCGCACTGCTGCTCAGCCGGCTCGAACCAGGCAAAGCCGCCGGCAGCATGATTGCGCTAGATTGAAGCAGCTCACGCTTTCTCGCCTCCCCCGGGCTCGACCCGGGGTCCACGTCTGACTCACGGATGCCAGACAAAAAGACGGAGACGGCCGGATCAGGTCGGCCGAGGGGATTGAGGACGCTTCCGTCTGACCGGATCACGCTTTTATGGCGGCGGTGCGGCTTCGCTGGCGCGCTGCTCGGCCGGCCCGCTGCTGCGGGTCAGATTGTAGGCGGTGTTGATCAGCGCCACATGCGAGAAGGCTTGTGGAAAATTGCCGAGCTGACGCTTGGCGCGCGGGTCGTATTCCTCGGCCAGGAGGCCGACATCGTTGGCGAGGGCGACCAAGCGCTGGAACAGGGCGCTCGCCTCGGCGATCCGGCCTTGCAAAACCATATTGTCTGCGAGCCAAAAGCTGCAGGCGAGAAACACGCCTTCGCCCGGCGGCAGCCCATCGACGCCGGCTTCGCTGTCGTAGCGCAGCACAAACCCGTCGGAGACGAGATCGCGCTCGATCGCTTTGACAGTACCGACGATGCGGGGGTCCGAGGACGGCAAAAAGCCGACGAGCGGCAACAGCAAAAGGCTCGCATCGAGCGCCTTCGACCCATAGGCCTGGACAAAGCTGCCGAGCATCGGATCGAATGCCTTTTCGCAAATTTCGGCGTGGATCCGGTCGCGCAGCCGGCGCCAGCGGTCGAGTGGGCCGCGCCGGCCCGCTTCCTCGATCAGTCTAACCGCGCGATCGAATGCGACCCAGGCCAGCACCTTAGAATGGGTGAAATGCTGCGGCGGGCCGCGCACTTCCCAGATGCCCTCGTCCGGCTGGTCCCAGATCGTCGCC
>DASXAM010000049.1:0-18187 GCA_036404275.1 Allostellaceae bacterium
TGCGAGGCGGCGACCTTGACCCAGGCGAGCTGCTCGCTGGTCGTGCCGTATTGGTGCATGTGCCGCATCGCGCACATCGCATACATGTTGGCGGTGGCCGGCGCGTAGGGGTTCTCGAACGCGGTCTCGGCCGATTGCACCGCCGCACTGCGCGGTGCGGTGCCGGTCGCCACCCCTTCGGTGCGCGGCCGCCCGGCGAGTGTGATCAACGCCACCGAGCATTTGCCGAGGGCGATCGCCTCGGCCGCGTGCTCGACCTGCAAGAGATAGGACGAGCCGCCGGTGTCGGTCGAATCCCAATGCCGCAATTTGAGCCCGAGATAATCGATCATCGACAAGGCGCCGAGACCCGGCGTGTCGCCCGACGCGCAGAAATAGCCGTCGATGTCGTTCTTGCTGAGCCCGGCATCGGCGAGCGCGCCCGCCGCACACTCGGCGTGCAGTTGAAACAGCGATTTGTCGTCGGCCTTGCGCGTCGGATGCTCGAAAATCCCGACAATATTGGCCTTGCCCTTGATGCTCATCGCTGGCGTATCTCCCTTGTCGAGGCGATTGCGTTGCCGGAATGGGATACCGTTCGGCGCCCGCGGTCAATGCCGCATCGCGCCAATCTTGACCCGCGGCATAGGACAACGCAGGTTCGAACAAGATTTCAGAAGAGGTGGGCGCGTGGGACCGCTGGCCGGGGTCAGGGTGGTGGAGTTGGCGGGCATCGGGCCGGGGCCGATGTGCGCGATGCTGCTCGCCGATATGGGGGCGACGGTGTTGCGCATTGATCGCAAGGAGCCGAGCGGTCTCGGCGTGCCGCGACCGCTGCGCTACGATCTGTTGCTGCGCGGCCGCTATTCGGTGGCGCTCGACCTCAAATCATCGGACGGCAAGGCGCTGGCGTTGCGCCTGATCGACAAGGCCGACGCGCTGATCGAAGGCTTTCGCCCCTGTGTAGCCGAGCGGCTTGGTCTCGGCCCTGCCGACTGCCTCGCCCGTAACCCGCGTCTTGTCTATGGCCGGGTCACCGGCTGGGGCCAGGACGGAGAGCTGGCCCAGGCCGCGGGACACGACATCAACTACATCTCGCTGGTTGGCGCCTTGCACGCCTTCGGCCAGCGCGGCCAAAAGCCGACCCAGCCGCTGAACCTGCTCGGCGATTTTGCCGGCGGCGCGCTCTATCTCGCCTTTGGGCTGGTCTGCGCGATCCTCGAAGCGCGCCGATCGGGCCGCGGCCAAGTGGTCGATGCGGCGATGGTCGATGGTGTCGCCTCGTTGATGACCTCGTTTCATGGGGCGATTGCCGCCGGCATCGCCAGCCACGAGCGCGGCACCGGCCACCTCGACGGCGGCGCGCATTTCTACAACGCCTATGAATGCGCCGACGGACGCTGGATCTCGGTCGCCGCGATCGAGGCCAAGTTTTACACCGAATTGCTGCGCCGGCTCGATATCGACCCGGCGACGCTGCCGCCGCAGATGGAACGCGGGAGCTGGCCCGAAATGCAGGACCGCTTTGCCGCATTGTTCAAGACCCGGACGCGTGACGAGTGGTGCCGCCTGCTCGAAGGAACGGACGCCTGCTTTGCCCCGGTGCTGACCACCGACGAGGCGGCCCTCCACCCGCACAACGCCGCGCGCGGGACCTATGTCGAGATCGACGGCGTCACCCAGCCGGCGCCGGCGCCGCGCTTCAGCCGCACCATTCCCGATCTGCCGATCCCGCCGCAGCCGAGCGATCCGGCCCTCGCCGAAAGGGCGCTGGCGGGCTGGCTCGGTTCGGCCGAGATCACCGCTCTCAAAGCCGCCGGCACGATCGGCTGAAGCTCTTTGAATGTCGGTCCGGATCGTCACCGCCGACCCCGGCGCCATCGCCAAGGCCGCGGCGTTGCTTCGTGCCGGGAGGCTCGTCGCCTTTCCGACCGAGACCGTCTATGGCCTTGGCGGCGATGCGACAAATGACCGGGCGGTCGCCGAGATTTTTGCGGCCAAGGACCGGCCTCGGTTCAACCCGCTGATCGTGCACATACCGGGATTGGAGGAAGCCGAACCGCTGGCGGTGTTCGATCGGCGTGCCGGCCGGATCGCCCGGCAATTCTGGCCGGGACCGCTGAGCCTCGTCTTGCCGCGCCGCAACGACAGCCGGGTGTCGCTCTTGGCCAGCGCCGGCCTCGACACGATCGCGCTGCGGGCACCGGCGCATCCGGTGGCGCAGATGTTGTTGCGCGAGACCGGACGGCCGATCGCGGCACCCTCGGCCAACCGTTCGGGGCGGCTCAGCCCGACCGAAGCCGCGCATGTCGCCGAGGAGTTGGGCGACAAAGTCGCGCTGATCCTCGACGGCGGGCCGACACGGGTCGGCCTTGAATCGACGATCTTAGACTTGTCCGGCGAGGTTCCTGCCCTGCTGCGCCCCGGCGGAACTGCTCTCGAGGAGCTGGCGCCGTTCATCGGCCACATCGAGCCTGCGGCCTTTGGAGCGCCGCGCGCGCCGGGCATGTTGGCGAGCCATTATGCCCCGTCATTGCCATTGCGGCTCGACGCCGACACCGCGCGTCCGGGAGAGGCGTTGCTGGCCTTCGGGCCGGGACCGCCATCGGGCTTTGCCGAGGTGCTGTGGCTGAGCCGCACCCGTGACCTCGCCGAAGCGGCGGCCAATCTGTTTGCGATGCTGCGCCGGCTCGACCGGCCAAGCTTTGCCGGGATCGCGGTGATGCCGATCCCGGAGGAAGGCCTCGGCCTGGCGATCAACGACCGGCTGCGCCGCGCCGCCGCCCCGCGCGGAGGCTGAAGGAGCGATGCCGGCCGGAGAGATACACGTCGTCGGCGCCGGCCTTGCCGGGCTGTCGGCTGCGGCAACGCTTGCCGCCGCGGGCCGCCGCGTCCGGCTCTACGAGGCGGGACCGCAGGCCGGCGGGCGCTGCCGCTCCTATTTCGACACCGAGCTCGGCTGTCGGATCGACAACGGCAACCATCTGCTGCTCGCCGGCAATTCTGCCGCCCTTGCTTATCTGCGGCGGATCGACGCGCTCGACACCCTCCAAGGGCCGGGTGCGGCGGAATTTCCCTTTATCGACGTCGTGACCCGCGAACGCTGGACGGTCCGGCCCAATCGCGGGGTCGTGCCGTGGTGGATCGCCAGCCCGGCACGACGCGTGCCGTGGACCAAGACATCCGATTACCTGAAAGCGCTCGCGCTCTTCTGCTCCGGCGCCGAGGCGACGGTCGCCGCGGCTTTCGATCGGCATAGCTGCCTGTTTCGCGCGTTGTGGGAACCGCTCGCCGTGGCGGCGCTGAACACCGGCGCCGAGCAAGGCTCGGCCCGGCTGTTTCGGCGCGTGCTGACCGAGACCTTGGCGCGGGGTGCGGTCGCCTGTCTGCCGCTGGTGCCATGCGAGGGACTTTCCGAAAGCTTTGTCGAGCCGGCGCTCGCATATTTGCGGGCGCACGGAGCAGAGATTCGCTTTGGCGCGAGATTGCGCCGCCTCAAGCTCGATAACGGTCGGATCTGCGCGCTCTCCTTCGACGGAGGCCCGATTGAGCTCGGCCCCGATGACTCGCTTATTCTCGCCCTCCCCGCTGCGGTCGCCGGGCGGCTCGTTCCGGAATTGGTTGTGCCCGAAGCCGCTTCGCCGATCCTCAATGCGCATTTTCGGGCTGCGCCGCCGCCGGGTTCGCCGCTCTTTATCGGGATTGTCGGCGGAACGGCGCAATGGGTGTTCCGTAAGCGCGAGGTGTTGTCGGTGACGGTCAGCGCCGCTGACGCCTTGGTCGATCGCGCGGCCAGCGAGCTGCGCGTGGTGCTGTGGCGCGATGTAGCGACCGCCTATGGGCTAGCGCGCGAGCCGGTCCCGCCGGCGCGCATCGTCAAGGAGCGGCGTGCGACCTTTCTCGCCAGCCCGGAGGAATTGCGACGGCGGCCGCAAGCGAAGACCCGCTGGGCGAATCTTTTCCTCGCCGGCGACTACACCGACACGGGGCTGCCGGCGACGATCGAAGGTGCGGTTCGTTCGGGAGCTGCAGCGGCTCGGCAACTGCTCCGTCGCCGGGCGGGCATGTCGCAGGCCGGTCGCGCGCATCTCGGCGCGCCGCGCGTTACGTCGTGACGAGCGCGGCTCCCATCGCCGGCGGGGGGCTGGACGGCGCCATCGCCGGTGCCGCGCAAGCGCTGCTGGCACGGCAGCATGCGGACGGCCACTGGCTGTTCGAGCTCGAAGCGGATGCGACGATCCCCGCCGAGTTCATCCTGCTGCAGCATTATCTCGACCGGGTCGATCCCGAGCGGCAAGCCAAGATTGCGCAATACCTCCGCGCGACACAGGCCGAGCATGGCGGCTGGGCCTTGTTTTATGGCGGCGATTTCGACCTCAGCGCCTCGGTCAAGGCGTATTTCGCGCTGAAGGCCGCCGGGGACAGTGCCGCTGCACCGCATATGGCGCGCGCCCGTGCGGCGATCCTGGCGCATGGCGGCGCGGGCCGTTGCAATGTCTTTACCCGCATCCTGCTGGCGCTCTTTGGCGAGGTGCCGTGGCGCGCGGTGCCGATGATGCCGGTCGAGATCATGCTGCTGCCGCGCTGGTCGCCGTTTCATCTGGACAAGGTGTCGTATTGGTCGCGCACCGTCCTGGTGCCGTTGTTGGTGTTGATGGCGCTGCGGCCGCGCGCCCGCAACCCGCAGCACATCACGATCCCGGAATTGTTTGTCGAGCCGGCCGAAGCGGTGCGTGGCTGGATCACCGGCCCGACGCGGTCGGGCTGGTCGCGGGCGTTCGGTCTGCTCGACCGGATGCTGCGCGTCGCCGAGCCGCTGTTTCCGGCGGGGCCGCGCCGCCGCGCCATCGCCAAAGCGGTGGCGTTTGTCACCGATCGGCTGAACGGCGAGGATGGGCTCGGGGGCATATATCCGGCGATGGCCAATTCGCTGATGATGTACGACAGCCTCGGCTACCCGCCCGACCATCCTTATTGCGCAACCGCAACTGCGGCGATCGAGAAGCTCCTCGTGCTCGACGGCGAACGGAATTATTGCCAGCCCTGCCTGTCGCCGGTCTGGGATACGGCGCTCGCGGCGCTCGCGCTGATGGAGGCGGATGGCGACGCGCACGAACCGGCATTGCGCCGGGCGGCCGACTGGCTCGTGCAAAAGCAGGTGCTGGATGTGGCGGGGGATTGGGCCGCCACGCGACCGGGGTTGCGGCCGGGCGGCTGGGCCTTTCAGTACGAAAACCCTTATTACCCGGATGTTGACGACACCGCGGCGGTGGCCCTCGCCCTCGACCGCTTCGATCGCGACGGCTACCGCGCTGCGGTCGAGCGCGCGGCCGAATGGCTTGCCGGCATGCAGAGCAAGGGCGGCGGCTGGGGCGCCTTCGACGCCGACAATACGCATTATTACCTGAACCACATCCCGTTTGCCGACCACGGCGCCTTGCTCGATCCGCCGACCGCCGATGTCAGCGCCCGCTGCCTCGGCCTCTTCGCCCAGCTCGGTTATTCAGCCGCGCATCCCGCCGTTTCCGGCGCGCTCGCCTTTTTGCGGCACGAGCAGGAGCTCGACGGCAGCTGGTTCGGGCGCTGGGGCACCAACTACATTTACGGCACCTGGTCGGTATTGGCTGCATTCCACGGCGCCGGGGTCGATCCCGCCGCGCCGGAGGTGCGGCGTGCGGTCGCATGGCTCCTTGCCCGGCAGCGCCCGGATGGCGGCTGGGGCGAGGACGGCCGGTCTTACTGGCCCGGGGCGCGGTGGGGCGAGGCGGCGGCGAGCACGGCCTCGCAGACGGCGTGGGCCTTGCTCGCGCTGATGGCGGCGGGCGAAACCGCCAACCCCGCCGTCGCGCACGGCGTCGCCTATTTGATTGCGACGCAGAAGCCGAATGGCGAGTGGGACGAGCCCTGGTACACCGCGGTCGGCTTTCCACGGGTTTTCTACCTGCGCTATCACGGCTACCCTGCCTATTTCCCGCTCTGGGCGCTCGCGCGCTATCGCCGCCGGGCCGCCGGCCAGACGCCGAACCAGCCGCTTGGCATCTGAATTCCCGCGTCTTTTTTATGGCCAATCGTGGCAAACGCGAGTAAGGGTGGCGCCAGGCAGGGAGGCGATCGAGCCGGCGCCTAGTGTGGCGACGGCTCAAAGCCGCGGCCCGCCGATGGCAGAGCAGGGACCGCACATGTCCGCCTCCCCAATGACCGTGTTGTGCACTTCGGGCCTGGCGGCCGAGGCAAAAATCGCGCGCGCCGCCGGCTTTTCGGTCGTGGTCGGGGCAGGCGACCGCGAGCGCACTGCAGCGCTCGTCGCCGGCGCGTTGCAGCGGGCGAACTGCCTCGTCAGCTTTGGCATCGCCGGGGCGCTGTCGCCTTCGCTGCGCTCCGGCGATGTTATTGTTACGGGCGAGGTTATTGGGGCCGATGACCGCTGGCAGGCCGAGCCGCCCTTCCGCGACGGGATCGGCGCGCTTGCGCGCGACATTGGCGCCTATCAGGGCTCGGTGCTGGGCACCGACGCCATTCTCGCGAGCCGTGCTGAAAAGCGTCGCGCCTGGATTGAAACCGGCGCGCTGGCGGTCGATCTCGAAAGCGACGTCGTAGCCCGCGCCGCGTCCGCCGCCGGCATCCCGTTTATCGTCGTTCGCACGATTGCCGACGGCCCGTTGCGCGCATTGCCCCCGGCGGCATTGATCCCACTGGCTGCCGACGGCACGCCGCGGCTCGGCCGGGTCATGGCATCGGTTCTGCGTCGTCCGCGACAGCTGGCAAACCTGATCGGCCTTGCTCGCGAAACCCGAAGGGCGCTGCTCGCGCTAGAAATGCCCGCCCAGGCGCTGCACGGTCTACTTGCCGCCGCCTAGCCGCGCCATCGCGGCCTCGACGTGGCGTGAGAGGACGTATTCCGCCGGGCGCTGCCGGTCGAGCGGAATTTCGGGCGCCATCTCGCCTTCGGTGCGGATACCGCGCAGCGCTGCCACGGCGGCCTTCCACGGATGCCGCACCGAATCGGTGACGGCGGTCGCCTCATAGCCGCTATGCACCATGCAATCGGCACATTTCTCGTAATTCCCCGTGCCGTAGGCGTCCCAATCGGTCTCTTCCATCAATTCCTTGAAGGTCTTGGCATAGCCTTCGCCGAGCAGATAGCAAGGCCGCTGCCAGCCGAAGAAATTGCGCGTCGGGTTGCCCCAAGGCGTGCAGCGGTAAGACTGGTTGCCGGCGAGGAAATCGAGAAACAGGCTCGACTGGTTGAACGACCATTTCCGGGCGCGACGCGCAAAGATGCCGCGGAACAATTCCTTGGTGCGGCGGCGGTTGAGGAAATGCTCCTGATCGGGAGCGCGCTCATAGGCATAGCCGGGCGACACCGTGATGCCGTCGATGCCGATCTCGCTGACCTTGTCGAAAAAATCCGCGACGCGCTCGGGCTCGGCGGTGTCGAACAAGGTGGCGTTGATGTTGACGCGAAAACCGCGGGCCTTCGCCCTTTCGATCGCTTCGACGGCACGGTCGTAGACGCCGTTCTGGCAGACCGAGCGGTCGTGCTCCTCACGGTCGCCATCGAGATGGATCGTCCAGGCGAAATAGGGGTTGGGCGCGAAGAGATCGATTTTCTTTTCGAGCAGCAATGCGTTGGTGCACAGATAGACGAATTTCTTGCGGGCGACGATGCTTTGGCTGATCTTGTTGATGTCGCGGTGCAGCAAGGGCTCGCCGCCGGCCAGCACGACGATCGGCGCGCCGCATTCGTCGACGGCCCCCAGGCACTCATCGACACTGAGCCGCTGGTTCAGGATCTTGTCGGGATAATCGATCTTGCCGCAGCCGGCACAGGCGAGGTTGCAGCGGAACAACGGCTCGAGCATCAGCACCAGCGGATAGCGCTCGATTCCCTTCAAATGGCGGCTGAGCACATAGGCGCCGACCCGGATCGTTTGACGTAGCGGAATGGCCACTTCGGACCCTCTCGAAAAATTATCCGGCCGCCCGGTCTCGGCCAGCGTTGTCGATGAGCTGCGGCGGCATCCGAAAGCGGACGTTTTCGGTGACCCCAGGCAATTCGGCGAGCTCGACCTCGCCGATCTCGCGCAATCGCGCGATCACCTCTTCGACAAGTTCGGCGGGGGCGGAAGCGCCGGCGGTGATGCCGACCGCCGAGGCGCCGTCGAGCCAGCGCCGGTCGAGGGCGGCGGCATCCTCGATCAGATAGCTCGGCACCCCGCTTTCCGCTGCGATCTCGCGCAACCGGTTCGAGTTCGAGCTGTTCGGCGCCCCGACGACGAGCACGACATCGACGATCTTGGCCAGCTCGCGCGCCGCCCGTTGGCGGTTCTGCGTCGCATAGCAGATATCCTTGGTGTCGGGACCGACGATTGTCGGAAAGCGCTGCTTCAACGCCTCGATGACGGCGCGCGTATCATCGACGCTCAACGTTGTCTGGGTGATAAAGGCGAGCTTCTCTGGGTCGGCGACCCGGAGCGCCGCGACTTCTTCGGGTTTCGAGATCAGGTGCACCTTGCCGTCGATTCGCCCCATCGTGCCGACGATCTCGGGATGGCCCGCATGCCCGACCAGGATGATCTCGCGGCCCTGATTGGCGTAGCGCTGACCTTCGATATGGACCTTCGAAACGAGCGGACAGGTGGCGTCGATGACCGGCAGCCCGCTTTCGGCGGCCCGCCGCTCGATTACGCTGGCCACGCCGTGCGCGCTGAAGATCGTGACGCTGCCCGGCGGCACCTCGTCGATCTCGTCGACAAAATGCGCCCCCTTGGCGCGAAGCCGCTCGACGACGTGGCGGTTGTGCACGATCTCGTGACGCACATAGATCGGCGGCCCATATTTCTCAAGCGCCCGCTCGACGATCTCGATCGCGCGTTCGACCCCGGCGCAAAACCCTCGGGGCTGGGCTAGCACGACCCGCATGATCTCGCCTCGTCCGTCAGCACAGGCATGCCCTTCCGGCATCGGTTATGGATATAGGTCGGGTCCGCATCCCTGCCACAACTCGGTTCGCACTGCACGCGCAATCGTGACCGGGAGTTGAGGCAGCTCGTGAACCCGACGATTGCATTGCTGGCCGTCATCGTCCCGGCCTGGGCCTACCTCGTCGCTGCCGCGGCTTGCGCCTTGCGGTTCGCCCGGCAGCCCTTGCCCGCCGCCGCCGAGCAGCCGCCGGTCTCGGTGCTGAAGCCGCTGCATGGCGCGGAGCCGGGCCTCTACGAAAATCTGCGCTCGTTCGCCGTGCAGGATTACCCCGTCGTGCAGCTCGTCCTCGGCGTCAACGACCCGCAAGACGACGCCGTTCCGGTGGCCGCCGCGCTGCGCCGCGATTTGCCGGAAGCCGATTTGGCGCTCGTTACCGATTCGCGCGTCCACGGCGAGAACCGTAAGGTCTCGAACCTCGAAAACATGCTGCCCGTCGCCCGCCACGACATCCTCGTTCTCGCCGACAGCGACATGCGGGTGGGCAGGGGCTATCTACGCGCGATCACGGCACCGTTGGGCGATGTGCAGACCGGCATCGTCACCTGTCTCTACCGCGGCGTCTCGACCGGCGGGACCTGGTCGGATCTGGGCGCGCTGCATATCAATTTCGGGTTTTTGCCGGGGGCATTGCTGGCGGCGGCGATCGGTCTTGGCGGCGGCTGCTTTGGCGCGACGATTGCGTTGCGCCGCGAGATCCTCGACCGGATCGGGGGCCTGGCGCGGGTGCATGACGAGCTCGCCGACGACCACCGGCTCGGCGAGGCGGTGCAGGCACACGGCCTCGCCGTCGTGCTGTCGCGCTATCTGGTCGACGCACAGGTGTCGGAGCCGAGCTTCGCCGGCTTGTGGCGGCACGAGCTGCGCTGGGCGCGGACCGTGCGGTCGATTACGCCCTTGGGCTTTGTCGGGTCATTTCTCGCGCAACCGGTGGCGATCGCGGCCCTCGGCGTCGCGGCGAGCGGATTGCGCTTGACGGCATGCCTCGTTCTAGCGATCACGCTGGTGCTGAGACTGGCCACGGCGCGGGTCATTGCCGCCGCATTGAGGATTTCCGCCCCTAGGCTGTGGCTCTTGCCGGCACGTGACGCCTTGTCCTTTGTGGTGTTCGTCGCCAGCTTTTTCGGCAGGACGGTGTTCTGGCGCGACCAGCATTTCCGGGTCGAGCCGAGCGGGCGCATGACGGTCGACGGAGACAAGGCCTGATGATGAAGTCACTGTTCCTGCATCCGCCCTCCTTCGACGGTTTCGACGGCGGCGCCGGCTCCCGCTATCAGGCGCGCCGCGAGATTCGCTCGTTCTGGTACCCGACTTGGCTCGCCCAGCCGGCCGCACTGGTGCCCGGCAGCAAATTGATCGACGCGCCCCCGGCGCGGCTCGGCCTGCGCGACGTATTGCCGATCGCGCGCGATTACGACCTCGTCGTGCTGCACACCTCGACCCCGTCCTTCGCCTCCGATGTCAAGGTCGCCGAGGCGCTGAAGGACACGAACCCGCGGCTCAAGATCGGCATGGTCGGCGCCAAGGTCGCCGTCGAGCCCGAGGAGAGCCTGAAGGCGTCGTCGGCGCTCGATTTCGTCGCCCGCGAGGAGTTCGATTTTACGATCAAAGAGGTGGCGGAAGACCGGCCGTTCGCGACGATCGACGGCCTCTCCTGGCGCAACGGCGCGGGCGGCATCACCCACAATACCGACCGGGCGGTCCTCGAAGACATGGACCGGCTGCCCTTTGTTACCGAGGTCTACAAGCGCAACCTTCGGGTCGAGGATTATTTCATCGGCTATCTCGACCACCCCTATCTCTCCCTCTACACCGGGCGCGGCTGCCGCTCGAAATGCACCTTTTGTCTGTGGCCGCAGACGGTCGGCGGGCATCGCTATCGGGTGCGCAGCGTCGGTCATGTGATCGAGGAAATCCGCCTCGCCAAATCGTGGTTCCCGCAGGTCAAGGAGTTCTTTTTCGACGACGACACCTTTACCGACGACCGGCCGCGGGCCGAGGCGATCGCGCGCGAATTGGGCAAGCTCGGCGTCACCTGGTCATGCAACGCCAAGGCCAACGTTCCCCGCGCCACACTCGAAGTATTGCGCGACAACGGGCTGCGCCTGCTGCTGGTCGGCTACGAATCGGGTAACCAGCAGATCCTGAACAACATCAAAAAGGGCATGAGGATCGATATCGCCCGCCGCTTTACCAAGGACTGCCACGAGCTCGGCATCACGATCCACGGCACCTTCATCCTGGGCCTGCCCGGCGAAACCAAGGAGACGATCGAGGAGACGATCCGTTTTGCCGGCGAGATCGACCCGCACACGATCCAAGTCTCGCTCGCGGCCCCCTACCCCGGCACCTATCTGCACGCCCAAGCGATGGAGAATGGCTGGCTCGACACCGACCATGCCGAATTGATCGACGAGCACGGGGTGCAGATAGCACCCTTGCATTACCCGCATCTGTCGCACACCGAGATCTTCCAGTCGCTCGACACCTTCTACAAGCGCTTTTACTTTCGCCGCAAAAAGATCGCCGCGCTGGTCGCCGAGATGATTCGGCGGCCGCAAATGATGCGCCGCCGCCTGCGCGAAGGCGTCGAATTCTTCCAGTTCCTGCGTCACCGTGAGATGCCCGGCTGACACTGAAAAATTTGATTATACCGGCGGGGCGCAGCCGAGGATGACGATCATCGGATCGCTCTGATCCTCGACCCATTCCCGAAGGCGGTGCGTTTCTATTTGGCCAAAGCCGGCGTGACGCAGGTAATGCTCGACGAGATGCGCGTGGCCGTCATCGTCGAGCGCGCGCCAGACCGCCACCGCCTTCGTCCAAAAGCAGCGGTTCGAAAAGCCGATGACCAATGGGCCATTGGGCCGCAGCACACGCGCCAGCTCGCGCAGCACCTCGATCGGCCGCTGCAGATACTGGATCGACACGCAGATCGTGGCCGCATCGATGCTGCGGTCGCCGAGTGGCAGAATCGGGTCGCGGTTCAAGTTCTGCACAAACCAGCGGTCGAGACGCGGGTTTGCCGCCAGCTCCTCGGCATTCATGCCGTGACCGACGACCTCGCCATAGGAAATTTCGGGCGGCAGATGGCTGACCCAGCTCGACATCAGGTCGAGGATCACGCCGCCCGCCGGCAGCGCCGCCCGGTAAAACTCGGTCAATGCCGTGACCGCGCCCTCGTCGATATGGAGGACGAGGCGTGCCGGCTCGTAGAAGAGCTCGTCCTCCTCGGCATCGAGCTTGTCGAAGGCGCCTGGCGGCAGGCCCAGCTCCGCCATCCTCAATCGGGATGCTTGAAGCGCAGGATCAGCCCGGCCGAGCCTTTGACATGCCCCTTGACGGCATCGGCCAACTGCTCGCGGGTCAAGCCCGGCTGCAGCGCCTTCGGGTCGAGGTCGAGGGCGACCAAGGTCAGCGTGTAATGGTGCCAATCGGTGTTGGGCGGGGTGCCGGGGCCGAAATACATCGACTTGCCCATCGTGTTCTTGCCGCCGACGTATTTGTCGGAGGGCTTGCTGATCTCGCCCTCGGCAAACTCCGTCACCGAGGCCGGGATGTCGTAGATCACCATATGCGATACACCGGCCGGCGCCCGGCCCTCCGGATCAAACATCAGCAGTGCGAAGCTCTTGGTGCCGGCCGGTGGGTTGGACCAGGCAAGCGGCGGCGACACGTTCTCGCCGACGCAATTCGGGCTTCGCTGCTTGTCGTTGCAGGCGCTCTTGGCCGCCAGCACCGCATCGTCCTGGTATTGCGGCGAGGTCAGCTTGAACGGCTCGGCCGCATTCGCCGCACCGGCTAGCGCCACCATCATGCCGCCGGCCAAAACCAGGTTTCCGACACCTTGCTTCATCACAATTCTCCCCGTTGCTGGCTGCGTCCCCGGCAAGGCTTCTACCATTGCCGCCGCAGCCGATGAAATTGCATTACCGACGCAGCCGCAAGCGAAAGGGCGGCGGATGGTCGGGCTGGGTGGTGACGATGCCGCGCGGCACCACGGGCTCGTCATCGGCGCGCTCGACGTGGAACGCCTGGATCATCGTCGCCAGCACCAAGGTGGCCTCGGTCAGCGCGAATTGCGCGCCGATGCACACGCGCGGGCCGATGCCGAAAGGCAGATAGGCAAAGCGGGCGGGCGGCGGCGCCTCGGGCAGAAACCGCGACGGGTCGAAGGCTTCCGGCTCCGTCCATAATTTTTTGTGGCGGTGCAAGACCCAGGGTGCGATCAGCACTACTGCATGCGCCGGGACCACGACGCCGGCGGCGGCGTCCGGACCGATCGCCTGGCGCGCCAGCGTGAAGGCCGGGGGATAGAGGCGCAATGCCTCGTGCACGACCGCCCGCGTGTAAGTCAGCGACGAGAGGGATTCGCCGGCATTGTCCGGGCCGAGATCGAGGCCTGCGACTTCGTCGGCAACTCGCTCCTGGGTTGCTGGAGCAGAGGCGAGCAGATAGAGCGACCAGAAGAGCGCCACCGCGGTCGTCTCGTGGCCGGCGACGATCAGGGTCGCCACCTGATCGGCCAGCTGCGCCGGGGAAAATGCGGCGCCGCTGTCCGGGTCGCGAGCGCTCGACAGCAGGTCGAACAGATCCCGCGGCGCATCCTCGGCAGCCTGGTCGCAGCGCGCGGCAATGATCCGCCCGATCAGGTTGAGCCAGCGGCGGCGAAACCGCCAGCGGCCGATATCGCGCGGGGATGGGATCGTCGCCGGCAGGACAAAGTCGAGCAGGCTCGGCCGGCCGAGATGCGCGGCGTAGCGGGTGACGAGACCGCGCAGCTCCTCCCCGAACCGTGCGGTTTCGAGCGAGAACATAGAGGCGCCGGCGATTTCGAGGGCAAGAAATTGCATCGCCGCGAGGAGATCGACCGGCGGCGCCGCTCCGGCGAGCCGGGCGACCGCGGCAGCGGCGGCACGGGCTACATGACATGCCAGCAGCGGCATCGTGCGCGGCGCAAAGGCGGGTGCCAGTGTGCGACGTTGGTGGCGCCATTCCTCGCCTTGCGCCAATAGCAGCCCTTTCCCAAGCAACGGGCGCAAGATTCTGATGCCGGCCGCGGTACGCCGGTAATTGTCGGGGTTGTCGACGAGGATGTGCTGGATCGCGGCCGGGCGGCTCAAAATGATCTGTTGGCGGCTGTAAAAACTACGGTAGACGACCTCTTCTTCGAACGCCTGCGGCGGGAAGATGCCGAGCGCGTTGTCGCGGAACGATATGGCCATGCCGCGCATCGAGGCGGAGCCGGCCGTTGGAAGAATGCTTTGCGCCTGACCCATGCCATCGCTCATGCCACGCGATCGCTCGCGGCGGCGGGATGCGGCCGGCAATAGAGCACCAACAGCGCGGGCAGCGACAGCGCGGCCAGCGCGCCGATCGCGAGCCAGGCGTCGTTGAGCGCGGCGACGAGCCCGGCGCGATCGACGAGCGGGGCCACGAGGTCACGCATCGCCTGGTCGATCGGGCCGAGGGGCACGCCGGTAAACCGTTCGGTCGGCAGGCCGACGAGGCGCGCCGCGGCGGGGTCGCCGTTTTGCAGCCGGACGACAAGGGCGGCGATATGGGCGTGCGTGCGCTGTTGCAGAATCGTGCCGATCAGGGCGAGCCCGACAGCACCGCCGAGATTGCGCATCAGGTTGAAGAGACCGCTCGCATTCGGCACATCGGCCGGATCGAACCCACCCAAGGCGAGCGCGGTGCTCGGCAGCAGGCACAGCATGATCGCGGCACCACGCGCCAGCTGCTGCCAGAACAGCCCCCAGAAATCGGTTTCGAACGTCGTAAAGCCGTTGCCGAGAAGACCAAGCGCCAGCAGGCCGTAGCCGGCCCCGATCAAGAGCCGCGGATCGAGGCGCCGCTCCAGCATCGTCGCGACCGGCGCCATCGCCAGTTGTGCCGTCCCCGTCACCATCATGATCTCGCCGGTCGGCAACGCGTCGTAACCGCGCACAAGGCCGAGAAACACCGGCAACAGATAGGTCGCACCGTAAAGCCCGGCGCCGAGGACAAAGCTGAACCAGCAGCCGAGCGCAAAATTCGGCTCGCGAAACAGCGCGAGGTCGATCAGCGGCGGGGCATGGCGCAAACAGCGGCCGATCGCAGCGGCACCGCATGCCGCGCAAAGGCCGGCCAAGGCCAGCATCGCCGGGCTGGTCCAGCCGCGCTTCGGCGCCTCGTCGAAAAGCAGCTGCAGGCTGGCAAGAAACCCGGCGAGCAGCGGCAACGCCAATAGATCAATCGCACCGAGCCGACGCCAATTTGGCCGGTCGAGATCGACCGTCAACCCGGCAACGACAGCGGTCGCGACACCGGCCGGCAGGTTGATCAAAAAGAGCCAATGCCACGACCAACCTTCGGTGACATAGCCGCCGACCAGCGGTCCCAAGGTCGGCGCCAGCATCGCCAACAGGCCGGCGACCAAGGTCGCGCGGCTGCGCGCCGGCCCGTCGAACATCAAAAAGATCGAGGAGAAGACGAGCGGGATCAGCGCGCCGCCGCAAAACCCCTGCACCGCCCGCGCCGCGATCAATGGCCAAAACCCGGTCGCGACGGCGCAGGCGAGGCTCGCGGCGGTAAAGCCGGACACACATCCGCAAAAAGCGCCGCGCGTCGATAACAGGCGAGTGAGCCAACCGGTCAACGGCACGGCGACGATCTCGGCCATCAGATAGGCGGTCTGGACCCAGCTCAGCCGATCGAGCGGAATGCCGAGCCCGGCCTGGATTTCCGGTAAGGAGCTCGCGACGATCTGGATGTCGAGGATCGCCATGAACATGCCGACCGCCATCGCGGCAAAGCCGATCCAAGTCCTGGTCACAGGCTGCGGCGCGGCGCCAGGGCGCCGTCCTCGATCTCGATCCGCCGCGCAATCAAAAGCAGGTTCAGCGCCGAGAATACCGCGGCGACCGCGATCGCGCCAAAAGCAAGCGGCAGGAGCGCGATCTCCGCGGTGACCACCGCATAGTTCGGATGGCGGAGCCAGCGATAGGGGCCGGCGCGCCTCAGCGGCGCCTCGGGCAGGGTCAGAATGCGGGTCGTCCAATAGGGCCCGAGGCTCGCGATCGCCCAGAGCCGCAACGGTTGGAGCAACGCGTAGAGGCCGAGCAGCGGCCAGGAAGGCGGTGTCGCCGCCGGCACGAACAGGAGTGCGGCAAGCCACATACCGTGCATTACGACAAAGAACGGATAGCCTTCGGCGTCGATTTCAACAGCACCCGCCCGACGCAGCCGCGCCGTGTTGCGCTCGGCCCAGGCGAGCTCGGCCACTCGCTGCACCGCGACAAAGGCGAGCACCGCATAGAGCACTGTCATCGTTTATCGAGCACCAGAAAGCCGGCGGTAAAGCCCGGTCCAAGCGCGCTCAGCAACGCCCGCCGCCAAGCTGGTTGTTCGGCGAGCATCCGATCCAGCACAAAGAGGACGGTCGCCGCCGACATGTTGCCATAGTCGTATAACACGGCGCGGGCACCGGCCAATGCGCCCTCCTTTAGGCCGAACGCGGTTTCGAGCGCGTTCACCACCTTGGCGCCACCCGGATGGCAGACAAAACGGTCGATATCGTCGAGGCCGAGGCCATGGCGCGCGAGAAAAGCAATGGCGGCGGCGCGCAGTCGGGTCGCGGCAAGATGCGGTACATCACGCGAAAAGACCGCGCTGAGCCCGTCATCGGCGATCTCCCACCCCATCACGCCGAGCGTGCCCGGCCAAGTGTGCTCGCCCGTGGCGATGACGGCCGGTCCGACGCCGGCGGTGGACAGCAATGCGGCCGCTGCGCCGTCGCCAAAGAGCGCGGTTGCGACGATGTTGCTTTTCGACAGATCGTCGCGTCGAAATGAGAGGGCGCACAATTCGACGACGAGCAGCAGCACGGTCTGGCCGGGATGGCCGGCGGCGTCGGCAGCTGCCCGCGCCATGCCGATAACGCCACCGGCGCAGCCGAGGCCGAACAGCGGCGTGCGGCGCGTCCCGGCGCGCAGCACCATGCGCTCGACCAGCAGCGCATCGAGGCTCGGCGTGGCAATCCCGGTCGAAGAGACTGTGACGATGGCGTCGATCGCATCCTCGCCGAGACCGGCGCGATCGAGCACCCGGCGTGTCGCGGTTTCGATCAGATCGAGCGCAGCGGCGAGATAGAGGCGGTTGCGCTCGGCCCAGCCATGCGCATGGTCGTACCAATCGATCGGCACACAGGAATAGCGGGTGCGGATGCCGGTATTGGCAAAGACAGGAAGCAGCCGGTCGAGATCGGCCGACCGCCCGAACAAGAGGCGGACGCGCTCGACCACGTCGTTCTGGTCGAGCGGATAGGGCGGGACCGCGGTGGCGACCGCCAGCAGGCGCGCTTGTGCCGACATCGGACGCCAACTCCGTTCGGGTGCGAAAGGCGCGCCCTAGGCCTGCGTATTAAGACACCGGCGCGCCGCCCGGTATTCCCTTTTCAGCGATCACGATTGTGCACGCCAGCGGCGGCGCCTCACAGCATCTGACCGCCATCGACCGCGATGTTCTGCCCGGTAACCCAACCGGCGAGCGGCGAGCACAGGAACAGCGCGACCCGCGCCACCTCTTCGGGACAGCCGAGCCGGCCGAACGGAATGCTCCTCAGGATCGCATTATAGAGGTTCGGGTTGTTGTTCTTGGCCCGCTCCCAGGTGCCGCCGGGAAACTCGATCGAGCCTGGCGCGATGCAATTGACCCGGATCGATTTGCGTGCCAGCTGCGCCGCGCAGGTCTGGGTGTATTCGAGCACCGCTGCCTTGGCCGCCCCATAGGGCGGGGTGCGGGCGGAGGCGCGAAACCCCGAGATCGACGAGATGTTGAGGATCGCGCCGGCTTGCGATTTTTCGAGATAGGGGAGTGCTGCACGCGTCGCCCGCACCGTCGCCATCAGATCGACCGCGAGGCTCCCGGCCCAGCCGGCTTCGTCGTCACTGGTGCCGAACGCCGATGCGTTGTTGACCAGAATGTCGATGCCGCCGAGGGCGCCGGCGGCTTCGTCGATATAGCGCGGGATCGCCACGGCGTCGGCGAGGTCGCAGGTTGCGGCATGCGCCGGGTTGCCGTGGCGGGCGATGTCCGTGCGAGCGGCTTCAAGCGCCGCGGCGCCGCGTGCGCAGATCGACACGCCGGCGCCGGCCTCGGCGAAGGCCAGCGCAATCGCCCGCCCGATGCCGCGGCTGCCGCCCGCCACCACCGCCCGCGCCCCAGCCAAATCGATATTCATCGC
>DASXAM010000050.1:0-5261 GCA_036404275.1 Allostellaceae bacterium
GCATAGAGCTCGGCCGACAGGATCGCGGCGATCGCACCCACCGTCCTGCCCCAGCCGACGATGGCGGCGATGCGCTCTTCGTTGATGCAATTCTGCAGCGAGACAACGTAGCCGGTCGGCGCCAGATATTGCCGGATCAACAGGGTCGCCCATTCGGTGTCGTAGGACTTCATCGACACGAAGGCGATGTCGATCGGCTTTTCCTTGGCGAGCTGCTGCACCTCGGTCAGATGGAGAGTGCGCGGCTGGGCGCGGATGAATTCGGCCTCGCTGACGCCCTCGATCGCCAGCCCGTCGCGGCGGATCGTCTCGATATGCTCGGGCCACGGATCGATCAAGGTCACATCGAATCCGTTATGCGCGAGATGCCCGCCGGTATAGCCGCCGATCGCCCCCGCCCCGACGAATGCAATGCGTTTAGCCATGTAGCCGCTCCGTTGCTGCGCGCCTACTCGGGGGAAACCTTAAGGGGCCGGGCCGCAAGGAAGCAACCGTGCGATCTCGGTCATCACTCGCGGTTGTGCGAGCCGGCTTCCGCATTTAATGGAAGCGTTTATTGGCCTTGCGTCGTAGGTTATAGCGACAGCGACGTTTGAGCCATGCCACGGGGAGCCCTGCACAATGAATTGGAGCGAGCGGCGCGAGCGGTTTCGCGCATTGATGAGCGGCAATCGCTGCGTTCATCCGGGGTCGGTCTATGACGCGATCTCGGCGCGCATCGCCGAGGATCTCGGTTTCGAGATCGGCATGTTTTCGGGCTCGATCGGGTCGATGGCGGTGCTCGGCGCGCCCGATCTGGTGGTCCTGACCCTGACCGAGTTTGCCGCGCAGGCGAACCGCATCTGCCGCGCCGGCAGTCTGGCGTTGCTGGTCGATGCCGATCATGGCTACGGCAACGCGCTTAACGTCCGCCGCACCGTCGAGGAGCTGGAGACCGCCGGCATCTGCGCGATGTCGATCGAGGACACGGTATTGCCGCGCCCTTACGGACCCGACGGCAAGCCGCGGCTGAGCCCGGTCGAGGAGGGGGTCGGCAAGATGAAGGCGGCGTTGTCGGCGCGCCAGGACCCGAAGCTCGTCATCGCCGGGCGCACCAGCGCGCTTGCCATCGCCAATCTCGACGAGGCGATCAAGCGGGCGAAAGCCTATGAGGCGGCGGGTGTCGATGCGGTGTTCCTCGCTGGCGGGGTGACCGTCGAGGCGGTCGAGGCGGTGTCGTCGGCGATCAAAATCCCACTGATCCTGGGGGGCGGCGGCGGCCAGCTCGGCGACCTCGCATGGCTGGCGGCGCATCGCGTCCGCGTCGCGCTGCAGACGCATGCGCCGTTTTCGGCGGCGGTGCAGGCGATCTATCAGACATTGAAGGCATTGCGCGAAGGGACTCAGCCGCGCGACCTCCAGAACATCGCCCCGCCCGAACTGATGCGCCGCGTCACCCGCGCCGACGATTATCAGCGCTGGACCACGGAATTTCTCGGCGGTGCTTGAGCCGAGCTTTGCGCGCCGGGCCGGCTCGGCTCGGCGGGCATGTGGCGCCCGGCATCCGACCGCGCGCGCGCTCTCGATGGCGATTGCGCTGAGCTGCGCCGCGGGTTGCGCGCCCGCACCCCAGGTGCAGCCCGGGACGCTGCTGCTCAGCAACCTGAATTTCGGGCCGACCCATGTCGAGGCGGTGATCACGGCCAACCCCGATTGCGGGGCGCGCGGTCCGGGCTATGTCTCGACGCTCGAATTCCTGCTGCCCTCGAACGCCACCAAATTCATCAACGTGCCGCCCGGTGCCGATGTTTGCTGGCGACGCGATCGCGACCCCGCACAGCCGGTCGCCGGCGAATGGTCGCCCTGGGGCCGCGCCTATGTCGCACCGGGCCGCCGCATCGCGGCGAATCTGTAGCGGGGCCTGGCTTCGGGCAAAGCCCTTCCGTGCGACCGTTTCCGGCCTTATCTTCCGGCAAACTCGAACGGGAGGGTCACGATGAAGTCTGCACTCGGCGCTATCGTGCTGCTTGCCGCCTTGTCGGTCGTCAGCGCCCCGCGCGCCGCGGAGGTCGGGCTCGAAGTGGTCCTCGCCGCCGACGTCTCGCGCAGCATCGACGACGGCGAGTTCGAGCTGCAGCGCAAAGGCTACGCCGCGGCGCTGACCGACCCGCGCGTGCTGAAGGCGATCCACAGCACCAAGATCGGGTCGATCGCCGTAACCTTTGTCGAATGGTCGGGCGATGAGGACCAGGCGGTCGTGCTCGACTGGACCGAGATTCGCGACGAGGAGGACGGCGGCACCGCCGCCGCGGCGATCCTGAAGGCGCCGCGCTCGTTTACCGGGCGCACCTCGATCAGCGCTGCGATCGATTTCGCGATGAGCCGCTTTGCCAAGTCGAAATGGCAGACTACGCGGCGGATCATCGACATCTCCGGCGACGGCACCAGCAATTCCGGCCGGCCGGTCACCGACGCGCGCGACCAGGCGGTCGCCAAGGGCGTCACGATCAACGGCTTGGCGATCATCAACGACAAACCCGATATGGGCTATTCGGCGCACACCCACCCGTCCGGCGGGCTGCCCGCCTATTACCGCCAGAACGTGATCGGCGGGGCCAACGCGTTTCTGATCGTGGTCAAGGATTTCAATTCCTTTGCCGACGCGATGGCGAACAAGCTCGCTAAAGAGATCGACGTGGCCTCCGACATCGGCCGCGAGCAGGTGTCCGAGCTGACCGCCGCGCGATAGTCGCTCGTCCGCTTGTTCCTGCCGTCGGAACGCGCTTAGGCAGGCCGCCGCGCCAGCGGGCCTTTCAACACTTCGCCGGCGAAATTGCCAGTAGATTCACCCCCTTCGAGCGCCACGACGCCGTTGACGACGGTCGCGGCGATGCCGTCCGCCTTTTGCACCAGACGCCGCGCGCCGCCCGGCAGATCCTGTTCGACCTTGGGCAAGCCGGGCTTGACCCGTACTTCGTCGAAAACGACGAGATCGGCCTTATAGCCGGCGCGGATGAGGCCCCGGTCCGGCAATTCCCAGGCCGACGCGTTGTCGAAGGTCAGCATCCGCACCGCTTCTTCGAGCGTGAATTGCTGCTTTTCGCGCACCCAATAATGCAGCAGATGCGTCTGCAACGACGAGCCCATCTCCTGGCACACATGGGCGCCCGAATCGGAAAACGTCGCCAGGGTGCGCGGATGCTTCAGGATGCCGAGCACATCCGCCGGCCGCTCGTTGACGATCGGCTGGACAAAAATCTGATCATCGTTTTCCAGCATCAGGTCGAGCATGATTTCGACCGGGTGCTTGTTTTGGCGGCGGGCCAGCTCGGCGACCGTCGGATCGTCCCAATCGACTCCCTGCATCGCGTATAAATTGTCGTAATCGGGCTTGCGCGGATCGGTGGTCGCCGCCCCACCGCCTTGCAAAACTCGGTCGCGCGCCTTCATCCGCGCTTCCTCGGTAATCAGCTGTGCCCGCGTTTCCGGGTCGGCGAAACGACGCTTCTGCTCGGGGAGCGGCAAGGCGCGGACCGCTCTCCAGCCCGGCAGCACATCGAACGGCAGATAGGATTTCAATGAAAAGATTGCGTTGATCGAGCGCGTCGTCGCCTGCCCGAACATGCGCCCGCCTTGCGCCACGGTCTCGTCCATATGGCGCAGCTGATAGTCCCAGGCGTTGGGCTCGATCCCCTGGCGCGTCGCCAGCATGCCGAGCATGACCGGCCGCCCGCTCTCCAGCGCCACCCGGCGCAGCCGGTCGAGAAAGACGCGCTGCGCCTCGCCACCCGAGATGTCGGGGCCGATCTGGAAGATGCCGGCGTCGAGGCGGGCCATGGCACCCACCAGGCGGTCGATCTCATCCCACTCGCCAATTCGGCTCGCCACCGGCGTCCCGTCCGGGGTTTCGTGCGTCGTCGCCCGCGAGGTCGAGAACCCCAGGGCGCCGGCCTTCAGCGCCTCCGCGACGAGATGCGCCATCAGCCGCAAATCGTCCTCGCTCGCCGCCTCCTCCAGCCCGCGCCGACCCATCGCATACATGCGCAATGCCGAATGGCCGATATACATGCCGTAATTGATGCCCTTCGGCAGCTTTTCGGCATTGGCAAGGTATTCGGGAAACGTCTCCCAATTCCAATCGATCCCAGCGAGCATTGCTTCGGTCGGGATGTCCTCGACCGCGGTCAGGCAGCGCGCAAACCATTCGCGGTCCGCGGGCTTGCACGGGGCCAGGGCAAAGCCGCAATTCCCCATGACGACGCTCGTCACCCCGTGCCAGCACGAGCAGCTGCCGAGCCGGTCCCAGGCGATCTGCGCATCCATGTGGGTGTGGCCATCGATAAAGCCGGGGGCGACGATCATCCCCTCGGCGTCGATCACCTTCTCCGCCGGCGCCCGAATCCGCCCGATTTCGACAATCCGGCCCGCCCGAACACCGACATCCGCGCGATACCGCGCCATCCCCGATCCGTCTACCACGGTGCCGTTTTTGATCACGAGGTCGAGCGCCATCGGGAGTCTCCAGTCAAATCCAATTGCCAACCATCGAGTCGTCCGTGCGCCACTGTCAACCAGCGTTCAGCAGCGCGGTCACGATCGGGCCGAGGTCGAAGCGGCCCTTTCGCAAATCGTGGCCGGCGCCGTCGATCGTGACGATCTGCGTGGGTGTCGGGATCGCCGTGACGGCCCGGCGCAATTCGTCGATCGAGCCGAAGACGTCGCGGGTGCCGTGGACAAAGACCGCCGGCAGCGAGAGCCGCGGGAAATGCTCGGTGCGCAGCCGCTCGGCCTTGCCGGGCGGATGCAGCGGATAGGACAACAACAGCAACCCCGCCGCCACCTCGGGCTCTTCGGCCGCCAGCAATGTCGCCTGCCGTCCGCCATAGGAACGGCCGCCGAGAAACACTCGGCCTCGCACCTGCGCCCGCATCGCCTCGACCGCCCGGCGCAAGCCGTCCCGGTCGGCGGCGGCGGTCGAGGGTGAGGGCGGTCCCTTGGGCCGACGCTGGCGGAACGGCAAATCGCACCGCAGCACGCACAACCCCGCAGCGCTGAACGCCGCTGCCGCCGCGACCAGCATCGGCGCATTGCAATCGCCGCCTGCGCCGTGCGCCAGCACCAGCCCGTCCCCGCCCGAACCCGCCGGCCGATGCAAAAATCCGCGAACCCCGGGTCTCTCGAATGGCACACCGTCGCTCATGCCGCCCAGCATACCTATCGCCTGCCACGATCCGTATCGCTACCCGCACTTCTGCCGCAGCTACCGCCGACCATTTGAGTTC
>DASXAM010000051.1:0-8331 GCA_036404275.1 Allostellaceae bacterium
CTGATTTTCGACGAGGTCATGACCTCGCGCCTCGCGCCGGGCGGGCTGCAGGAGGCGCACGGCATCCTTCCCGACCTGACGACACTGGGCAAATATCTGGGCGGCGGGATGAGCTTTGGCGCCTTTGGCGGGCGCGCCGCCATCATGGAACGCTTCGATCCGCGCCGCGGCGACGCGTTCCAGCACGCCGGCACCTTCAACAACAATGTGCTGACGATGAATGCCGGCTATGTCGGGCTGACCGAAATCTACACGCCGGAACGTGCCCGCGCGCTGAACCGATGGGGCGACGGGCTGCGCGAGCGGCTGGACGCGATCCTGCGCCGCAAGGGGTTGGCGATGCAGTTCACCGGCATCGGCTCGATGATGTCGGTGCACATGACCGGCCGGCCGATCCGCTCGGAAGCGGACGCGGCGCATGGCGACGGCCGGCTGCGCGACCTTTTCTGGTTCGACCTGGTGGCGCGCGGCATCTGGTTTGCCAAGCGCGGCATGTTCGCATTGTCGATCGCGCTCGACGACGGCGACGCCGACCGCCTCGCCGACGCCGTCGAGGAATTCGCCCAAACCCGCGCCGGCCTTTTCCGATAGCAGCGCCGTATTCAATGATGCAGATGACAACGATCGACCATCGGGTTGAGACGCCGCGCTCGCTCTTCGAAGCTCTTGGCTTCGCGTTTCTCGCCGATTGCCGTGTAAATCGCGCCGGCCTGTAGGAATATTCGGGGATCGACGACGCCGGAGCCCAGGGCCCGGTCGATCCAAGGCCGCGCCTCGTCGAACCGGCGGGCGCGAAAGAATGCCCAAGCGAGCGCCGCTTGCGTCGAGAAGTTCTGCCGCAACTGCAAATCTTTTTGCGCCCAGGCGACCGCGACGGCGCCGTCTTCCTCGACTTCGGCGTAATAATCGACAAGGTGGTGGTAATAATGCACGGCACCCTGCTCTGCCGACCGGAGATAGCCGGCGAGCGCCTGTTGCGCCCACTGCAGCGCTGGGTCGGTTTCGCCGGCGAGGCGATGGAGTTCTGCGATCGCCTGGGCCAGATCCGGCCGGTTGCCCGCCGCCGCCCATTTTTTGAGGATGGCGATGGCTTCGCCGTAACGACCCTCGGCCCCGAGCAATTCGGCAATGTGCTCCTCGACAAGCCAATAGCCCGGATAGGCGGCGTCGGCCCGCCGGTAATGCGCCCGCGCCTCGTCGAGCCGGCCGCGGCAGAAATCGAGAAAACCGCGCTGCACTTCGAGCCAGGCGAAGGAGCGCAACTCCTTGGCCGTCAGCTCGTCTTGCGCTTCTTCGTAGAGATCGTCGGCGGCGGCGGTATCGCCCATCTTGCCGGTGAAATGCGCCAAGCGGGCGAGCGCGCCCCACGATTTTTCGGCATGAAGAACGTCGCGGTAGCCCGCCTCGGCCTCGCGGTAGCGGCCGCGCTGGAAATCGAGATCGGCGCGGATCAGCCGAGCCTCGGCATTCTGTGCGGCCGACGGCAGCGCGACGAGGGCGGCTTCGACATCATCGAGCCGGTGCAATTTGAAAGCGAGGTTTGCCTTCAGGAAATAAAGATCACCGGGGTGGGTGACGAGCGGAACCGCCTGCGCGAGCGCGTGCTCGACCTCGCCGAGTGCGGCCGGGTCACCCGAAATCGAAGCGCGCTGATAGAGCCCGTAAATATAGCGCGTCACCCGCTCGGTATCGGTCGGCGGATCGAGTGCCGACGGGCCGCCGGCTCCGGCGACAGCCTCCTCGATCCGCCGGATTTCCGCTGCGTAGCCGGCCCGCGCGATAGTCACCACGGTTCGGCGAGATAGGGGAAATCCGGCAAAAATTCCTTGTCGTTTTTGAGCGGGTTGGGCGGGGTCTTCGGCTCGATCGGCGCAGCGTTCCACAGAGCCGGGTCGTTCAGCAGATCGACATGGTATTTCTTGCCGTTGATCGTGGCGCTCATGTCGAGAAAGGTCGAGAGGAACCGGGTCGCGACCTGGTCTTCGAGCCGGCGGCCGAACGGCCAGGTGCCGGTCGTATCCATATCGATCGAATTGACGTTGGGGATAAAGATATCGACGGCGCGGCGCAACGGGATCGGCAACCCTTTCGGGTTCCACGAATCGTCCGGCATATTCAATTCCTGAAACAGGATTTTTTTGACGCGCGGAAAAGCTTCGGCGACGAGCGCGTAGGTCCGGTGGACCGAGACCGGTGAATTGTCGTGGTCGAAGGCGCAAGCCAATCCCAATGCCGTGATCGACGGGCCGAAGCCCCAGCCCAAATGTCCCAATCGCCGGATAAAATGCGGCGCCAGCCAGAAATTGTTGGCGCCCAGCTGGCGGTTGTCCTCGCGCTCGCTCAGTGCGGCGTCGGCAAAGGCCTGGCCGTCGGTATCGACGAGCTTGTATTTCTTCAATTCGTCGTCGAGCGTGAGCGCGTCCAGCAGTGCATGCGGGTGCTCGATCCACAGCGGGTCGTCGGGGATCGCCTCGACCTTGTACGCCGCTTTCAGCACCCAGCTCTCGCCCCAAGCATTGACGATGCGGTGCTCCGCCGGCCGGTCGGTCAAAAATGCCAGCGGCAATTCCAGGATGATCGCGTTGCAATTTTGGCCGGCCCGCGCATCCGCCCCGGTATAGACAAAGCGATAATTGCCGTTCGCGTCCTTGCGGAACCGATTGCCTGTCCAGGTCAATGATCCCGCCGGCAGATCCTTCTTTTGCCCATAACCCCATTGCGGGAATGCCGGGTCGTAATTGAAGAGGTCATTGCCTTCCAATTCGAGAAAGGTCTTCGGGATTTTAAGCTCGCGCAATTCCGGCATTGTGTGCGGCACGTGGTAGAACTGCGGCGCATAGTTGATCGACCGGAAGAACCCGGTCAGGTCGTTGAAGAATGCGTCATCGCGGCCGCCGACAAAAGCCTTGATTGCGTGTCCCGCCGGGGAGCGCAAATCCTGGTTGCGGTTGGTTTCGACGGTCGCGGCAAAATCGCCGCCCGGAAAGTTGATAAAGCGCAGGTGCGCGCGGTTGTCCCGGTCGACCGTGACCCGCACCTCGGACGGCCGCAACACGCTCAGATAATTGGTTTTGACCGTCTCCAGATAGGCGAGCAGGTGTTCCAGGGTCTCATCGCCGCGGTCCGGGCGGAGAAGGCGGCGATCGGTCGCGATCCGCACGCGATAGAGCATGTCGGAGTCGAATACCCCGGCACGCGGCGTCGCGGAAAAGGTCAGCGCGATGACGACCTTGTCGCCGCCCGACCTATCGGCGCCCGGGAAACCGAAAATGTCGTAGAGGTCGGCGGCGCTGACATCGATGTCGGAGAAAATCGAGTTGACGGCGTTCGGATCGTTGTGGTCCGCCATGGACCGCCCTCCCTCTGGGTCGCTCGGCGGCTAATTTCCTTCGGCGGTGGCCGCCATGCGTTCGGGCGACAGCGCCTCGATTTCCGCCGCCGAATAGCCGAGTTCGGCTAGGATTTCGCGGGTATGCTCGCCGAGGCCGGGCGCGCCATGGCGGATTTCCGCCGGCGTGCCGGAGAATCGCGCTGCGGGCCGGGCCTGGCGCAAAGGGCCGGCAAATGGGTGCTCGGTCTCGACGATGCTTTCCATTGCCGACAGCTGCGGATGGTGGATCACCTCGTTGCGGGTCAGCACCGGCGCGCAGGGGATGCCGGCGGCGGTCAGCTTTTCGAGCCATTCGCCGGCCGGGCGCGCCAACAGCGCCTGCTGGGTGGCCTCGAGCCTGGCGTCGATGTTCTGCTGGCGCAGCGCCGGTGTGCGGAAGCGCGGATCTTCGAGCCATTGCGGCCGGTCGAGCGTTTCCGCCAACGCCTGCCATTGGCGGTCGGTCAGCGCGGCCAAGGTGATGTAGCCTTGGGCGGTCTCGTAGATCAGGTCGATCGTGCTCGCCGCTTCCTGGCGCACCGGCTCGCTGCCGACAAAGGTCTGCCCACCCATGTCCGAGCTCCACAGAAAGGCGAGCACGGCGTCGAGCATCGAGAGCCGCACATGCTGGCCTTCCCCGGTGCGCTCGCGCGCGAGAAGGGCGGCGGTGATCGCCTGCGAGGCGGTGATCGCGGTCAATTTATCGGGCAGGATCGTGCGCAGCAGCCGCGGCCGCGCCTCGTCGGAGCCGGCCTGCACCGTCGCCAGCCCGGAAAACCCCTGGATCACCGGGTCATAGGCGGGCTTTGCCGCGAACGGACCCTTTTCGCCAAAGCCGCTGATCGAGACATAGACGATCCTGGGCGCCACCGCGCGGATCGCATTCTCGCCGGCGCCGAGGCGTTCGGCGACACCGGGCCGGAAATTCTGCACAAACGCGTCGGCCGTCGCGCACAGCCGCAACAGCGCCTCGAGCCCGCGCGGCGTCTTCAGATCGAGCACGATCGAGCGCTTGTTGCGGTTGTTGTTCAGAAACGACGCCGAGAACCCGGCGCGCCGATTGGCGGCGGCGCGGGTGTGGTCACCGCCGTCGGGCGCCTCGACCTTGATCACGTCGGCCCCCTGGTCGGCGAGGATCATCGTCGCGAGTGGTCCCGCGACGTTCGAGGTCAGATCGACAATCCGATATCCCGACAGAGGACCCGGCATCCGTCGCGCCTTTCAACCGCCATAGCCCATCGCCCGACGAGACTATGCCCGGTCGCCGAGGTCAAGGGCGTGAGACGAGACGGTCTCAAAAGGCCGGCAGCACCGGTGCGGGCACGACATGCTCTTCGACGCGCTGGACGCCAGGGATGTTCTCGGCGGCGACCCGCAACGCGTCGCGCTCCGCCGACGGCTGATCGTCGGCGATCCAGATATGGACGACCCGGTCGCGGACCATGATGTCCGAATCCCAGACATTGGCCCAGCGCTGGTTCTTCAATTCGTCGAGCAGCCGGGCGCGGATCGTGCGATCGTCGGAATCGGCGACGATCGCCGGGGCGCTGCTGGTGGTCGCCAAGGCGCGCACTAGATTGGCCCGGCTGACGATGCCGACCACATGCCCGTCGCGCAGCACCGGCACGCGCTTGACTTTTTTGGTTTCGAGCAGATAGGCGATCTCGCCGAGCTCGGTCGTCTCCGACACCGAGACCACGTCGCGGCTCATGATGTCGTTGACCGTGCGGCCATGCGCCTTGACATAGTCGCGCGCCGCCTCTTCTTCGGCGGCGACCGAGTCGAGCCACCACGAGCGGCGGCGCTGGACCCGCCTTTCGGTCCCGGTCTCGGCGCGGTGCAGCAGATCGCCCTCGCTGACGATGCCGACGAGGCGGCCCGTCGCATCGACGACCGGCGCGCCGCTGATGCTTTTTTCCGACAACAGCGCCGCCAGCGCCTGCACCGTCGTCTCGGGATTGACGGTGATCACTTCGGTCGTCATCACGTCCCTAGCGTTCATCGAAGTCCTCCACGACGGTTTTATTTAGGATGGCGGCAAAGCCTACCACCTTGCATTGATATCGATCAACCGACTCACTTTTGCGCGGCAACCGACGGAGCGGCGATCATGCAGCAGCACCAATTGGGCCCTCTGGGCCGCGTTTCGGCCTTAACCCTCGGCGGCGGCGGGCTCGGCATGCTGTGGGGCGAGACCACGTTCGCCGAATGTGTGGCGACCGTGCAGGCGGCGGTCGAGGCCGGGATCACGCTCCTCGATCTCGCGCCGCGCTACGGCGACGGCAAGGCCGAGGAGGTGGTCGGCGCCGCCTTTGCCGGCCGGCTGCCCATGGGCGTGCGGGTCACCAGCAAATGCAATATCGGCGAGCCGCCGCCGGCCGAGCTCGAGGGGCTGGTGCGGCGATCGATCGAGGGCAGCCTGCAACGGCTGCGCATCGCGCGGCTCGACCTCTTCTTTCTGCATTCGAACGTCGTGCCCGACGCCGCGCATATTGCGGCCCGGCCGGACGCCGCCTCGCGCATGACGCTCCACACCACCTTTGTCGAGCATATCCGCCCGTTGTTCGAGCGCCTTGTCGCCGAGGGCCTGGTCGGCGCCTGGGGGCTGACCGGCATCGGCCATCCCGACACGATCATCCGGCTTCTCGCCGAGCGTCCGGCGCCGGCCGCGGTGCAGTGCATCGCCAATCTGCTCGACTCGCCGGGCGGGCTCAAATTCTTTGACGGCCCGGCCAAGCCGCGCGCGGTGATGGCGGCAGCGCGCGCCAACGGGGTCGGCGTCATGGGCATCCGTGCGGTCCAGGCCGGCGCCTTGACGAGCGCCATCGACCGGCCATTGCCCGCGGGCCATCCGGAACTGCGCGACTATGCCCGCGCCGCCGGGTTTCGCCGTCTCGCCACCGAGCTCGGCGCGAGCCCCGCGGCACTCGCCCATCGCTATGCGCTGTCGCTCGACATCGATACGCTGGTGCTCGGCGTCAAAAACCGCGCCGAGCTCGCCGAATGTGTCGCCGCCGCCGAAGCGGGTCCGCTGCCGGCGGATTTGATCGCGCGCATCGACCAATCGGTGGCTGGCACCGCGTCATAATGGCCGGATCGCGAGCTCGTAGATGATGAACGACTCGATCAGGATCGAGTATTCGTGCGCGATGCGCTTGTGAAATCCGGCGCGGTCGATAAGTCTGTCGAAAAGGTCGAGGTCCGAATCCGACGAGACCATGACATAGCAGCGCCCATCCGGCTTGAGCCGGGCGTGCGCCTCGTCGAACAACGCTGCGATATCGCGATAATGCGGGCCGGCATGCCAGCCGCGGTCGGCAAGGTCGCGCGGCTCGCCCGCATGCTTGGGCGGGCTCGACAGGATCACGTCGAACACCGGCCGCGGCGCCACCGCCGAAAACAGATCGGAGCAGACGGCGCTGATGCGGTCGCCATACCCGTTAGCGCGCGCATTTTCGGTGGCGGTTAGCGCGGCGTTCGGATTGATGTCGGCGGCGATGACATGCGTCGCGCCGGCGCGCGCCGCCGCCAGCGCCAGGATGCCCGAGCCGGTGCCGATATCGGCGACACGCCGGCCGCGAAGGTCGAGCCGGCCGATAAATTCGGCAAAGCATTCGCTGCTGATGAAGTAGCCCGGATGAAACACGCTCGGCCTTACCTGCAGACGAAAGCCGGCGGCGCCCGTTACCTGCACAAATTGCCGGTTGAGCACCCAATGATACGCAAGGAAGTGAATAAGACGGCGCAAGCCGCGGCGAAAACGACCGTGCGGCCGCGCGCTTGCGAGCACACTTGCGGTCGCACCCGGCGCCGAAGCATTCTCGGCCGGATCCGCCGACTCAGAAATCGTCATGCGGCACCACCGAACGTGCCATGCGGAATCGCACCCGTCCGGATCGCATGAACAAAAAATGCAATTGGTGCCACAGCGAGCGCCGATGCGCCGGCTGCACCCCAATGGGAGCGTCTGCTCCGCAAGGGGCCGTCAGAAGCCCGCGCAGCTTGATCATCTCCCACGCAAAGGGGCTCCATTCCCGCCAAGCTTGGCGGGCCTCGTGCAGCAGGACGCCGCTGACGACCTCGGGAACCGCCCCGAAGATTTCGGGTATCCGGTCCGACAGGCCGTCGTCCCGCAAAATGTTCCATTTGGACAGCCCGCCCATGACCGGCGAACCGAGCGCATAGACGACCCGGCCGACCCAGGCTTCGCGAATGCAATAGGCGCACATCGCGCAAGGCTCGATGTTGGAATAGAGCGTGTGGCGGCGCAGCCGCTCGCGCCCGCTCGCCCTCTGCGCCTGCGAGAGCGCGATGATTTCGGCGTGCCGCGTCACGTCGTCGTCGCGGTTGGTGCTGTTGATGCTCTCGGCGACGATGTTGCCATCGACCGCGATCACCGTGCCGAACGGGTATTCGCCGTTCCGAGCTGCGATCCGCGACAGCTCGATGCAGCGCGCCATCATCGCTATGTCGGTGGTGCTCGCCCGCGTCTCGACCGCTTCTGTGCCGCTCACCGATGCCGTCGATACCGTTCGCGCCATGCGCCGCCCTGCCCGTCCGCCGATCGGGCTTTCGACCCGCTCGACAGAATCTTGAACGCCGCTCCACCCGGCGGTGTTCTCGCCATCTCCAAAATTTTCCGGGGCGAGGGCGGATGGCGGCCGGTAGACCACGACGCGGAACAGTGACACGCTGATGTCGCGCGCAGTTACAATAAAGAGGAAATCGGGATGAGCCAGGCACTCGACGGCATCCGCGTCATCGATTTCACCCACGACCAGGCCGGTCCCTCCTGCACCCAGATGCTGGCCTGGCTCGGCGCCGACGTGATCAAGATCGAGCGGCCGCCGCATGGCGACCGGGCGCGGCGCTTGTGGAACATGGACAACCCCGATCTCGACAGCTTTTTCTTTTTGCTGCTCAACAGCTCGAAGCGCAGCGTCGTCCTCGATTTGAAGACC
>DASXAM010000052.1:0-3295 GCA_036404275.1 Allostellaceae bacterium
GACGATTGGTGGTTCGCCGGCCATCACGGAATGGCGTTTTCCGAGAATGGAGAGCGTGATGCCGCCCGCCCGATGATCGAGCGATCACTCGCGCAAAACCCGAAAAACCCCTGGGCGGCACACGCCTTCGCGCATCTCTGCTACGAGGCGGGTGATCCCCATGCCGCCCGCGCCTTTCTCGCCGCTTGGCTCCCGAGCTATCCGCGCAACGGCGCCTTATGCAGCCACCTCTATTGGCATTTCGCCCTCGGGCATCTGGAGATCGGCGACGCAGCGGCGGCATTGCGGCTTTTCCAGGAAGCTTTCGCCCCCGACGTGCACAGCGGTCCGGCGCGAGGCAAGCTGAATGACGGGGTCTCCTTTCTGTGGCGCCGGGAGCTCGCCGGGCACCCGCGCGACGCCGAGGCGTGGCGGATTATGCACGGTCTCGCGACGGACGCCTTCCCGCATGCCGGTCTCGCCTTTTCCGACATGCACATCGCGCTTGCCCATATCGTCGCCAGGGACGACGCGGCGCTGGCGGCGCGCGCCCGCGAGGTGGAGGCGCTCGCGCATCGGGGCCGTTACCCCTCCGGCCCCCTCGTTCCAGCGGTATCGCGCGGCTTCGCCGCTTTTGAGCAGCACGATTTTTCCGCCGCGATCGACGCGTTCGAGCCGATCGCCGGCGGGCTCGAGCGCCTCGGCGGGAGCCGCGCCCAGCTCGACCTCGTCGAGTTCACGCTGTTGCGAGCCTATCTCGGCGCGAGCCGGCACGAGGATGCGCGCCGGATGCTGAGCGTCCGCGGGCGCGGCTCGTCGAGCGTTCCGGTCGCCGGGCTGCCTATCGGATGAGCGTCGGCAACTCAATCTCGGGCTCGGTCAGCCGGCGAGGCCGTTCATACCGACCGAGAGCGGCCGAGGGCCGGGCCAAACAGCGGCGGGATCAGGCATTGCCGGCCGCCGTTCGGGGTGGCCCGCGATCGTGCAGATCGCAATACCGAGAGCGGCGAGCTGGTCGGCCTCGGCGAGGCTCCGCGACCAAAAGGTCGGCTTATCGAGCGCCAGGCGCACGACCCGCCACCCCTCGCCGGCGAGCTTCTCGAGCCGAGCGGCATTTCCGGCCGCCCCGGGCTGAACCTGCTCGACAAAACAGCTTCCCGGGATCAGTGCCAGAGTGCGGGGATCGATCTCCTCGTCATAGAAGACGACATCCGCGAAGGCGAGCGCCGCCATGGCGGGCCGGGGCAAATCTGCGGGCCGCTCCGGATTGCACCGGATCAGAAAAACCGGCCCGAAGCCTTGCGGGACATTCGGAAGCGGAGCGGGCGGAATCGCCGCTGGCAGCGAATCGGGATTGAGGTGCATCGGGTCCTCCCTGAAGCAGAGACGGGCCCACGGATCGCTCCGCGGCGTTAGCGCTTGGTGACGCGGGCGCAAGCTGTCCGCAAATCCCGCGGTTCGGCAGCCGGAACGCCGCTAAGCCTATTCAGCGTAAACCAATTGTCAATAGGATTAAAATTAACGGTTAAGACTCGTTATTATGTCCTCCTTTTTGCTAAGGTGCCCTCCGTCGGACAAAATGCGAATCTGCGCCGCCTCGGTGGAGGGACCGCTGGCCGATGTGCCGTTTCGAACGCGACAGTCTGGAGCTAGGATGGTGAGGCTCAGCGCGCTCGTCATCGCGATGATGATCGTCGCTGCCGGCGGTGCCGTCGCCCAACCACCGGCCGACGCCGATCCGGCGCTCACCCCTTGGTTTCGCAGCCTGCTCCAACCCGGCACCGAAGTGTCATGCTGCTCGATTGCCGATTGCCGCCCGACCGAATATCGGGTCGAACGCGACCATTACGAGGCGCTGATCGGCGGCAACTGGCTGGCGGTGCCGCCCGACAAAGTACTGCAGCGCACCGACAATCCGACCGGTCACGCCATCGTTTGCTGGACGCCGCAGCGCGGCATCATGTGCTTTGTTCGCGCCACCGAATCTTGAACGATGTCATTGCCGCGCCGGCGGGGCATTCGGCAAGGCGCGCAACCCGCTGCGGCCGGGCGGGGCCGCCGGGAGACCGGCGCCCGGTGCCGGGTTCGGCCCGAGCTCGGGCACCGGCGGCGGCTCGGCGCCGAAGATCGGCACGTTGGGCCCGCGGGCATTGGCCGATTTCTTCGATTCAGCCGGACGGACCAGCGCTTCGAGCGCCCGGTCGCTGAGCTGCACCCCGTAAAAGGTTTGGTAGAATTCATGTACCGTGCTGCGCAGATCCTGCTGGTAGGCGTCGGGATAAAACAGGTTCGAGAGCCAATAGAGCCCGACCATGCGGTTGACCCCGGCCGGATCGTCGATCCAGCCGAACGGGTCGGCGGGGGCGAGATAGACCTCTTTGTTGCGCACCGCGGCGAGGCCGCGCCATCCGGGGTCGTGCAGCAGCGCGTTATAAAAGCTGCGCTGTTGGGCGATGATGATCTGCGGATTCCAGGCAAAGAGCTGGGTGCGGGTGATGCGGGTGCTCCTGCCCGGGCCGAGCCGCTCGGCGACGTTGATGACACCGGCCTGCTCGATATCGGCCATCGCCAGGGAGCCGTTGTCGCCGGCATCGAGCCCGTCGGCGCCGCGCCCGTAATAGACGCGCGGCCGGTCCACCGCGGATTGGATCAAGAGCTGGCCGCGCAATGCCTGGATGGCGTGAAAGGCGTAGCTGGCGACCGCCAGCCGGTGGTCGCCGGCCCCGAGGATCGTGCCGATCTCGGTCAGCATTGCCGGCGTGCGCTGGATGCTGCCGTCGAGCAGGATGTAGGGGACGCCGGTCGTCTTCTGAATGTAGTCGGCAAAGGTCGCGGCCTGCGGCGTGACCTCGCCCGAGGCGATGACGAGATCGGGCCGCAGCCGCCCAACTGTCGCGGCATTGGCGCTCGGATAGGGCCCGTAGAGGCAGCCGACCGCCGGCAGCCGGCCGTATTTTGCCGGCAGATAGGCGCGCTGCGGGCGTGATAACGGCTCGCACCAGCCGACGAGCTTTTGCGGGGTCAGCGCAAAGATCAGCACCGCCGCCGGCGCGTTCGCCGCCATCACCCGGTTGATGTAATTGGGCAGCATGACCCGGCGCCCGGCGGAGTCGGTGAACTCGGCGGCTGCGCCGGAGATCGCCGGCAGTAAGGACAAGAGCAGGACGGCAATCCGCAAAACGGGCAATCGCAACGACATTTCTTGTCCTCGGCGCTCCCCCAAAGGTGGCGGCGACTATAACGGCGGCGGCCCTTGTGACAAGCGCGCTTGGCGCGGCGGCCGCGCCGGGTAAACTCGGGCAGCGATGAGCGGGAG
>DASXAM010000053.1:0-11604 GCA_036404275.1 Allostellaceae bacterium
AGATTATTGCGGTAATAGACCGCCGGATCGGCCATCGATTCGCCGACATAGGCGTAGCCGGCGAAATGCATGACCGCGGACACTTCGAACTCGGCGAATGCCGCGGATAAATGCTGCCGGTCGTCCAGTTCGCCCTCGACCAACGGCCCCCAGCGGACCGCCGCGCGATGCCCGCGCGACAGATTGTCAAAGACGACCGGCCGATACCCGGCATGCGCCAGCGTCTTGCAGACCTGGGCGCCGATATATCCCGCACCACCGGTAACCAGAACCGATCGGGACATGCGAGCTCTCACCGCGGTTGCGTTATGATCGCGACAACGCGTTGTCGGCGCCGGTTCTTCCGCATGGAATAACCCGCCGGCAACACCGTTGATTGCTCGGTTCGCGACAGGGACGGGAGCATATGCGCATTGCGGTCGTCGGCACCGGCTATGTCGGTCTTGTCTCGGGAGCGTGCTTTTCCGAATTCGGGGTCGAAGTCACCTGCATCGACCAGGACGCCGCCAAGATCGCACGGCTGTGCGATGGCGAGATGCCCATTTTCGAACCGGGGCTCGAAGCGCTGGTGGCGAAGAACGCCGGTGACGGCCGGCTGGGTTTCACCACCGAATTGGCGCCGGCGGTGGCCGAGGCCGAGGCGGTGTTCATCGCCGTCGGCACCCCGTCACGGCGCGGCGACGGCCACGCCGACCTTTCTTATGTCTTTGCCGCGGCCGAGGAAATCGGGCGGGCGCTGACCGATTACACGGTGGTCGTGACAAAATCGACGGTGCCGGTCGGCACCGGTCGGCAGGTCGCCGCCATCCTGCAACGGATGCGCCCGGCCGGCGGGTTCGATGTCGTCTCGAACCCGGAATTTCTGCGCGAAGGCTCGGCGATCGGCGATTTTATGCGGCCCGATCGGGTGGTCATCGGCAGCGACAGCGAGCGGGCGCGGGCGGTTATGCGGGCGCTTTATCGCCCGCTCTATTTGCTCGAAACGCCGATGCTGTTCACCGACATCGAAACGGCGGAGCTGATCAAATATGCGGCGAACGCGTTTCTCGCGACCAAGATCACCTTTATCAATGAGATCGCCGATTTATGCGAGCGGGTCGGCGCCGACGTCCAGGACGTGGCGAGCGGCATCGGTCTGGACGGCCGCATCGGCCGCAAGTTTCTGCATGCCGGGCCGGGCTTTGGCGGCTCGTGCTTTCCCAAGGATTGCCGCGCACTGGTGCGTACCGCGCACGAGGCCGAGGCGGAATTGGCGATTGTCGAAGCGGTGCTGCAGGTCAACGAAGCGCGCAAGGTCAAAATGGCCGACAAGATCGTGGCGGCCTGCGGCGGCTCGGTGGCCGGCAAAACGCTCGCAATTCTCGGCCTGACCTTCAAGCCCAACACCGACGACATGCGCGACAGCCCGAGCCTGGAGATCGTGCCGGCGCTGGTCGCCGCCGGCGCCGACATCCGCGCCTACGACCCCGAAGGCATGGCCGAAGCAAAAAAGCTGCTGCCCGGCATCGCCTATTGCGCGGACGCCTACGCGGCCATGGAAGGCGCCGACGCGGTCACGATCCTGACCGAGTGGAATGCATTCCGCGCGCTCGATTTGGCGCGCGTCAAACATATTCTGAAGCATCCGCTGGTTATCGACCTGCGCAATATCTACCGGCCGGAAGAGATGGCGGAAGCGGGCCTCTCTTATGTCAGCGTGGGCCGGGCGCCGCAGCTGCAGCGTCCGCAGTTGCGGGCGCTGGCTTGAAGCAAAGGAAAGACCATCCGATGAGCGTTGTCGCCAAGCGCATTCTCGTCACCGGCGGCGCCGGATTTCTCGGCTCGCATCTGTGCGAGCGGCTCGTCGCCGGCGGCGGCGACGTGCTCTGCGTCGATAACTACTTTACCGGGCGCAAGGACAACATCGCCCACCTGCTCGGCAACCCGCATTTCGAAGCAATGCGGCACGACATCACCCATCCGCTCTTTGTCGAGGTCGATGAGATCTACAACCTCGCCTGCCCGGCCTCGCCGATTCATTACCAGCTCGACCCGGTGCAGACGACCAAGACCAGCGTGATCGGCGCGATCAACATGCTGGGCCTCGCCAAGCGGCTAAAGGCCAAGGTGTTTCAGGCTTCGACCTCGGAAGTATACGGCGATCCGACCGTCCACCCGCAAATCGAAGCTTATCGCGGCAATGTAAACCCGATCGGCCCCCGCGCCTGCTATGACGAGGGCAAGCGCTGCGCCGAAACCCTGTTTTTCGATTACTACCGCCAGCACAATCTTAAAATTCGCGTCACCCGCATCTTCAATACCTACGGGCCGCGCATGCACCCCAATGACGGCCGCGTCGTCTCGAATTTTATCGTCCAGGCGCTCGGCAACGCGCCGATCACCCTATACGGCGACGGCACGCAGACGCGCGCCTTTTGCTATGTCGACGACCTGATTGACGGGTTTCTGGCGCTGATGGCCGCCGAGGACGACATCACCGGACCGATAAACCTCGGCAATCCTGTCGAAATCTCGGTTGCCGACTTGGCCGAGCTGGTCATCGACCTGACCGGATCGCGCTCGCAAACCGTCTATCGCCCGCTGCCGGTCGACGACCCGATCCAGCGCTGCCCGGACATCACCGAGGCGCGCGCCGTTCTCGGCTGGGAACCCCGCACCGAACTGCGGACGGGCCTCGAGCGCACGATCGCCTATTTTGAAAGGCTGCTCTCGAAATACGGCCGCGCCGCGGTCGAGCGGGAGCCGGCCCCGGTCAAATAATTCCGCGCCGCCCCAATTCGTCGATGATCAGGTCGGCCGCGCTCTCCGCGGTGTCGCCGACCGTCGATAGCCGGATTTCCGGATTTTCCGGTGCTTCGTAGGGCGAGTCGAGGCCGGTGAAGTGCTCGATCGCGCCGGCGCGCGCTTTGGCATAGAGGCCCTTGGGATCGCGCCGGATGCATTCGTCGAGCGGCGTATCCACAAAGATTTCGAGAAACGCGGTGGGCGCGGTCAATTCGCGCACCATGCGGCGCTCGGCGCGAAACGGCGAAATGAACGAGCACAGCACGATCAGCCCCGCCTCGCTCAAGAGCCGCGCCACCTCGCCCACGCGTCGGATGTTCTCGACCCGGTCGGCGTCGGTAAAGCCCAGGTCGCGGTTGAGGCCGTGCCGCACATTGTCGCCGTCGAGCAGCATGGTGTGCCGGCCGCGCGCCGACAGCTTTTTCTCGATCAAGTCGGCGATCGTCGATTTGCCGGCACCCGACAGCCCGGTCAGCCACAGCACCGCGGGCATTTGCTGCTTTAGCGCGGCGCGCTCGTCACGGCCGACGGTCAATGCCTGCCAATGGATATTGCTCGCCCGGCGCAGGCCGAAGGCGATCATCCCGGCGCCCGCGGTGGCGTTGGTAAAGCGGTCGATCAGGATAAAGGCGCCGGTGTCGCGGTTGACGGTGTAGGGGTCGAACGCCACCGGCACCGTCGTCGACAAATTGCAAAACCCGATCTCGTTCAGGCCCAGGGTCCGGTCGGCGAGATGCGCCAAGGTTTCGATATCGACGCGATGCTTGAGTGCCGTCACCGTCGCCGGCACCGTCCGGGTCGCGATCTTCATCAGATAGGAGCGGCCGGGCACCAGCGGCTGGTCGCTCATCCAGATCACATGGGCGGCGAACTGGTCGACAAATTCGGGCGGGTCGCGCGGGTCGGCGAGAACGTCGCCGCGCGCGATGTCGATCTCGTCCTCGAGCGTCAAGGTCACGGCACCGCCGGCGGTCGCGCGGTCGAGCGCGCCGTCGAAGGACACAATCTCCTTGATCTTGGCCGAGCGGCCCGAGCCGGCGACCAGCACCCGGTCGCCGCGGGCAACCGAGCCCGATGCGACGGTGCCCGAAAACCCGCGAAACTCGGCGTTGGGGCGGTTCACCCATTGCACCGGAAAGCGGAACGGCCGCTCGCCGCCGGTCGGTATTTCGACCGCGTGGAGGTGGTCGAACAGGGTCGGCCCCCGGTACCACGGCATCTCGTCCGAGCGCTTTGTGACATTGTCGCCGAGCCGCGCCGAGAGCGGGATGGCGCAGACCGAAACACCCTCCAACCCGGCGGCAAAATCGGCAAAGACAGCGGCTGTCTCACGAAACTGCGGCTCGGCAAAGCCGACGAGATCCATCTTGTTGACGGCAAGGACCAATTGGCGGATGCCGAGCAGCGAGCAGATGAAAGCGTGGCGCCGCGTCTGCGGCAGCACTCCTTTGCGGGCATCGACCAGGAGCACCGCGAGGTCGGCGGTCGAGGCGCCGGTCGCCATGTTGCGGGTGTATTGCTCGTGCCCCGGCGTGTCGGCGACGATAAAGGCGCGCGCCGGCGTGGCGAAAAAGCGATAGGCGACATCGATCGTGATCCGCTGCTGGCGCTCGTCTTCGAGGCCGTCGAGCAAAAGCGAAAAGTCGATGTCGTTGCCGGCGGTGCCAAAGCGCCGCGATTCTTGCGCCAGGGCGGCGAGCTGATCGTCGAGGATCAGCGCGCTGTCGTGCAGCATCCGGCCGATCAAGGTCGATTTGCCGTCATCGACCGAGCCGCAGGTCAAAAAGCGCAGCAGGTCGCGCTCCACCACCGGCCCCGCCGCCGATTCCGTCATGCGGCTCATCAGAAATAGCCTTCGCGCTTTTTGCGCTCCATCGCCGCATCCTCGTCGCTGTCGATCAGCCGGCCCTGCCGCTCCGACCGGCGCGCGCCGCGCAACTCGGCGACGATCTCGTCCGCGGTGGTCGCGGTGGCCTCGATGGCGCCGGTCAGCGGATAGCAGCCGAGGGTGCGAAACCGGACACGGCGCTCATGCGGTCGCTCGCCCGGCGCCAGCGGCAGCCGGTCGTCATCGACCATGATCCAGGTGCCGTCGCGCGCCACCACCGGCCGATGCTTGGCAAAATAGAGCGGCACGACCGGGATCCGCTCGGCGGCGATGTATTGCCAGATGTCGAGCTCGGTCCAGTTCGACAGCGGAAAGACGCGCATCGATTCGCCGGCGCGCAGACGCGTATTGTACAATCCCCACAGCTCCGGGCGCTGGTTTTTCGGGTCCCAGCCGTGGCTCGAGCTGCGCAGCGAGAACACCCGCTCCTTGGCCCGGCTCTTTTCCTCGTCGCGGCGCGCCCCGCCAAAGGCAGCATCAAAGCCGTGGCGGTCGAGCGCCTGCTTCAAGGCTTCAGTCTTCATCACCTGGGTATGCAGGGCCGAGCCCGAGGTGATCGGATTGATGCCGCGGCGCACGCCCTCTTCGTTGGTATGGACGATCAGCTCGATGCCGAGCCGGCGTGCGGTCGCGTCCCGGAACGCGATCATCTCGCGAAACTTCCACAAGGTATCGATGTGCAGCAACGGGAAAGGCGGCTTGCCCGGAAAGAACGCCTTCAGCGCCAAATGCAGCATGACGCTCGAGTCTTTCCCGATCGAATAGAGCATCACCGGATGACGGAACTCGGCCGCGACCTCGCGCATGATGCCGATCGATTCGGCTTCGAGGCGACGCAAATAGGTCGGCCGCGGCGGCGGCAATGCGTTTTCGATACTTGCGGACAACAGGATACCCCTGCGGCGGCGTGCGAGCGCCTCTCGTTAGATATAGACCCAGGCCGGTGTCAAGTTTGTCCGAGGCGCCGCCGCAGACGGTCAGTGCAGCTTTGGTGTTTTCATCAGGCGGGTCCGGTCGGTGGACAGCACCCTGACGCGCAGCGTCTCATTGTCGCGCGCCACCTGCAGCAGCACTTCGCTGCCGGCGGGACCGCCGGCCCATACCTTGCGCCACAGCGACGCAAGGCTGGCGACCGGGTCGTCGCGCACCGCCATGATCTTGTCGCCGGGGCGCAGGCCGGCCTTGCTCGCCGGCCCGCGCTCGGCGAGGCCGGCGACGACGATCGCGTCCTCGACCTCGGCGGCGTAAAGTCCGAGCCACGGACGCGGCGGGCGGTTCGGCCGCCCATAGGTCAGCATGTCGTCGAGGATCGGCGGCAACAGATCGATCGGCACCACCATGTTGACGTCGCGGCGCAGATCGCGCCCGCTCGAATGCTGGACGTGCAGCGAGCCGATTCCGATCAGGGTGCCGTCGGCGCCGATCAGTGCGGCACCTCCCCAGAACGGATGCGCGGGTGCGGTGAAAATCGCCCGGTCGAGCACGTACTCCCAGTAGCCGGCGAATTCCTGGCGGGCAACGACGCGGGCAGCGATCGCATGCCGACGCCCGCCTTCGGCGGCGATGACGGCGCGGTCGCCAGCGCCGACGCGCACACCCGCGCCCAGTTCGAGCGGCGCCACGTTCAACCGCCCCAGCGCCTGCACCAGGCCGAACCCGCTTTCCTGGTCGTAGGCGAGGACATGGCCTTGCACCGCTCCGCCATCAGCCGAGGTCAGCCATAACGTCTCGGCTTCGGTGACGAGATAACCAATGGTCAGAACCAGGCCATCGCCGCGGATCAGGACCCCGCTGCCGGCGCGCTCGGTGCCGAGGGTGCCGGCGGTGAAGGCATCCTCCGGGACCGTCGCCCGCACGCCCAGCACCGCCCCGAGCGCGCGGTCGAGATCAAAGCTGCAATCCTCGGCCTTGGGCTGGATCTCGCTCGGAATTTCCCAGTCTACGTTTCGCGGCATCGCTCGGGCTCGTCAGTGGCGACCGGATCGATCATATCGCGGAAAGAGTGCACACGCACCTGCCCGCTTGTCAAAACCGTCGCGCCGACCGGACCACCCGCCTCGCGCGCTTGACAAGCTCGGCCTCCCGAATTATGTGCCCGGCACTCTCTGCCAGAGAGTGCTAACAACCGCGTTGCGATTGGGTTCGAGGAGGTATTCATGAAATTCCGTCCGCTGCACGACCGTGTGCTGATCCGGCGGGTCGAGTCAGAGGAAAAAAGCTTGGGCGGGATCATCATTCCCGACACCGCCAAGGAAAAGCCGATGGAGGGCGAGGTCGTCGCGGCCGGTCCCGGCGCCCGCGGTGAGGACGGCAAGATCCAGCCGATGGAGGTCAAGTCGGGCGACCGGGTGCTGTTCGGCAAATGGTCTGGCACCGAGGTCAAGCTCGACGGCGAAGAACTGATCATCATGAAGGAATCCGACATCATGGGCGTCGTCGAGCCCGGCGCCGCCGCAAAACGTGCCGCTTGAGGAGAACCAAAGAATGGCAGCCAAGGACGTCAAGTTTCATGCCGATGCGCGCGACCGGATGTTGCGCGGGGTGGATACGCTGGCCAATGCGGTGCGGGTGACCTTGGGCCCGAAAGGGCGCAACGTCGTGCTCGACAAATCCTTTGGCGCGCCGCGGATCACCAAGGACGGCGTCACCGTCGCCAAGGAAGTCGAGCTCGCCGACAAATTCGAGAATATGGGCGCGCAGATGGTGCGGGAGGTCGCGGCCAAGACGAGTGACCAGGCCGGCGACGGCACCACCACCGCCACCATCTTGGCGCAGGCGATCGTGCGCGAAGGGGCCAAGGCGGTCGCCGCCGGCATGAACCCGATGGATCTGAAGCGCGGCATCGATCTCGCCGTCGAGGCGGTGGTCGAGGACATCAAAAAGCGCTCGAAAAAGATTTCGACCAATGAAGAAATCGCCCAAGTCGGCACGATCTCGGCGAATGGCGAACGCGAAGTCGGCGAAATGATCGCCGAGGCGATGCAGAAGGTCGGCAACGAAGGCGTGATCACAGTAGAAGAAGCGAAATCGCTCGCCACCGAGCTCGATGTCGTCGAGGGCATGCAATTCGACCGCGGCTATCTCTCGCCCTATTTTGTGACCAATGCCGAGAAGATGGTTGCCGAACTCGAGGAGCCGTACATCCTGCTGCACGAGAAAAAGCTCTCCGGGCTGCAGGCGATGCTGCCGGTGCTCGAAGCGGTGGTGCAATCGTCGAGGCCGCTTCTGATCGTCGCCGAGGACGTCGAAGGCGAAGCGCTGGCGACCCTCGTCGTCAACAAACTGCGTGGCGGGCTCAAGGTCGCGGCGGTCAAGGCGCCGGGCTTTGGCGATCGTCGTAAGGCGATGCTCGAAGACATGGCGATCCTGACCGGCGGTCAGGTGATCAGCGAAGACCTCGGCATCAAGCTCGAAAACGTGACCCTCGACATGCTCGGCAAGGCAAAGCGGGTGCGGATCGAGAAGGAGAACACGACGATCATCGACGGCGCCGGCGTCAAGGACGATATCCAGGGCCGCTGCACCCAGATCCGCCAACAAATCGAGGAGACGACCAGCGATTACGACCGCGAGAAGTTGCAGGAGCGGCTGGCCAAACTGGCCGGCGGTGTTGCGGTGATCCGGGTCGGCGGCGCCACCGAGGTCGAGGTCAAAGAGCGCAAGGACCGGGTCGATGACGCGATGCACGCGACCCGTGCGGCGGTCGAGGAGGGGGTCGTCGCAGGCGGTGGTTCGGCGCTCCTCTATGCCGCGCGCGCGCTCGACGGGCTCAAGCCGTCGAACAATGACCAGCGCGTCGGCGTCGACATCGTCAAAAAGGCGATCCTCTATCCGGCCCGCCAGATCGCCGAGAACTCGGGCACCGACGGCTCGATCGTGGTCGGCAAACTGCTCGACAGCCAGGACCACAATTACGGCTACGACGCGCAGAAGGGCGAGTTCACCGACATGATCCGGGCCGGCATCATCGACCCGACCAAGGTGGTGCGCCATGCTTTGCAGGACGCCGCCTCGGTCGCCGGGCTCCTGATCACCACCGAGGCGATGATCGCCGAGAGGCCCGAGCCCAAAACCCCGCCGGCGATGCCGCCGGGCGGCGGCATGGGCGGCATGGACTTCTGAGCCCGCATCGCCCTCTCGAAAAAACCGCCCGCCCGCGGCAACCCGCAGGCGGGCGGTTTTCTTTTTCCGCCTCGTCACCACGCCTGTCCGGTTCGATGCGCGGCAACCATGGTCGGCGCCGCATTCGAGCGGCGCCGTAGCTTTCAGAAATATTAAATCGAGAGCCAGCAACATGTTGCATCTTCTGCTGGCCGGCACCTCGGCGCTGGCGCTGCTCGCGGGCACCGCCGCAGCCAACGCCGACATCTTTGGTTTCATGCCCGAGACGGTGCAGAGCTTTACTGTCATGACATCGGAGACCTACGACATCATTGCCGCCGGCGCCCAGGGCGGCGGCCTCGGTGCCGATGGCGGCAAGGGTGCCGTCATCGGTGGGGATCTGGCCTCCGGCGGGGGGCGGCGGCTTTTCCGGCGGCGGTGGTGGCAATGAGGCTGAGACTCGCCGGCTCGGGGACGGCGGCCGAGACGAGGTCGTATGCCGGCGCGGGCGGGACCGGCGGTCTCGGTGGTCAAGGGGGCGATGGATTTTTTGAGAGCACTGGTGGTGGTGGCGCCGGATGGCTTCGGCGTCATGCAGAACGGCATTTATTTCATTTCCGGCCTGCCGCGCTCGGGATCGACCTCGCTCGCGGCGTTGCGGCGCCAGAACCCGCGCTTTCGGCCGGGATGACCAGCCTGGTCGGCAGCCTATTCAACGCCATGCTGCGCGAGACCAGCCGCCCGAGCTCTTCCAGCGCTATGAGGCCCTCGCCTTCTGGCAGGACCCGGCGCAATTGCCGAAAGCCGTGCGCATGGTGTAGCGGCGCTTTCCTTGGTCAGGGCTGCCGTCGATTTATGCCGGCATCCAGGCGGCGGCCCGGATCTCGCCGAATTCGCGCGCGATTTTGCGCCAGGAGGCGCCGGCATCCTCGGTGATATAGACCTCGCCGAAAAGGCTGAATGCAAGAATGCGGTCGGCATTCGCGGGATGCGCGGCAAGGCCCCAGATCGTGGCATTGGGCCGGCTCGGGAACGGCAGGATTTCCCAGCTCTCTCCAGCATTGGCGGTGCGCAGCACATGCCCCGTTTCGCCCGTCGTGGTCTCGCCGCAGCCGGCGAACAGCACGCCGGGTTGGTCAAGCTTGACCATCAGGCCGCGGGCATAGGGCAGCGGCCATTTCCGCTTGATGCCCAGAGGCCGCCAGGTATCGCCCAGATCGTCGCTGGCAAACACTTCGCGCGCGGTGCTGGCGTATAGGCGCTTGGGCTCCGTCGCCGCGACCGTTACGGCGTGAATGTCCGGGTCGTCCAGACCCCCGTCGAGATGCGTCCAGCTGTCGCCGCCGTCGCGGCTGCGAAAGACCCCGTCGATTTCCACCCCGGCCCAGACAGTCCGGTGATCGTCGGGATCGACGACAATGCCGGTGACAAAGGGTGTGCCGATCGAGCACTCGCCGGCAATGTCCACCGCCAATTTCTGCCAATGCCCACCGCCGTCGCGCGACCGATAAACCCCGGCCGGGCGGGTGCCGGCAAAAAGGATATCGGGATCGACCGGATCGATGGCCAAGGACCAGATCGTCGGCAGGGCGCCGGCGGCGGCGATGCGCTCCCACCGCGCCCCGCCGTCACGGCTCAGAAACAAGCCCGTATCGCCACCGGCGAGCACGGTGCGCGGCTCGTCGGGATGGGCGACGAGCGCCTGGATGCGGCTGTTGAGCGGGAACGGGGCGCGGTGCCGTGTCCACGACGTTCCCGCATCCGGGCTGTGCCACACGCCCCAGCCGGCGGTTCCGAGACATATGCTGTAGTTTGCGGTCATGCGTCGCCTCCTTCACCCCGACAGTCTTCCGTAAAGCGTGCTTGTTTGCCACACGCGCATTTCCGCTTCCTCGGTCCTTTGCACCGACTCTTTCGGCGCGCTTTGCGGAGCCGGGCGCCGCAGGCGCTTTCTTTCTAAGGCGACTCGCTAAGGCGACTCGCCGCGTTCCATGGCGGCCTCCGCCAAGAGGCTCTCGCGGCCCCGGAAAATCGTCGCGACGGCCATGGTGCGGCCGGCGCGGCGGAAGCGCAGCGCTACGTCGCGGGCATTCGGATCGCCATCCTGGGCTATCTCGTCCCAGGCGGCGGCGTGACCGACATAGTCGATCGACACGTCGTAATGCTGGCTCCAGAAAAACGGTACGGCGGTGTAGCGCTCGCGCCGGCCAAGCATGTTGCGGGCCGCGGTCTGGCCTTGCCGCTCGGCAACGACCCAGTGCTCGATGCGAAGCCGCTCGCCGCTATAGGGGTCGGGCCAGCGGGCGATGTCCCCGGCGGCGAAAACTCCGGGCGCGCTGGTTTCGAGGTGCTGATCGACCAGCACGCCGCGATCGACCGCCAGCCCGGCTTGTTGCGCGAGGTGAATGCGCGGCCGCACCCCGATGCCGACCACGACAAAGTCGGCGGCTATCGAGCCGCCGTCATCGAGCTCGACCCGCCCCGCCTCAACAGCGGCTACCGTGTGCCCGAGATGAAACGCGACGCCATGCGATTCATGCAGCTGCCGCACAAGATCGCCGAGCGCCGGCCCGAGAATGCGTTCCATCGGCCGCGCCTCCGGGGCGATGACATGGATTTCGACCCCGCGTTGGCGCAGCGCGGCGGCTGCTTCGAGCCCGATAAAGCTGGCGCCGACGACAACGGCGCGGCTGCCCTTGCCGGCGCGGCCGATCAAATCTCGGCTGTCGGCGAGCGAGCGCAGCGTGCGCACATGGGGCAGATCCGCCCCCGGCACCTGGAGCCGGATCGGCTCTGCACCGGCGGCGAGCAGCAGCTTGTCGAAGCCGAGC
>DASXAM010000054.1:0-8896 GCA_036404275.1 Allostellaceae bacterium
GCGGCGAGCATCCGCCGTGCCGGCCCTGCCGGCACGCCCAGCTCGACGAGCCGGTCGGTGAGCAGCGGACGGCGGCTCGGCTCCTCGAACCGCCAGCCGAGGCTTTGCGTGCCGCGATGGGCGACCATAAAGGCATCGAGCCGCCAGCCGGCCGCCGCAAAGACCGGGCCCGGCGTGATCGGCCGCAGTCGATAGCCCCTCTCCGGACCGACGCTCACGGCAAGATAATGGCGTACGAAGCCGATCGTCTCCTCGCTGCCGACGATCTCGATCGGGGCTGCCAGGCCCCATAGCGCGCGGGTCGCAACGAGCCCCGCGAGCCCGCCCACATGGTCGAGATGCGCATGGGTCAGCAGCACCCGCCCGACCCCGCGAAAGCCGAGCCCGGCGCGCATCAGCTGGCGCTGCGTCCCCTCGCCGCAATCGACCAGAAACCGGTCGGGACCCTGTCCGACATAGAGCGCCGGCAAGCCCCGTTCCGCCGAAGGCGCCGCCGCGGCGGTGCCGAGAAAGACGAGTTCGAACATCTGCTGCCGGCGCAATGATAGTCTTTCTTCGATCATCAAACCGAGGCGGACGATGACCGGCTTCAGCGCCGACAATGCAACGATCGCCGAATTGCGGCAGGCGCTCGCCACCGGCGCGACGACCGCGGCGGCCCTGACCGCGGCTTATCTGGCGCGGATCGAGGCTTACGATCGCACCGGGCCGCGGATCAATGCCGTGCGCGAGATCAACCCCGACGCGACGGCGATCGCCACGCGGATCGACACCCTCCGTCCGGCACGGCGCCGGCGGCTCGAGGGCATTCCCATTCTGATCAAGGACAATATCGCCACCGCCGACAGGCAGCACACGACCGCGGGCTCGCTCGCCCTGGCCACGGCCCGCGCCGGGCGCGATGCGACGGTTGCGGCATTGCTGCGGCAGGCGGGTGCGGTCATTCTCGGCAAGGCCAACCTGACCGAGTTCGCCAATATTTTGGCAATCGACATGCCGGCGGGCTACAGCTCGCTCGGCGGTCAGGTCAGGAATCCCTACGCCCCGCAGCTCGACGATCGCGGCGTGCCGATCGTCTCTCCCGGAGGGTCGAGCTCGGGCTCGGCGGCGGCGGTCGCGGCCGGGCTCGCCGCGGCGGCGATCGGCACCGAGACCTCGGGCTCGCTCTTGTCGCCGGCCTCGCAATGCGGCCTCGTCACGGTCAAGCCGACCGTCGGGCTCGTCAGCCGCGCCGGGATCGTGCCGATCGCGCACAGCCAGGATACCGCCGGTCCCTTGACCCGCACGGTGCAAGACGCGGCGGTCCTGCTCGACGTGCTGGCCGCCGCCGACCCACTCGACCCGGCGACGGAGAGCCTCGAACGGCCCGCCGACTATACCACCGAGCTCGACCGCGAAGGGCTCAAGGGGACGCGCATCGGGGTGCCGAGCGACCCCGCCGACCCGGCCAACGATGTGTATTACGGGCCGCTCGCGCCGCGCGCCGTTGCGGTCATGAAAGCGGCGATCGAGACGATCGAGGCGCTGGGAGCGACAATTGTGCGCGCCAACCTGCCGACTGCCGGCTGGATCGGCGGTCCCGGCAGCGAAATCGCGATCCTCAACCTCAACCCTGAAAGCCCGACCTGGCACCGGCGGGTGCACCGGCCGCTCGTCTTCGTTTACGAGCTGAAATACGACCTCGACCGCTATCTGCGCGACTGGGCCACCGAAACCGAGATGGAGTGCCTCGACGACATCATCGCCTTTAATTTCGCCCATGCCGACCGCACCCTTCGCTTCGGCCAGGACGTTTTTCTTGCCGCTGCCGCGACCCGCGGCGACTTGTCCGAACCCGAATACGCGGCGGCCAGGCAGAGCGATTTGCGCGCCTCGCGCAATCTCGGCCTCGACGCCTATATCGACCGGCACCGCCTCGATGCGGTGCTGTTCCCGGGGGCGGCGGGTGCCGCGATCGCCGCCAAGGCCGGCTATCCGAGCGTGCAAGTCCCGGCGGGCCTTGTCGCCGGCGACGATACCCCCGAATATCCCCTCGGCATCACCTTTACCGGCCGTGCCTGGAGTGAGGCCGCGCTGCTGCGCTTTGCCTACGCCTTCGAGCAGGCCACCCAAGCCCGCCGGGCACCGCCGCAGGACCTCCCCGATCTTCGTGTCGTGTAAGGATGCTGTCACTTCGAGCTGCAATCGACGGGGCAGCAGGGCGGCGCGGCTACAACCGAAAATTTTTTTGACGTTCGCTTTTCGATCCGTTGCTTTCGCGTGACAGGGCACGTTAGCATGGCTGTATAGCGTCGCGCAAAAACACGGCGGCGTCTTGTAAATGCGTGCCTGAGACAAACATAGACAACGTTAATCAGGCATAATCATAATAACGATGGTTATCGGGGGACACGACTTGCTCGGAAACAGCTTCGGCCACGGGCCGAATACTCCTACTTTTAACGGTAAAATTTACCGGGCCTGAGCCGGGCCTGAGCCGGGAGGTGCTGCCGTGTTTGATCGGGGGGATGCGGTGGTAGCGGAAGCGATTGGAAACGGCGCCGCCGGAAATGGCACGACGTCGCAGGGAGAGTGGGCCAAGGTCCTCGGCCGGATCAAGGAAGAAGTCGGCGAGACGGCATTTCGCAGCTGGCTGCGCCAGCTTGAGATGCAAGGCGTCGATGACGGCGAGGTGGTGATCGCAGCACAGACGCGATTTTTGCGTGATTGGATCGCCACCCATTACGCCGACCGGATCCTGTTGTTGTGGCAGGCGGTGAACCCGCATGTAAGGCGGCTCACCGTGGTCGTCGCCGCCGCGCCGGCACCGCCGGATTTCGCTCGCTCGGCGGTGATTGCCGCCGAACCGGCGGCGGTGTCCGATTCGGTCGAAGACGGGGTAAAGCCGTCGGGCCTCGACCCACGCTTCACCTTTGAGAATTTTGTCGTCGGCAAGCCCAACGAATTGGCCCATGCAGCGGCCCGGCGGGTCGCCGAGGCCTGCACCGACGCGGCGCCGACGGTGCCGTTCAATCCGCTCTTTCTCTATGGCGGGGTCGGGCTCGGCAAGACCCATTTGATGCATGCGATCGCCTGGCATGTCCGCAACCACGCCTGCACCCGCAAAGTGATCTATCTTTCTGCCGAAAAGTTCATGTACCAGTTCATTCGCGCGTTGCGGTTCAAATCGACGATGGATTTCAAGGAGCAGTTCCGTTCCGTTGACCTCTTGATGATCGACGACGTGCAATTTATCAGCGGCAAGGAATCGACCCAGGAGGAGTTCTTTCACACCTTCAACGCGCTGGTCGATCAGAACCGGCAAATCGTGATTTCCGCCGACAAATCCCCCTCCGACCTCGAAGGGCTCGAAGAGCGGATGCGCTCGCGCCTCGGCTGGGGCCTCGTCGCCGATCTGCATCCGACGACCTACGAATTGCGACTCGGCATCCTCGAAGCAAAGGCCGAGCGCAACGGCGTGCCGATCCCGCGCAAAGTCATGGAATTTCTCGCCCATAAGATCACCTCGAACATCCGCGAGCTCGAGGGGGCGCTAAACCGGATCACCGCGAATCGCCAGCTGGTCGGGCGCGAGATCACGCTCGAGAGCGTCCAGGAGGAATTGCGCGATCTATTGCGCTCGCACGAGCGGCGGATCACGATCGACGAGATCCAGCGGCGCGTCGCCGAGCATTTCAATATCCGGCTCGGCGAAATGACCTCGGATCGGCGCGCGCGCGCGGTTGCTCGGCCGCGTCAGGTCGCGATGTATCTGGCCAAGCAGCTGACCACGCGTTCCTTGCCCGAAATCGGCCGGAAATTCGGCGGCCGCGACCACACCACCGTGATCCACGCGGTACGCAAAATCGAAGAGCTCAAGGCGGCCGATCCGGCGCTCGCCGAGGATGTCGAGCTGTTGCGCCGCATGCTGCAGATTTCCTGAGCACAAAGGGGGACAGGGGGCAACTCGGCGCGGCAAAGCGAGGTACTGAGCCGCGCCCCCTTTTGTGCTATAATGCCGTCCCGTTCGCCCATCCGACGGATCAGGCAACGGGGCACCGACGGGGAATCCGCCGGTGCCGGGCACTTGGCCAATTTCCGTGTGGCGAACATGAAATTGACGATCGAACGGGCGGCTCTCCTGCGAGCCTTGGGACACGTGCAGAGCGTCGTCGAGCGCCGCAACACGATCCCGATTCTGTCGAACGTGCTGCTTTACGCTGAGGGGGCGCGCGGCGACGAGGCGCCGGGGCTGGCGCTGTCGGCGACCGACATGGATCTTGAAATCGTCGAGCGGGTGCCGGCCCGGATCGAGCGCGAGGGCCGCACCACGGTCCCGGCGCACACGCTCTATGAAATCGTGCGCAAATTGCGCGATGGGGCGCAGATCGAGATCGAGGCGAGCGGCGAGCGCAACGCGATGCTGCTGCGCGCCGGGCGCTCGACCTTTACGCTCTCCTGCCTGCCCGCCGAAGACTACCCGCTGATGGCGAGCGGCGAGCTGCCGCACGGCTTCACCTTGTCCGCGGCCGAGTTGAAGAGCCTGATCGACCGCACCCGGTTTGCGATCTCGACCGAAGAAACGCGATATTACCTCAACGGCATCTACCTGCACGCGGCAAAGAGCGACGAGGTGCCGGTGATCCGCGCGGTGGCGACCGACGGCCACCGCCTGGCCCGCGTCGAAATGGTGCTGCCCGAGGGGGCGGCCGGGATGCCGGGCATTATCGTGCCGCGCAAGACCGTGCTCGAATTGCGCAAGCTTGTCGATGAGAGCGATGCCGAAGTGCAGATCGCGCTGAGCGACACCAAGATCCGCTTTACCGTGGGTGCGGCGGCCCTGACCTCGAAATTGATCGACGGTACCTTTCCCGATTACGACCGGGTCATCCCGACCACCAACGACAAAGTGCTCGAGGTCAACTGCAAGGAGTTTGCCGAAGCGGTCGATCGGGTCTCGACGATTTCGAGCGAGAAGAGCCGGGCGGTCAAGCTCGCGATCGAGAACGGCAATCTCGCGGTGTCGGCGACGAGCCCGGAAAACGGCACCGCGGTCGAGGAGATCGAGGTGCGCTATCTCGCGGCCCCGATCGAGATCGGCTTCAATTCCCGCTATCTGCTCGACATCGCCGACCAGATCGGCGGCGACGGGGCGCGTTTTCTGCTGGCCGACTCGGCCTCGCCGACGATCGTGCGGGACAGCGCCGACGGCAGCGCGCTTTATGTCCTGATGCCGATGCGGGTGTGACCGGCGCAGGATGCCCGGCGCTGGCGGCGTGGGGTCTGAATCACCATATAGTTATGATGCTGACCGAGGCGCAGGAGTCCGGCGTCCGTACCGGTGCCGCGACCCTCTCGTCGGCTGCACGGGTCGCGGTCGCGCGCCTGGTGCTGACCGATTTCCGGAATTACTGCACAGCACGGCTCGATCTCGGGCCCGAGCCCGAGCCCGTGGTGCTGATCGGCCCCAACGGCGCCGGCAAGACCAATCTCCTCGAAGCCGTGTCGTTTCTCGCCCCCGGCCGTGGGCTGCGTCGGGTCAGGCTCGCCGAGATCGACCGCCGCGGCGCCGTACCCGCCAATGGCTGGGCGGTGGCCGCCACCGTCGCCACCCGGCGGGGGTCGATGCGGATCGGGACCGGGCGCGATGCCGGCGAGGGCGACAAGCGCATCGTGCGGATCGACGGCGAGCGGGCAAAGAGCCAAGCGGTCCTTGGCGAGCATTTCGGCATGCTGTGGCTGACGCCGCTGATGGATCGCCTCTTTGTCGAGGGACGCAGCGAGCGCCGCCGCTTTCTCGATCGCCTGGTATTGGCGCTCGACCCGGCGCATGCGGCCCGCGTGGCCGGCTACGAGCAGGCGCTGCGCGAGCGGGCGCGGTTGCTGCGCGACAGCTATGCCGGAGGCCGGCCGGCCGACCCGGTCTGGCTCGCCGCTCTAGAAGAGACGATGGCCCAGGAAGGGGTCGCCGTCGCCGCCGCGCGGCTGCACGCAGTGCAGCTCCTCGACCGGACTTGCGGCGAGAGCTGCGCGCCGTTTCCGCGGGTCCGGCTGCGGCTCGACGGTGCCGTCGAGACCTGGCTCGAAACCATGCCGGCGCTCGCCGCGGAAGCCGAATTCGCCGCCGCGCTCGCCGCCGGACGGCGCGGCGACAGTGAGGCCGGGGGTGCGGCGACCGGCCCGCATCGATCGGATTTCATGGTCACGCTGGTAGAAAAGGGGATCGATGCCGGCCTCGCTTCGACCGGCGAGCAAAAAATCGCGCTGATCGCGATCCTGCTCGCCCATGCCGGGTTGCTGCGCGCAATCCGCGGCGAGTCGCCGTTGCTGCTGCTCGACGAGGTTGCCGCGCATCTCGACGCGCATCGCCGCTCGTCGCTCTTCGAAGCGCTCGCCGAGACCGGAAGCCAGGCTTGGCTCACCGGCACCGACCCGGCGTTGTTTGCGCCGTTGCGCGGCCGCGCCCGGTTTCTCGCGGTGTGCGACGGCACCGTGGCCCCCGCCGATCTTTGACCCTGAACGAGACAGAACCCGAAACGATATGGCAAACGATACCGCAACCGAAAAGCACTCTCCGAACGGCGCCGCGCACGCCAACACCAACGGCGCCGCCAATGGTGAAGACGCCGACTACAACGCGCAATCGATCGAGGTGTTGCGCGGCCTCGACGCCGTACGCAAACGACCGGGCATGTATATCGGTGACACCGATGACGGCTCCGGCCTGCACCATATGGTCTACGAGGTCGTCGACAATGCGATCGACGAGGCGCTGGCCGGCTATTGCGACACGGTCACCGTCACGCTGAACGCCGACGGCTCCGTGACGGTCACCGACAACGGCCGCGGCATCCCGGTCGGCATCCACGAAGAAGAGGGCGTGTCGGCCGCCGAAGTGATCATGACCCACCTCCATGCCGGCGGCAAATTCAACCAGAGCGCCTACAAGGTGTCGGGCGGATTGCATGGGGTCGGCGTCTCGGTCGTCAACGGTCTGTCGGCCCGGCTCGATCTGCGCGTCTTTCGCGGCGGCTCGGAATGGTTCATGCGGTTTCGCGACGGCGTGCCCGAGGCGCCGCTCGCCGAATTGGGCCCGGCCCCGGCCTGGCCCGAAGGCTCGGGTCGCGACGGCCTCGCCACCGGCACCGAGATCACCTTTCTGCCGAGCACGGAAACCTTCACCAGGACCGAGTTCGACTTCGCGACGCTCGAGCACCGGTTGCGTGAGCTCGCGTTTCTGAACAGCGGCGTGACGCTCGTCTTGACCGATCTGCGCGGCGTCGAGCCGAAAAGTGTGAGGCTTCATTTCGAGGGCGGGCTCGAAGCCTTTGTCCGCTATCTCGACCGCTCCAAGCAGGCATTGCACACGCCGCCGATCGTGATCCGCGGCGAGCGCGAGGACACCTTGCTCGAAATTGCGATGGAGTGGACCGACAGCTATCACGAAACGATGCTGTGCTTTACCAACAACATCCCGCAGCGCGACGGCGGAACCCATCTCGCCGGGTTTCGCGCGGCGCTGACGCGCACCGTCAACGCCTATGCCAATGACAGCGGCATCGCCAAAAAGGAAAAGGTGGCGCTCGCCGGCGAGGATATGCGCGAGGGGTTGACCTGCGTGCTGTCGGTCAAGGTCCCGGACCCGAAATTTTCGTCGCAAACCAAGGATAAGCTCGTCTCGTCCGAGGTGCGCCCGGTGATCGAAGGAATCGTCGCCGACAAGCTCGGGCAATGGTTCGAGGAGCACCCGGCCGACGCGCGCAAGATCGTCGCCAAGGTGGTCGAGGCGGCGGCGGCGCGCGAGGCGGCGCGCAAGGCGCGCGACCTGACCCGGCGCAAGGGCGCGCTCGACGTGGCCAATTTGCCCGGCAAGCTCGCCGATTGCCAGGAGCGCGACCCGGCCAAGAGCGAACTCTTTATCGTCGAGGGCGATAGCGCCGGCGGCTCGGCCAAGCAAGGCCGCGATCGACGGTTCCAGGCGATCCTACCGCTTAAAGGCAAGATCCTGAATGTCGAGCGCGCGCGCTTTGACAAGATGCTGGGCTCGGCCGAGATCGGCACCTTGATCGCCGCCCTTGGCACCGGCGTCGGCCCGGAGGATTTCGACCCCGACAAGGCGCGGTACCACCGTGTCATCATCATGACCGACGCCGATGTCGACGGCAGCCATATCCGCACCTTGCTGTTGACCTTTTTCTTCCGGCAGATGGCGAGCCTGATCGACAAAGGCTTTCTCTACATCGCTCAGCCCCCGCTCTATCGCTTGCAGCGCGGCAACGCCAAGGCGGTTTATCTGAAGGACGATCCCGCACTCGAAGCCTATTGCGTCGATGCCGCGTTGCGCGATGCGGTCTTCATCCAGCATGACGGCGTCGAGCGCGGCGGCAACGATCTACGCGATCTGTTGGAGCGCGCGGGGGTGCAACGCCGCCTGGTCCAGCCGCTCGCCGCCAAGATCGGCAACAGCGACGTGGCCGAGCAGGCGGCAATCGCCAGCGCCTTGTCGCCCGGCCTCCTCGCCGACCCGAACCGTGCGATCGAAGCCGCGCATCGCACCGCCGAGCGCTTGAATCACCTCGCCCCCGAGCACGAGCGCAACTGGCAGGGCACGGTCATCGCCGGTGAAGGCTTAGTGCTGAGCCACACCCGCCAAGGTGTCGACGAGCGCCGGCTGATCGACGCGGCCCTGTTGCGGTCGAGCGAGGCGCGCCGGCTCGAGGCCGACGGCGCCCAATTGCGCGAGGTCTACGACCGCCCCGGCATGCTCACGGCGCGTGACAAGAATTGGCCGATCCCGGGCCCGGTCAGCCTCGTCGAGGCGGTCATGGAATTGGGCCGCCGCGGCATCGACGTGCAACGCTATAAGGGGCTGGGCGAGATGAACCCCGACCAGCTCTGGGAGACCACCCTCGACCCC
>DASXAM010000055.1:0-30386 GCA_036404275.1 Allostellaceae bacterium
CCGGTGCGCCAGCTGATCGATTTCGCCGCCGTCTGAGCGGCGCCGGTTCAGCGGGCAGCAAACCGCGGAAGGCGAACCGATCTACAATATCTGCTGCTGTCACCTGCGCGCATCGCACCCTTTCGACGCGACGCGATTTCGATCACCGGCGGCAATCTCGGCGATGATTTCGCTGGAGCGCGCGCAGCAATTGAAGCTGTTGGAAAGCTATATCGGCAAGGCCAGGCGCGGCTGGTTCTGACCCGGCCGGCGGCGCGGCGGCCGGCGCAATGCCCAGAAGGCGACGCAGCCGCAGGCATAGGACGCGATCGACAGCAAAAACGCGAGCTCGTAGCTGCCCGAGAGATCGAAAATCCAGCCGGCCGCCCAGGAGCCGACGGCCGAGCCGATGCCGCTGCCGATCGTGATCACGCCGAGAATCGTTCCGAGCTGGCGCCCGGGGAACAGGTCGGCGGTCTTGGCCGTGATCGCCGGGCCGCGCGCGCCCCAGGTCAGTCCGAAGCAGCAGGCGAACAGCCAGAGGAGCCAACCCTGCGACGGCCCCCTGATGAACAGGGCACAGACGACGCCGAGGATCGAGACGACGTAAGCGAGGATCGCCGACAATTCGCGGCCGATATAATCGGACAAGGCGCCGGTGACGATCGTGCCGGCGATCGCAAGCAGGCTGCCGATCCCCAGCACCTCGGCGGCGTAGATTTTGTCGAAGCCGCGATCGACGGCGAAGGCGAGCTGGTGCAGCGACACCAGAAAACTGCCGAGCCCGGTAAAGAGGTAGACCCCGAACAGCAGCCAGAAATGCGGTGTGCGCGCCGCCTCGGCGAGGCTCCAGCCCGATGACGGAACGGCGCTGCGGCCGGTATCAGGCGATGCAGGCGGCGCCGCGCCCGCTTCGACTGTGTCCGCCTCGACCGCGACCGGGTCGCGGATGCCGCGCCGCAGCAGCGCGGCGAGCGGCACCGCCGCCGCCGCCATCAACGCGGCTTCGACGAGATAGGTGGCGCGCCAGCCGATGCCGGAGATCGCCAGCTGCACCAAAGGAGCCGAGAGCGCGCGGGCAAAGCCATTTGCCGACTGCACGACTGAAATCGCCGCACCGCGGCGGCGCACAAACCGCCGCGACAGCAATGGCACAAAGACGACGAGCCCCAGGCAATTCGCCCCCACCGTCATCACGACGCCGTAGAGCAGGATGACCTGCCACAGCGACGACATCGCAGCGCAGCCGAGCAGTCCGGCGACGAGCAGAAAGCTGCCGAGCGCCAGCAGGCGCAGCGGCCCGAGCCGGTCGACCAGCGCCCCGACTAGTGGTGAGCTGGCGCCGGCGACAAGCTGCGAGACCGAATAGGCGATCGAGGTCTCGGCCCGGCTCCAGGCAAAGGCTTCGATAAACGCGACCAGAAAGACCGCATAGGAATGCATCATCACCGAGCCGATGGTGAACGCGGCGAACGCACCCGCCAGCAGCAGCCGGGGCGAGCTCGGTCCGCGACTGCGTCTCGGGTCGAGCAGCGCTTCTGGCCGGATCGAAGGCATGAGCGCACTGATCCGCAGCCGCCGGCGAAAAATCAAGCGGCCATAAGGCATACCTCCGGCCGAACCGTCCCGGCTCGGCGGTTGGGGGCGCGGCACGGTTTAAACGTTCTTTAAGCGTTCGGATCCACGATGCGCGGCGATCGCCATGCGTCGGAGCCTTTGATGTCTGGTCGGCTACCGTGTCCGCACCAAGCCACAATGCGTACGTCCGCCGTCGCGGCGCCCTTGCGCGGAACGGCCGTCCCGGCATGACGCCTTCTACGCCGCACTTGCTGGTCCTCGGCGGCTTTGCCGCGCTGACAGCAGCGGCGGCTTTCGAGGATTTCCGTCGGCGCGTTATTCCCAACCCGATTGTCCTCGGCCTTTGCGTGCTGTGGCTGATGCGCCTGATGGTCGCGCCAGCTGTCGGATCGACCGCGGCCGCCGCCGCGATCGGCGCCGCCGGCGCGATCTTCCTCGCCGGCGCGCTGTTGTTTTCGCGCGGCTTTGTCGGCGGCGGCGACGTCAAGCTGATGGCGGCGGCGACGCTGTGGGCCGGCGCCGGCGCGGTGCCGGCGCTGCTGCTTGTCACGGCGTTGCTCGGCGGCTTTTTGTCGATCGTTTATCTGACGCCGCTCGGGGTCCGGGTCGCGATAATGCGCAGCGATGTCCCGCAGCCGACCGGTGCGGTCGCTCGCCCTGCCGGGATCCCCTACGGCGTCGCCATCGCCGCCGCCGCCCTCATCGTGACGCTCCCGCCGCAGCTCGGCTGAGCAAAGGCCATGCGCGGACGCACCTTGTTCCTGTTTCTGGTCGCTCTGCTGCTGGCCGGCGGCACGGCGATGCTGATGCGCTCGTGGCTGGCCCAGCGCAACGCACCGGTCGCCGCCGCGCCGGCCCCGGCCCCGACGCCGCAAAAAGCCATCCTGGTGGCGCGGGGGGCGATCCCTCGCGGGCATCTCTTGAAGCCGACCGACATCCAGACGCGGCCGTGGCCCGAGAGCGCGATCACCGGCGATTACCTGCTCGCCGGCGGCGGCCGGGAGAAGTCGCTGATCGGCGCGGTCGCGCGCGAGCCTTTTGTCGCCGGCGAGCCGCTGATCAAAGCCAAGATCGTCGCGCCCGGCGATCGCGGCTTTCTCGCCGCCGTGCTGCGTCCGGGCATGCGCGCGGTCTCGGTCGCGGTCGATCAGACCTCGGATGTTTCAGGCTTCATCATGCCGGGCGACCGGGTCGATCTGCTGCTCACCATGCCGCTGCCGCGTAAGGACCCCGCCGGCGGCGGCTATCAGCACAAGGCGGCGCAGACTGTGTTGCGCAACCTTCGCGTGATCGGGATCGACCAGCAGCTCGACAGCAAGGACGGCAAGGCGATGCGCGCCCACACCGTGACCTTCGAGGTGACGCCGAAAGAGAGCGAGATCGTTGCGCTCGCCGCCGACATGCCGGGGAAGCTGTCGCTGAGCCTGCGCAGCCTCGCCGGCGGCAGGCAACAGGAGCCGCCGATTATCGCGCTCGCCGATGCGGGCGTCGAGGAGGCCGCAGGCCCCGGCCTCGGCTCGCCCGATCGGGACGAATTGCACCGATCCGCTGGTTCGGTTGATGGCCACGGTCCGGAGGGCTTCACGCTCGACAACGAGCTCAGCCCGCTGCTCGGCAATCCGGCCCGCATTAATCATAACTTAGACGATGGTAAAGTTTGCATATTGCGCGGTAACGGCAATTCGAGCAATGGTTGCGAATCGCAACCCGGAGCTCGAGGTTCGTGATGCGCAGCTGGTTCCGTTTCGTCCTCGCCGGACCGATGATCTTGCTTTCGTTCGCCGCCGGGGCGGCCGGCGGCGCTGCCGGGCCCGGTGCAACGCGCGTGCTCCATGTCGGCAATGCCGACATGATTCCGGCGAACGATGCGAGCATCGTGCTCGACGTCGGCAAGGGCACGTTGATCCGGCTGGCGCGGCCGGCGACCACGGTGTTTGTCGCCGATCCCAATATCGCCGACGTTCAGGTCAAATCGCCGTCGCTCGTTTACGTCAGCGCCAAATCGCCCGGCGAAACCGTGATCTATGCGGTCGATGCAGGCGACAAGGTGCTGCTGAACGCACCGGTCCGGGTCGAGCTCGACGTGTCGCAATTGCGCCGGGCCCTGGCGCAGGAGCTGCCGGGCCAGCGCATCGCGCTCGCCTCAGTCGGCAGCAATCTGGTGTTGAGCGGCACCGTCGCCAGCGCCGGACAGGCGGAAAAAGCCCGCGCCCTCGCCGCCGCCGTCGCGGCCGGGATCAAAGGCAGCCAGGTGATCAACCGGCTCAGCGTGGCGACGCCAAACGAGGTCAGCCTGCATGTCCGCATCGCCGAGGTCGATTTGAGCGTGCTGAACGCAATCGGCGTCAACTGGCACAAATTCGGCTCAAGCCTGGTGATCAACACCAACAACCCGACCACCATTCCGAACGTCATCGGCAACAACGAGCTGATCGTCGGAAACGTCGCCTCGCAAGCCCTCAACGCAACGATCGATGCCCTGGCCCAGGAAGGGCTGGTCACCGATTTGGCCGAGCCGAACCTGACCGCGATGTCGGGCCAGACCGCGAGCTTTCTCGCCGGCGGCGAATTTCCGGTGCCGATCGCAGGCGCCTCGGCGGCGACCAACGGGTTCCCGACGATCACCGTCGAGTTCAAGAGCTTTGGCGTCAGCCTCGCCTTTACTCCGACGGTCATCGACGCCCACCACCTGAACTTGCGGGTCCGCCCCGAGGTCAGCGAGCTGAGCAATAACGGCGCCGTCTCTGTGCCGATCACCAGCGAGCAGACGATCACAATCCCGGCCTTGACCGTGCGGCGCGCGGACACCACGGTCGAGCTCGGCAGCGGCGAGAGCTTTGCCTTGGCCGGCCTGTTGCGGCACACCTCCGAGCAGGACATCTCGCGGGTGCCGTGGCTCGGCGACATTCCGATCCTCGGCGCGCTGTTCCGCTCCGACCGCTTCCAGCACAACGAGTCGGAGCTCGTCGTCATCGTTACCCCCTATCTGGTGCAGCCTTCGACGACGCGGCTCGCCGCCCCGACCGACGGGCTGGTATTGCCGCACGACGCCGAGCGCGTGCTGCTCGGCAGCAAATACCGTCAACAGCTGCCGGCGCCGGCGCGCGGGCCGCTCGATGCCGGCGGCAAGGGCCTGATCGGCCCGGCCGGGTTCCGGCTCGATTGAGGGGAGCAAGCGTCATGAACATGCGGGTTTGCCCGATCGTCTTGCCGGCCCTGCTGGCGCTCGCCGCCTGCGTCCCGGGCGCCGCCGAATACAGCAAAACCGAGGCACCCAACCGGCTGCGGGTCGATGCCGCCGAGAGCCGCGTCGAGCTGGCGTTCGCGCCCGGCTCGGCGCGGTTGTCCGCGGCCGAGGTGGGGCGTCTCGATCGCCTCGTCGCGAGCGGCGCCATCCGGCCTGCCGACCGGGTCGCGGTCGCGGCCGCGGGCGGCCCCGAAATCGCCGCCCGGCGCGCCGCTGCGATTTCCAGCGCGCTGCTGCGCTACGGGATCGTCACCGACACGCGCATCCTTGCCGGGGTGCCGCCCAACCGCGCGGTCGTCGCAATCGGCCGCTACGCGGTGACCCTGCCGCCCTGCCCGAATTGGAGCCAGCCCGCCGATTACGATTTCACCAACTCGCAGCCGAGCTGGTACGGCTGCGCCGATGCGACAAATCTGGGGCTGACGGCGGCGAGCCCCGGCGACCTCGTCGCCGGCCGGCCGCTGGCCCAGGCCGACGGCACCGTCGCCGCCTCGGCGGTCAACCGCTATCTCAACGACCGGGTCAAAAACCCGCCTTCCCCGACTGCCTCGCCGTTTGCGCCGGCGCCCGGCGGCGACCAGGGTGCGGGCGGGCCGCCGCCCGCCGCCGGGGCCGGTCCACAGTGAGCGCATTGCGGCCGGCCCCGGCGGCAAAAACGGCGCCGCGCGAGGGGGTGCTGGCGATCCTGCAGGAGCAGGCGACGCTCGACCGTCTGCAGGACGTGATCCGCGAGCTGCAATTGGACGACGAGCTGATCGTCACCGATACGCTCGACGCGGCGTTGCGGCGCCTCCGCGCCGGATACGCACCGCGCATCCTGGTGGTCGATATTGCCGATTTGGCGGCGCCAATCACCGAGATCGGCGCCGCGCGCGCGGTCGGCGGCCCCGAGCTCGAGCTGGTGGCGCTGGGTGCCGTCAACGACGTCGCCCTCTTCCGTGACCTGCTGGCGGCGGGCGCCAACGACTATCTGGTCAAGCCGCCGAGCCGCGAGGCGCTGGCGACGGTCTTGGAAAAGCGGTCCGGCGGGGCATTCGGCGCCGATGGCAAGCTCGGGCAGGTCATCGTGTTTGTCGGCAGCCGCGGCGGTGTGGGTGCAACGACCGCCGCCGTCGCCTGCGCCTGGCTGCTGGCCGAAGACCATCCCGAGCAGACCGCGCTTGTCGATCTCGATCTGCATTTCGGGACTGTCGCGCTCAAGCTCGACACCGATCCGGGAATGGGGCTGTGCGAAGCGCTGGAGCAGCCCTCGCGCATCGACAGCCTGTTTATCGATCGGGCCACGGTCAAAATCACCGACAAGCTGCGTGTGCTGGCGGCCGAGGCGTCGACCGCGCAGCATCTCGCCGTCGATGGCGGGGCGGTCGATATGCTGCTCTACGAGCTGCGCCGCAAATTTCCCCGGGTCGTCGTCGATCTGCCGCGCGGCGCCAGCCCGATGCAGCGCGTCGTGCTGGCCGCGGCGAGCCATGTCGTGCTGATTTGCGAGCGCAGCCTCGCCGGTCTGCGCGACACGATCCGGCTGCAAACCCTGGTGCGCGAGCAGGCGGCTCAGGCCCGGCTGTGGCTCGTCGAGGCCGGCGCCAGCGGCGAGCGCGCGCTGATCGGCAAGCCCGAATTCGAGAAGGGTGTCGGGCGGCCGCTCGATGCCCGGCTCTCCTACGATCCGAAATCGGCGGGTGCGGCCGCAAATACCGGGCAGCCCCTGCCGGTCGCGGCGCCGCGCAGCCCGGCGGTGCGTGAGCTGCGCGAGATCGCCGTCCTGCTCGCCGGGCCGGCATCGGCCCCCCCGAAACGCCGCTGGTCGCTGCGCTCGCTATGGTAGCCCTGTTCAAACGCCCGGAAACCGACAATTCGCTCGATGCGCGCATCGCCGGGCTGTCGGCGCGCCGCACCCCGGCGACGCTTGCGGCGGTGCCGGCCGCAGCTGCCGAGGACCCGCCGGCCGCGAGCGCGCTGCCCTCGTCGCGCGAGGACCGCCTGTTGGCGGCGCGCGCCCAGCTGCTGACCCGGCTCGGCGCGGAAATCAGCCCGGAGCGTCGCGGTATCTTGAGCCGCGGCGAACTCGCCAAGATCGTCGATGCCGCGGTGCAGACCTATGTGCTGCGCCACGGGATCGACGCCAACCCGCTCGAGCGCCGCGACCTGATCACCGCGCTGATCCAAGGGCTGCTCAACCCGCCTGCGCCCGAGAGCGATGCCGAAGCGGGCGGCACGCGACGCTATTCGAAGCGCGCCGCGGTCGAGGCGGCCAAGGCGCAGATCCAGCCGCTTGTCCTGGAGCATATGGATGTCGCCGCGGCCGCGGAAATGCCGCGCGCCACCTTTGAGGCGCAGCTCGGCGGCTGGGTCAAGGAATTGCTGATCGAAACCAAGATCCAGCTCAATTTTGTCGAGCAGCGCGAGCTGGTCGAGGCGTTGATCGCCGATATGCTCGGTCTCGGGCCGGTCGAGCCGCTGATCGAGGACGACACCGTCACCGACATCATGGTCAACGGGCCAAAGCAGGTCTATGTCGAGCGGCGCGGCAAGCTCGAATTGACCGATGTCAGCTTTCGCGACGACCAGCACGTGATGAACGTGGCGACCAAGATCGTCTCGCGGATCGGCCGCCGGATCGACGAGTCGCAGCCCCTGGTCGATGCTCGCCTCGCCGACGGCAGCCGGGTCAACATCATCATTCCGCCCCTGGCGATCGACGGTCCGGCGATCTCGATCCGCAAATTCTCGAAAAAAACGATCACGCTCGATACGATGGCCCAGCAGGCCAACATCTCGCCCGAGATGGCGACGCTCTTAAAGATCGCCGCGCGCTGCCGTCTCAACATTTTGATTTCGGGCGGCACCGGCTCGGGCAAGACGACGATGCTGAATGCGCTGTCGCGGCTGATCGACCCGGCCGAGCGCACGGTGACGATCGAGGACGCGGCCGAGCTGCAATTGCAGCAGCCGCATGTCGTGCGGCTCGAAACCCGGCCGCCGAACCTCGAAGGCACCGGCGAAATCACGATGCGCGACCTGTTGCGCAACGCGCTCAGGATGCGCCCCGACCGCATCATCCTCGGCGAAATCCGCGGCGCCGAGGCGCTCGACGTATTGCAGGCGATGAACACCGGCCATGACGGCTCGATGAGCACGATCCATGCGAACCGGCCGCGCGAGGCGCTGACCCGGTTGGAAAACATGGTCGGCATGACCGGGATCAATCTGCCGTCGCGCGCGGTCCGCACCCAGATCGCCGCCGCTGTCAATCTGATCCTGCAGATCAACCGCATGCGCGACGGCATGCGGCGCGTCACCGAAGTGGTCGAAGTGGTCGGCATGGAAGGCGAGATCATCACGACGCAGGAGCTTTTCACCTATCAATATCAAGGCGAGTCGACCGACGGCAAATTGCGCGGCGTCTTCAAACCGACCGGCGTCCGACCGTATTTTCTGCCGCGCGCCGAATATTACGGCCTCGATCGCCCGCTGCTCGAGCTGATCTAGCGGTGGCCGTGAGACAGATGCTTCCGCCGGTCCGGCATTTCTTCGTTAGCCCTGCGCCGTCCCTTCCCTTCCCCGCGCGCGGGGAAGGGTTGGGGTGGGGGTGCTGCATCACGGAAGGGGTGGCGGGTGCCGAGCATCGGAAGCGCGCCGGGCCATGACGCTCCCATTCGATAAGACCTATGCCCTCATCGCGTTGTCGGCGCTGGTCGTTGCGCTCTGCTTCGGCCTGGTGGCGGTGGCGTTCGGCGACGCCGCCGGTCGCCGGCGGCTGCGACGGCGCCTCGGCACGATCCGCGACCGGGCGAGAGGCGTCCCGATCGCGGCCGCGGCCGCGACGCGCTCCTTGGCGCGACGCCAGAGCGCCACGCCGAATATCGACCGGCTCGCCCATCGCTGGCTGCCCCGCCGCGATATCCTGGCGGCCCGGCTGGCGCGCACCGGGCGGCAGATCAGCATCGGTCAATTCGCCATGGCCAGCGCCATCACGGCGGCAGTGCCGGCGATCGCGCTGGCCGCCCTGACCCGGCTCGGGATCGTCGCGAGCCTGTTGCTCGCCTCGTTTGTCGGCGTCGCGCTGCCGCATTTTGTGGTCGGCTTTCTCGGCAAGCGGCGGGTCGCCGCCTTTATTGCGTTGTTCCCCGAGGCGATCGACCTGATGGTGCGGGCGTTGCGGTCCGGCCTGCCGATCAGCGAGGCGGTCATCGGCGCCGCCCACGAGGTCGCCGATCCGGTCGGCGCCGAGCTGCGCCTGGTCGAGAGCGGGATGCGGCTCGGGCGCGACCTCGAAAGCCTGTTGTGGGAATCGGCAAAGCGCATCGACGCCCCCGAGTTCCGGTTCTTTATCATCGCCTTGAGCGTGCAGCGCGAAACCGGCGGCAATTTGGCCGAAACCCTCGCCAATCTCTCCGACGTGCTGCGGCGGCGGCGGCAAATGCGGGCCAAGGTTCACGCCATGGCCGGCGAAACCCGCGCCACGACGGCGATCCTCGGCGGTCTTCCGGTCGCGGTGATGCTGCTCTTGATGGTGATTTCGCCGCGTTACCTGATGCCGCTCTTTACCGATGTGCGCGGGATCATTCTCGATGGGTTCGCGCTCGTCCTGTTTGCGACCGGGATTTTCATTATGATGAAGCTGGCCCATTTCGAGATCTGACCCCGATGCCGGTGCGCGAATTCTCGTTCGGCCGATGGCTGCCTCCCGGGGTCGGTGTCGATGATTTGATCGCAATGCTCGCAGCACTCGCGGTGCTGGCGACCATTCTCGCGATGTGGCAGGCGCTGCGCGCGCGCAGCCCTTTCGAGCGTCGGCTGGCGCGGATCGTCGAGCGCCGCGAAAGCTTGCGCCAGACGGCACTCGCGGCGCGCCCGCGGCGCCCGCGCGCCGGCCCGGTCGGCTTGATGCGCCAGGCGGTGACGCGGCTCGATCTGTTGCGCTCGCGGCATGCCGCGGAAGCGCGCGGCCTGCTGCAACGCGCCGGTATCCGATCGCAGGATGCGATGGTCGGCTATCTCTTTGCCCAGATCACGCTGCCGTCGCTGTTCGGCCTGGCAATGCTGACCGACACGCTCGGGATGCATCTGCTGCCGGTGCCAGCGAGCTTCAAATACCTGCCGCCGCTGGTGGCGGTGCTCCTCGGCTTTTACGCGCCCAAGGCTTATTTGCGTAATGCCGCGACCAAACGCGCCAAGCGCCTTCAGTTGGCCTTGCCGGACGGGCTCGACCTGATGGTGATTTGCGCCGAGGCGGGCCTCAGCCTCGACGCCACGCTTGTGCGGGTGTCGCGCGAATTGGCCAATACCTGGCCGGAGCTCGCCGAGGAGCTGGCGATCACCGCCGCCGAATTGACCTTTCTGCCGGACCGCCGCGCTGCCTTCGACAACCTCAACAACCGCACCGAGGCCGAAGGGGTGCGTGCCGTCGTCAACACGCTGCTGCAAACCGCCAAATTCGGAACTCCGTTGGCTCAGTCACTGCGCGTCCTCGCCAGTGAAATGCGGACCCTACGGATGACCCGCGCCGAGGAGAAGGCGGCCCGTCTGCCGGCGTTGCTGACCGTGCCGATGATCGTCTTTATCCTGCCGACCCTGTTTATCGTTCTGCTCGGCCCGGCGGTGATCAACATCATGGACACTTTCTCGAAACATTGACGCGAGACGGGGTCGTGAGATCCCAGCCACCGCAGCGGCGCAGAGGGCGGGTTGCCGGCCTTGGGCCGCCCGACGCGGATCGGCGCATTTGCGCCGATCCGGCTATTGGCACCAGGGTTCTGCTACTGCCAGTCGAGAACAATCCTTGACAGCTTTTTCCGATCGTGCGGTAATGTTTTCATCGGTATCGACGCGGCGTCTATCTAAATCATATCAAAAATAAAGGGGAGAGAACGAATATGTGCTCGAAACCAAGCAAGGTGTTCCAGTATCTCGTATCGGCTTTCGGGCTCTGTGCAATGATCGGCTGGAGCTCGCCGAGTGATGCGTACATCCAAAAGTTCGTTATCGATCAAACGGTCACCGTCAATCTTACGCCGATCATACTGGGCACCTCGACTCCCGGCCCCGCGACCTCCTATACGATCTACACTGGCCGAATATTTGGTGAGCTCAAACCAAATGATCCTGACAACAACAAGGTCATTACGGATATCGACCTTGCTCCCAAGCATAAAGGCAGGGTTCAATATGTTGCCAACTTCGAGATTGTTACACCAACCGATCCGACCCAGCGCAGCGGACTGATGGTCCACGCGGTGCCAAACCGCGGCGGCAACGCGATCAATACAAGCGCGCTGATAGAGGGTGCGACTTATGTCGAAAGTGGTTGGCAGGGCGACCTGCTGGCGCAATGCTCGCCGTCGCCGGCGATCCCATATCCTTGCTTTGACCTGAACTCTGGGCCTTATGGCAGCCTGAACACCACCACCGGGGCCTTTACTCCTCCCAAGGTGCCTGATGTGGCCGGTGCAGGGGGCGTCAAGAGCTTGGCGAATTTTGTCGTGCAGGTGCCGGTGGCAATCAATGCGAACGGAAAGAGCCCCATTACTGGTCAGGTGTACAGCCACGTATGCACCGGCACCAATGGGTGCGGCTTGCCGGTCGGAACCACTACAAGCACCGCGCAGCTGGAGATTCAGGGCCCGGCATTCGCTCCCTACCAGCCGGCGAGCATGGACACCAGGCAGGCCGAGTTCTGGACCGTGTCATCTCAAACCTTTGAGGGCGTGGACAGTAAAAAGACGCCGATCCCGAGCAGCCAATGGGCCTGGGCATATTGCCCCAACGGTTGGCCCGGCACGCCAAACCCCAACTGGATCTGTTTGAAAAACGGTCCGTTCAACCCGGGCCTCTTGTACGAGATGGTCTACACGGCGAAGAACCCGTTGGTGCTTGGGGTCGGATTTGCCGCGTTTCGAGACCTCGGCTCCTTTCTCCGTTACGAGGCGTCTGCCCCAGGCGGCGGTTCGAACCCGATCGCCGGCACCGTCAAAAAGACCTACACCATCGGTTCGTCGCAGTCGGGCGCATTCATCCACGGCTTCATCTTCTGGGGCTTCAACAAGGACGAAAACGGCCGCATCGTGTTTGACGGCGCCTGGCCGCAGATCGACGGGCGGATGATGGTCATGAACATCCGTTGGGGGCAGCCGAACAACCTCATGTATCTGTATGTGGGCGGCGACGAAGCACCGGTCTGGTGGGCGGACTATCCGAACCTGGCCCGTGGCCTTCCGCCAAACGGCATGCTCCACCGCTGCGCAAAGAGCCATACCTGTCCGCAGATCGTGGAGACTTTCGGTTCGGCGGAGTTCTATTCCGAAAAATTCTCAGCAAGCCTGTGCGGCTTCACTTGCATTGGAGACATTCCGCTACCTGCGAATGTCCATCGCTACTACTCGCCGGGCGCGACGCATGGCGGCGGCAGTGGCAGCTTCGCTTGGGCCGCCCCCGATACGGTGACGACACCGGCCGGTCAGTCGCTTCCGCAAGATCCAATTCCAGAGAGGTTCACCAACAATGCGCTGACCTATGATTTCATCCAGCTGCTGATGTCGGGCATCCCGATGCCGCCAAGCGTCTACCCGACGCTCGCGCGCGCAGAACTCGTGCCCAACACAGCGGCGGCCGAGGGATTTCCCAATAATATCCCTGGCCTTTCGTATGGAGGGGATCAGGCATGGCCGCCCTTTGTCTATGACTTCGGACCCGGAGAGAACTACGACCAGCAGAGTGGCGTGCCAACGATCCAGCCGCCGATCATCAAGCGCGTGCTTCCCGTCTATGCGACGAGGGTGAACAAGGACGGCAACGAAGACGTCACCGGCTTGCCAACCGTGCTGGGAGAGGCCCCTTTAGGTACGTATGTGGGTTGGAACCTGGCCACAACCGGCTGGTATGGGCCCAATGCCAGCAACGGCCCGGGAAGCGGCGGCCAGGTGTTTGCAGGGGCGGGCAACAGCGGCGGCTATTGGCCGTTCTGGGACACCCTGGCTCACCGCACAGCAGCCGGTGATCCGCGTCTGTCGCTCGAGGAGCGGTACGGCACGCATGACGGCTATGTCTGCGTTGTGACAGCGGCTGCGAATTGGGCCGTCCAGCAGCGCTTCCTTCTCGCGTCGGATGCACAAATGCTGATTTCGAGCGCGGCTGCATCGAACGTGCTCGCGCCTCCCTTCACGCCGACGGTGGACGATATCACCCTGGCTAAGGCGTTGTGCTCGAAGTAAGGCCAGTCTTCGCATCCATAGAATCTTGGATGGCGGATCAGGATACCCTGATCCGCCATTTTATTCGCTTATAGGCACTTCACTTCTCGAACGGTGCTTTACCGGCACTGCGTGGGTCATGAAAGCCCGCCGGGGGCAGGGGTGCGGCCGGCGGACAATACAGCGCGGCTGCGCGCCTCGGGCGAGAGCCCGCGGAGGGTCTGGTAGTAGGCGAGATTGTGCTCGACCGAGGCCTCGTCGAGATCGATCCGGCCGAGCTGCGCCGCCTCGGCGAGGCTGCCCTGCAAACCGTAGATCAACGCCAGGGTCTGCCGCTCCTGCGCCGTGCCTCGGGGCGCCATCGCCACCGGCTGCAGGACCGCGATCGCATTCGGATAATTGCCGCTGAGCGCCAGCGACAAGGCCAGATCGACGCTGAGGGCCGGGTCACCCGGGGCGTAGCCGAGGCCGCGGCGATAAGCTTCTTGCGCCGCGGGATGGTCGCCGGCCTGATCCTTGGCGACGCCGAGCAGCAATAACGCCTTGGCATCGTTCGGGCGGGCGGCCAACACCTTCGACACCGGCACCAGGGCGAGTTCCGGGCGCCCGCTCTCGAGATAGGCGCGGCCCAGACCGAGCTGCGCGGCGAAATCGCCGCTGTCGCGCGCCAAGGCCGAATTGTAGGCGGCGATGGCGTCGTTGACCTGGCCCATCGCCAGCAGCGTATCGCCCACCGCGACAAACGGCGCCGGGACGGTCGGCTGGATCGCGGCCGCGCGGCGAAAGATCGCCAGCGCGTTTGTCAAATCGCCGCCGGCGCGCGCCGCCGTGCCGATCCGCATCAGCGCATCGTAGCTCGGCGCCGGACCGCCGCCGTCGCGGCCGTTGACGCTGACCGGGTCAAGATGCACCGGAAAAGGCCGGCACCCGGCCAACGCCGCAACTGCCAGCGCGACGGCCGCGCACCCTGGAATGAAATGAATGCTGCGGCCAAGCCGGCCAGAGATGCGTGTCCTGCCCATCGGAAATCCCGCGGCAAAAAATGTTCCAAACGCGTAGCGATCGACAGGGAATCGTCAAAAACCCGTCCAGCGCGAAAAAGAAACAATTTATCGCAACGAGTTGGCAGGTTGCGCATAGGCCGCCGCCCAAACGCAAAAAGCGAATCGCCCTGCCCTCACTCTTTTGCAGCCACCGCGCGCTCGACCGCGGCAAGCGCAGCCTCGGCGCGCGCCGCTTCGGGTCCGCCCGCCTGCGCCATCTCGGCCCGTCCGCCGCCGCCCTTGCCGCCGAGCACCTCGGCCCCGCGGCGCACCAATTCGACGGCATCGAAGCGACCGGTCAAATCCGGGGTTACTCCGACCACGATCGCCGCCTTGCCGTCGGCGCGCGAGACCACGGTAACGACCCCCGAGCCGATGCGGCGCTTCAAATCGTCGGCGAGCGATTTGAGCTCGCGGCCGGGAACGCCGTCGACGATGCGCCCGTCAAAGGCGATCCCGCCGAGCCGTTTGCGCGCAGGCTGCGCGATCGGGCCGGCGCTCGCCAACGCGCGCCGCGCCTCCACCAATTCGCGTTCGAGGCGGCGCCGCTCGTCGACGAGGCTGGCGAGCCGCGCCGGCAATTCCGCGGGGCTCGTCCGCAAGGCGGCCGCGGCCTGGCGCAAGACACCCTCCTCCGCGGCCAGATGGGCTTCCGCGGCGGCGCCGGTCAGCGCCTCGATGCGGCGCACGCCCGAGGCGATCGCAGTCTCGGCGACGATCTTGAAGAGTCCGATATCGCCGGTGCGACGGACATGCGTGCCGCCACACAGCTCGACCGAAAATTGCCGGTCCTCGCCGTCGAGCACCCCGCCCATCGCCACGACGCGGACTTCGTCGGGGTATTTCTCGCCGAACAAAGCGAGCGCCCCCTCGGCCACCGCCCGCTCCGGCGTCAGCAACCGCGTCCCGACCTCGGCATTGGCGCGGATCCGATCGTTGACTTCGTTCTCAATCGCCCGAATGTCTTCGGAGCTGAGCGGCTTCGGGTGGCTGAAATCAAAGCGCAGCCGGTCGGGGGCGACGAGCGAGCCCTTCTGCGTCACATGCGCACCGAGGCGACGACGCAAGGCCTGGTGCAAAAGGTGGGTGACCGAGTGGTTGGCGCGCAGCAGGCGGCGGCGGTCGCGGTCGACCCGCAGCTCGACCGCATCGCCGACGTTCAGCTCGCCGCGGGTCAGCCGGCCGAGATGGACATGCAAATCGCCGGCTTTCTTGACCGTGTCCCCGACCGCCAGCTCGGCGCCGGCGGCGGAGAACATGACGCCGGTATCACCGACCTGTCCGCCCGATTCGGCATAAAACGGCGTCTGGTTCAGGACCACCGCGATCTCGTCGCCGGTGCTCGCGCGGTCAATACGGACGCCGTCGCGCAACATCGCCTGCACCACCCCCTCGGCGACCTCGGTCTCATAACCGAGGAACTCGCTCGCGCCGACCGCCTCGCGCAAAGCGAACCAGACCGCTTCGGTCGCCGCCTCGCCCGAGCCCGCCCAATTGCGCCGCGCCTCCTCGCGTTGCCGCGCCATCGCCGCCTCGAACCCTTCGAGCGCGACGGTGCGCCCCTGCCCGCGCAGCACGTCTTCGGTCAGGTCGAGCGGGAAGCCGTAGGTGTCGTAGAGGCGGAACGCGGCCTCGCCGGGCAACGGCGCGCCGGCCGGGAGCCGCGCGGTTTCTTCTTCGAGGAGCCGCAGCCCGCGGTCGAGCGTCTGCTTGAAGTTGGTCTCTTCGAGCCGCAACGTCTCGGCGATCAGCGCCTGGGCGCGCGCCAATTCCGGATAGGCCGCGCCCATCTGCTGCACCAGCGCCGGCACCAGGCGCCAGATCAGCGGCTCGGCGGCGCCCAGCATATGAGCGTGGCGCATCGCCCGGCGCATGATCCGGCGCAGCACATAGCCCCGCCCTTCCTTGCTCGGCAGCACGCCGTCGGCGATCAAAAAGGCGGCGGCGCGCAGATGGTCGGCGATAACCCGATGGGAGACCGCATGGGCGCCGTCGGCGGCGACTCCCGACGCGGCGGCCGAGGCCTCGATCAAGGCGCGGAATAGGTCGATGTCATAATTGTCGTGCTTGCCCTGCAATACCGCAGCGATGCGTTCGAGCCCCATGCCGGTGTCGATCGACGGGCGCGGCAGCGGCACGCGCCGGTCGGGTGCCTGCTGCTCATATTGCATAAAGACGAGGTTCCAGATCTCGACAAAGCGGTCGCCGTCGGCGTCGGCGCTGCCGGGCGGCCCGCCGGCGACGGACGGCCCGTGATCCCAGAATATCTCCGAGCACGGCCCGCACGGACCCACCTCGCCCATCGCCCAAAAATTGTCGGAGGTCGCGATCGGGATGATGCGCTCGCGCGGCAGCCCGGCGATCTTGGCCCACAATGCCGCCGCCTCGTCATCCTCGGCATAGACGGTGACCAGGAGCCGGTCGCGCGCGAGGCCGAATTCGCGTGTGATCAAATCCCAGGCGAGCTCGATCGCCCGGTCCTTGAAATAGTCGGCAAAAGAAAAATTGCCGAGCATCTCGAAAAAGGTGTGGTGCCTGGCGGTATAGCCGACGTTTTCGAGATCGTTGTGCTTGCCGCCGGCGCGCACGCATTTCTGCGCCGTGGCGGCGCGTCGATATGGGCGCTTTTCCAGTCCGGTGAAGACATTCTTGAACTGGACCATGCCGGCATTGGTGAACAGCAAGGTCGGATCGTTGCGCGGCACGAGCGGGCTCGACGGCACGACCGCATGGTCGTTTTTGGCGAAATAGTCGAGAAACGCGGCACGGATATCGTTGGTCGTCTGCATAGCCAAGATTGTGGGCTTCGGCGGCAATCATGCAAGGGGCAGAGTGCGTTGGAGACGCCGGCCGCGGCCTGATGGTATCACGGTCCCGGCAATTCCGGCCGCTCGGCCGTGCCAATACGGAGAGCCATGCGATGGTCGATTTCACGGGAAGCCATGTCGTCGTCACCGGCGGCACCGGGGCGCTGGGCCGCGCGGTGATCACCGTGCTGCGTTCGGGCGGTGCTGTCTGTCATGTGCCGAATTTTGCCGCCGGCGAGCTCGCTGACTTTCCCTATGCGCATGATCCCGGCGTCCATATTACGCGTGACATCGATCTCGCCGATGAAGCCGCGGTCCGCGGTTTTTACCGCATGCTGCCGCCGCTCTGGGCCTCGATCCATCTCGCCGGCGGCTTTGCGATGGCGCCGATTGGCGACACTTCGGCGGCGGATTTCATCGGTCAATTTCGGATGAACGCGCTTTCGGCCTTTTTGTGCTCGACGGCGGCGATTGCTGCCTTTCGCACGCGCGGCGCAGCCGGGCCGGGGGGCGCAAAAGGCGGCCGGATCGTCAACGTGTCGGCCAGGCCGGCGCTCGAACCGCGCCTCGGCGCCGGCATGGTCGCGTACACCGCAGCAAAATCGGCGGTCGCCGCGCTGACGCAGGCATTGGCGCAAGAGACCGTCGATGAGGAAATCTGGGTCAACGCGGTGGCGCCGTCGGTCATCGACACACCGGCGAACCGGGCGGCGATGCCGAATGCCGATTTCGGCCGGTGGGTTGCTCCGGCCGATCTTGCCGATCTCATCGCCTTTCTCGCCTCGGCAGAAAACCGTGTGACCCGAGGTGCCGTCATTCCGGTCTATGCCGGGTCGTGAGCCGGCTGCGTCCGATCGCCGCAATTTCGTCGATGCAACAATAATTTAACGCGATTTGCATACCAGGGTGGCAGCGGCCGATGTTGCGATGCAGCATCAGTGCCCCTATAACGTTATGCAGCAGATCGATTATGGCAGAGGTGCATTATGAAGGAGCGCCTGGTGCGTCTTGACGGAATTGCCCGGCAGATGAACGGGTGGCTGCTGGCGCTCGCAATCGGCCTGGGCATGCTCGACCTGACAGTTCTGGTGGCAAAATGCATGCCGGTTTTGCCCGACCTGCCCGCCGCCGGCGCGGCTGCGTCCGACCAGTCCGACGGGTCGGGATCGTCGCCACACGCGCCATCGCGAAGCTGAGCCCCGTCCGCTTAGCTTCGGCCCTTGAGCGCCGCCAGCGGATCGCCGATGCGCCGCCGATGGCGTAAGATTTCCGCTTCGATTGCACGCCTTTGCAGCGCTTCGCGGTCGGCTTGGCTGACCGTTCCCTGAGTTCGCACCAGGCACGCCGTCGGGCAGCGCGTGACACCGTTTATGCGGATAAAGGCGGCAACCGCAGCCTCTTGATCGCTTCGCGACATGGGTTTGGATTTCCTCGGCTGGTCGAGCCCCCCGTCTCGCCCGCCAAATCTATGTCGGCGACTGCAAATCTCCCGCAAAATTAGTGGTTAATTTATCCACATTTATGGTTAACAAGATGCCGCGGCTCATTCCTTGTCGGGAATGTTCGCCTCGAGCTCGTCGAGCCAGACCTTGGCCGTGGCGTCGGACGGGGCGCGCCAATCGCCGCGCGGCGACAATGACCCACCCGACGAGATTTTCGGCCCGTTTGGCAAGGCCGAGCGCTTGAACTGGCTCAGCTGAAAAAAGCGCAGCAGAAACACTCTCAGCCACGCTTTGATCTCGCCCAGCGTGTAGGCGCGCTTTGCCTCCTCCGGCGTGTTGGCCGGCCAGGAGCCGCGCGTTGCATCAGCCCAGGCGTTCCACGACAGATAGGCGATCTTGGACGGGCTGAAGCCGTAGCGCGTCGCATAGAAAAGGTTAAAGTCTTGCAGCGCATAGGGGCCGACGACGCTCTCGGTCGATTGGATCATTCCGTCGGCGCCGGGCGGCACCAGCTCGGGCGAAATCTCGGTGGCGAGGATCGCATACAGCACCGGTGCGATCTCGGACCCCAGATCGCCCGACGCGGCGACAAAACGGATCAAATGCTGGATCAGGGTTTTGGCGACTGAAGCGTTCGGGTTGTAATGCGACATCTGGTCGCCGACGCCATAGGTGCACCAGCCGAGCCCGAGCTCGGACAGATCACCGGTGCCGACCACGAGCCCGCCATTGTGGTTCGCCAGCCGGAACAGATAGTCGGTGCGCAGCCCGGCCTGCACATTCTCGAAGGTCACGTCGTAATGCGCCGCTCCGCTGGCGCTGGCGTGGCCGATATCCTGCAGCATCTGGCGCGCCGCCGGGCGGATGTCGATCTCGGCGCCGGTGACGCCGAGCGCTTTGATCAGCCGCCAGGCATTGGCTTTGGTCGCCTCGCCGGTGGCAAAGCCGGGCAGCGTATAAGCGAGGATGTCGCGGCGCGGCATGCCGAGCCGGTCCATCGCGCGCGCGGCGACGATCAGCGCCTGGGTCGAATCGAGCCCGCCCGAGACTCCGATCACCAGCTTTTTGCAGCCGGTCGCCTCGAGCCGCCGGGCGAGGCCCTGCACCTGGATATTGTAGGCCTCGTAGCAATTCTCGCGCAGCATCGCCGGGTCCGACGGCACATAGGGGAAGCGTTCGATATTGCGGCGCAATTCGAGGCGCTCCTGCGGCGGCGCGAAGTCGAACGCCACCGTGCGCAGCTGGCGCCGCTCGATGCGAGCGCAGTCGCCAAACGTGTTGGTGCGCATCCGCTCCTGCCGGATGCGGCCGAGATCGATGTCGGCGACCGCCATCTCGGCTTTAGCCGAAAACCGCTCGGTCTCGGCGAGGCCCTCGCCCAATTCGAAAATGCCGGCCTGGCCGTCCCAGGCGAGATCGGTTGTCGATTCGCCGCCGCCTGCGGCCGAATAGGCATAGGCGGCGAGGCAGCGCGCCGATTGCGAAGCGCAGAGGAGCCGCCGCATCTGCGCCTTGCCGATCGTGATGTTGCTGGCCGACAGGTTGAGCAGGATTTCGGCGCCGGCGAGGGCGGCGGCGGTGCTCGGCGGCTGCGGCACCCACAGATCCTCGCAGACCTCGACGTGAAAGGCGAAGCCGGCCTCGCCTCCGGCCGCAAACAGCAGGTCGCTGCCAAAGGGCGCCTGATAACCGCCGATCGCGATGGTCTGCGCGATGACCGCCTCGCCCGAGGTGAAATGCCGGCGCTCGTAGAATTCGCGGTAGCTCGGCAAAAACACTTTCGGAACGACGCCGAGCAATCGGCCGCGATGGATCGCCAAGCCGCAATTGTAAAGGTGCCCTTGCGCCCGCAGCGGCGCGCCGACGACAAACACCGGGAACAGCTCGCGGCTCGCCCCGATCAGCCGGCCGATCTCGCGCTCGACCGTGTCGAGCAGCGCGTCTTGAAACAACAAATCATCGATCGCATAGGCGGAAAGGCCGAGCTCGGGAAACACCATCAGCCCGACGCGCGCCGCGTCGCCGGCGGCAAGCAGCGCCAGAATGTGGTCCGCATTGCGCGCCGGCTCGCCGATCGCCACAAGCGGCACGCAAGCGGCGACGCGAAGGAATTGGTGACGATACGGAGAAAAGAACAAAGACATCGGGCGGCGGCTTGCGGTCGGCGGACGGACCTCAATCTGGGGAGCTTTGGCCCCGAAATAAGAGCCAGATTTGGCCTTCCGCCGCCGCCAGCTCAACCGCCCGGTGGAGTGAATCTACCCCCAGGTGGCTTGACCGCCGACCGCAGTGATCGTGATGTGACCCATTGTCGTGTCGGCCTTGGCGCCGTGCCAATGCCGTTCGCCGGCCTTGATGTGCACGACGTCGCCGACATTGATCTCGCGCTGTTCGTGCTCGGTCGCCACCATGCCCGAGCCCGAGGTCACCACCAGGATCTGGTCGCAGCTATGGGTGTGCCATCCGGTCGTGCAGCCCTGGCTGAAGTTGACGACGCTGCAATTGTAGTTTGCCGAGTCTCCCGGCTGGATGATCGTTTGCCGCGACCGCGAAACCGGGCCAGTCCAGCCTTCGATCCGATCGGCACCTTCCACCGGCAGGTCCGGGATGTCTTTGAGCGTGACCACCTTCATGATGACCTCTCCTCATGCTGACGAATGTCGAAGCAGGGAGAGCGCAGTATAGCCGCACGGCATCGGCGCTCAATGCGCCGATCCGCTTTCGATCGCCCGGGCAAGCGCGCAGAATTCTTCGACGGAAAGCTCCTCGGCGCGCGCGGTAGGCGGGACGCCGGCGTGCTCGAGCAAAGGTGCGGTGGCAAGACCGAGGCTGGCGAGGCTCGACCGCAGCATCTTGCGGCGCTGGCCGAAGGCTGCAGCGGCGACCCGCTCCAATATCGGCTTTGCCGCCGGTGCGAGCGGTGCGGCCCGCGGCCGGATGGCGACGACGGCCGAGGTAACCTTGGGCGGCGGCACAAAGGCGCGGGCCGGCACTTCGAACAGGATCCGCACCTCGGCCAGCCATTGGACCAGGACCGAGAGCCGCCCATAGGCTTTGCTGCGCGGCGCGGCGGCGAGACGCTGCGCCACTTCGCGCTGGAACATCAAGGTCAGGCTGTCGTATTCGCCGATCCGATCGAGCCAGCCGAGCAGCAGCGCGGTTGCGATGTTGTAGGGCAAATTGGCGACGATTTTGCGCGGCGGCCGGGACAGCGCCGCCGGATCGAGCGCCGTTGCGTCGCCGGCGACGACCTCCAGCCGGTCGGGATAAGCGCGGGAGAGCGTGTCGAGGGCGGCGAGACAGGCACGGTCGCGCTCGATCGCGACGACCCGGCGGGCGCCCGCCTCCAGCAGCGACCGGGTCAGCCCGCCGGGGCCGCTGCCGATCTCGACGACATCGACCGCTTCGAGCGGGCCCGCGGCGCGGGCGATGCGCGCGGTCAGGTTGCGGTCGAACAAAAAATTCTGGCCGAGGCTTTTGCGCGCCCGCACGCCATGACGGGCGACGACCTCGCGCAATGCCGGCAACACGGCTTGCGCCATAAGGTTACGCCGCAGCGCGTCGCCGCGCCGCCAGCTCGGCCGCCAGCCGCAGCGCGGCGATCAGGCTGTCAGCGCGTGCGATCCCTTGGCCGGCGATGGCAAAAGCTGTGCCGTGATCGGGGGACGTGCGCACGAAGGGCAACCCCAACGTCACATTGACGCCGCCGTCGAAGTCGATCGTCTTGATCGGGATCAGCGCCTGGTCGTGGTACATGCAAAGTGCGGCGTCATAGCCCCGCCGGGCCGCTGCGTGAAACATCGTGTCGGCGGCGAGCGGGCCGCGCGCATCGATTCCCTGACGCTGCAACTCGGCGATCGCGGGCCCCACGATCTCGATCTCCTCACGGCCGAGACCACCGGATTCGCCGGCATGCGGATTGAGCCCGGCAATAGCAAGGACCGGCTCGGCGATCCCGAAATCGCGGCGCAGCGCTGCCGCGGTCACTCGGCCGGCATGAACGATCTTGGCCGCATCGAGCGTCTCGACGGCGCGGCGCAGCGCCAGATGGATCGTCACCGGGACGACGCGCAGCTCCGGGCACACCAGCATCATCACCGGCGCCTCGCTGCTGCCGGCGAGCTCGGCCAAAAACTCGGTATGCCCCGGATGGTGGAAACCGGCGCGGTAGAGGCTGTCCTTGTGGATCGGGTTGGTCACCACGGCCGCCGCCCGGCCGCCCTGCACATCGGCGACCGCGGTGCGGATCGCGCCGATGATCGCCGGCGCATCGGCCGGATCGGGGCTACCCGGACGGCCGCGCAATGGCCGGCCGATCGGCATCACCGGCAATGCCCGGGCAAACGCCGCCGACGCCTCCTCGGGCGCGGCGATCGGCAATACCGGCACTGCCCAAGCGAGGAGGCTCGCCAGTGCGGCGACGCGCTCGGGATCGTCGATCAGATAAAATGGTGGGACGTCGTTACCCCGCGCGAGCCAGGCTTTCAGCGCGATTTCGCCGCCGATCCCGGCCGGCTCGCCGATCGTCAGCGCCAGCGGCGGCAACGGCTACACCCTAACGTCGACAAAGGCAGCGCGGCGCAGATCGCGCAGATAGCGGCGCGCGAGAATGTCGAGGCGTTGGCGCATCAGGGATTCGGCGACGTCGTCGCGGGTCGGCGCCCCCGCGGCCGCGGTTTGGCCCGGCTCGGTCTTGCTGCACACCATGATCACGCCGACCCCGTTTTTCTCGACGATCGGCTGCGAGGCCTGCCCGATCCCGAGGCCGAGCACCATGCTGCGCATCGCCGGCGCGATCTGGGCGAGGCGCAGATCGCCTTCGCTCGACAGCTGCGGCGCTCGCTCCTTGCCGATGCGTAACATTTCCGGGCAATTCTTTGCCGCCTGTCGAGCACTCTCCGCTTCGGCGATCGCCGCCCGGCGCTGAGTTTCGGTAGCTTGCGGCGGCAACGGAAAGACGACCTGCACGATGTGCAGCTTCGGGTCCGACGCGCCGGCGCTGCGGTCGTTGCGCCGGTCGAGCACCAGCAGCAGATAATATCCGGCGGGGGTGCGGATCGGCGGCGACAGCTCGCCCGGCTGCATCTGGACGACTGCCTTGGCCAGTTCAGGGCGCAACGATTCGGGGCGGATCCAGCCGAGATCGCCGCCGACCGCGGCGGTCGCAGATTGCGAGAATTGCTGAGCGACGGCGGAAAAGCGCGCACCTTGTTTCATCTGTTCGGTCAGGCGCACCGCCAACTGGCGCACCTCGTCGTCCTGTTGCGGGTTGTCGACGGCGAGAAAGATTTCGGCGACCCGAGTTTGCGGCTCGCCGGCACTTTGCTTGATGCGCTTTAGCGTATCGTCGATCTCTTCGTCGGACACCGGGTTCGCCTCCGCGGCGAGCTGGCGCACCAGCTTGGCCCATTCGATCGAGGCGGTCAGCTGGTCGGTAAGGGCACTCAGCGCAATGCCGCGCGCTTTCAGCACCGCCTCGAGCTGCGGCGCTTCCATGTGGTTCTGCTTGGCTATGGAGGCGACAGCCTTTTTCAGCTCATCAGGGGTTGCGACTATATTCTTGCGCTTGGCCTCCTGCATTTGCAGCTTTTCGTCGATCATGGTTCGCAGCACCTGAGCGGCGACACGCCTGCGGGTGTCGATCGAGTCGGTAAGACCGGTCGACAACAGGACCATCCTGATCCGTGAATCGAGGTCGGCCACCGAAATCACTTCGTCGTTGACGACGGCGGCGATGCGCATCTCGGCATATTGTCCCGGCGGAGGCGCGACCTGCGCCGGGGGGCGCGCTGCGGCCTGACGCGCTCGCACCACCGGCGCTTCGGCTGCCTCGGCCGCCAGCGAAAAGCCGCCTAAGCCGAGCAAGATTGCGAGAAGCCAAAAAACCAGCCGCATACCGCGCCTCCCCGGCGCCAAGATTACACCTGCCGCGCGGCCTTTGTCGTTCGCGATCCGGGTCATTGGCTCGGGCTGCCGCCGAACGAGGCGATATTGCCGCCGATCTCGCCAAGGTTCTTGAACACAACGCTGAACAGCACCGATACGCCCGGCGACACCGCTCCGTTGCGGATTCCCGATTGCGTGATCGCGCCGACAAAGGCCAAACATTCGTCCTGATACATTGCCGCCAGCGAAGCATAAAGGCTGCTGCTGGTCGATTCTGGGGTCAACACGCCGTTGACGATGTTGTTGCTGTTGGTGAGGTTGATGGTCTCGCTGCCCTGCAGCGACCAGTACCGGGTCAGCTTTGTCGTTACCACGAAGGAAAGCTGCTCCTGCTTGCCGTAGAGCACGGTTTGGCCGGTCGCCGGGTTGGTCACGACATCGCTCTGCAATTGCGCCGGGACCAAAAGAAAGCTGGTGCTGATCCGCAGATTGGGGGGCCCAGCGCTGACCGCGACCTGCTGCCCACGATAGCCGAAGGTGCTGCCGTCGAGGCGGAAGCGGTAGATCAGGTCGAGATAGCTGTTGGGGGAGAGCACGACCCGCCCGACGACATCGGAAAGCCGCTTTTCCGCGCCCGACCCCGGCGGCAGAAACGGGTTGGTTTCGGCGCGGTAGCTTTGGCCGATCAACGCGCGATAGCTGCCGCCGCTGCTGTCGTAGATCCCGAACTTGGTGCCGTAATCGACGCGCTGGCCGGTGTCGAGAAGGTCGTAGCCGGCCAAGCGGTCGGGGCGGAACAGATCGGAATCGTCATATTGAAACGCGAGGCTGTCCTCGTCGGGGATCTTGCGCTGGTTGCCGCCGTTCGGCGCGGCATATCCGGCGAGGATCGGCTCGACCCAAGGCGTCAAGTCCGAGCCGCGACGGATCAGCGGATAGCTCCATTGCAGCCCGACCTGCGGATAGACGCGTCCGGTCAGAAAGTTTGTGGCAATCGGCTCGGCCGGCGGCGCGCCGTTCACCGGAAAATATGCCGACGGCAAGCCTGGGTTCGACAGCGGGCTCAGATTGTTCACCGAATAGCCGTCGCCGCGCAAACTGGCGGAGAGTCGGTATTGCCCGCCGATGCCGTCGACAAAGCTGCGGTCCCATTCCGAGCCGAGCGACAGCCGCCGGGTCTGTGTGCCGACCTCGCGAATGATGTTGAGAATGTTGGCGTTGAGATTCCAACGTCCACCGAGCGGGTCAAGTTCGCTTTGCCAGTTGCGGTTGGCAACAGGGAGCACGATCGGCTGTGTCGAATCGCCGAGCCCGGGCAACAGCGGCTGGAACAGGTAGCTGTCGATGTCGGTCGAGGCCCGCCGCTCGAAACCCTGAAGATAGCCGTGGCTGACTTCGGCGTTCAGCAACGGGTTGCCAAAGCCGAATTGCAGCAGGTAGCTCTGATCGGAGACGCGCTGCACATCGACACCGGCGCGGTAGGTGTCGCTGAGGTCGAAGACGCTGTGCTCGTTGATGTTGCCGCGCAGTATTTTGCCGCTGCTCGCGCCGCTGACGTCCGGGTTGCTGTAGTTGAGGCTGCCGATGGCGTCGAGCTCACCATTGCCAAAGCGCTGGCGATACTCGCCCCCCAGCACCGGGCCCGCCAAGGTGGTGAATCGCGGTGCCAAGGTCAGGTCCTTGTCCGGGCCGAGGACCAAAAAGTAGGGGATCGTCACATGCGCGCCGATGTTGTTGGAGCCGCCGAATGACGGCGCCAGAAAGCCGCTGGCGCGCTTGACCGAGGGGTCGGGCGCCGAGATGTACGGCGTATAAAATATCGGCCAGCCGTCGAGCTCCATGACGGCATCGCGGAACTCGACAATCTTCAACTTCTTGTCATGGTCGATTTCGCGGGCGGCGAGCTGCCACGCCGGCGGCGCGCTCGGGTCGCGCTTGCACAAGTCGCAAGGTGAATAAACGGCGCGCCGCAGCTCGGTCCGGTTGCCGCCGGTGCGGCGGGCGGTGTTGGCCGCGAGACGCGAGCGGTCGGCCAAGAGCATGCGCACATTCTTGGCAAACCCCTCGTTCATCGCGTCGCGCAGCTCGACATAATCGCCGAATAAAATCTCGCCGGTCGGCTGCGACAGGCTGACATGGCCGGTGGCGGTGATGGTGTCGGTGCGCTGGTTGTAGGTGACGGTGTCGGCGAGCAGGATTTCGCCGTTCTGCGAGATCTCGACATGGCCGCGGGCGACGGTCAGCGCCAAGTCTTCGTCGTACTCGACCTCGTCGGCACGAAATACGACGGGCGCATTGCTCTTGGTGCCGGGCGTCTCGCCGTGCCCAAATTGGGCGGCGGCCGGGAATGCCGGATCAGCGCCGAAAAGCCCGAGGGCGGCGGCAAAGGCGAGCCGCGGCCACGCCGCTCGACCCGGCATCAGCCGTCTTCCAGATGGAGCAGCATCGAGGCGCCGAACACTAGGGCGACGCCGGTCGGGGTCCAGGCGGCGAGAGCCACCGGAACTTTGGAGGAAAGCCCGAGGGCAAACACGATGTCGGACAGGACGTAAAGCAGAAACCCGCTTACGACGCCGCCGACGATCATCAGCCGCACGCCGCCCCGACGCTGCATGCGCAGGCTAAAGGTCGCGGCCACGAGCACCATCGCGCAGAGCAGCAGCGGCCGGGCGAGCAAAACGTCAAAATGCAGCCGATGCCGCTGGGCCGGGAACCCCGACTCCTCCAAGAGCGCAATAAAGCCGGGCAATTCCCAGAACGACATCGTGTCAGGCGAGGCAAAGCTTTCCTCGATCTTGCGCGGCGTGAGCTGGGTCTGCAGCCGCAGTGTGGCAAACGGCTGCGGCGGACGGTCGGGCGACCAGCGGATGCCGTCTTCGATCAGCCATGCGCCATCGTCGAGCCGCGCAGTACGCGCATCGACGCGCGACGTAAAGCGGTCGCGCTTGTCGAAATAGAACAGCTCCACGCCGTCAAGGCGCAGCTTTGGCGAAGCGAGCTTGTCGGCGTGGATGATGACTTCGTTGCCCGCCTCGTCGCTTTGCCGGAGCCACAGTCCGGCGTTCGACAAAGACGGCGTGTCGGAGGGCTGACGCAAAATGCGGGCATCCAGCTTTTCGTAGGCCGCCTCCGACAGCGAAGCGAGCGGGTTGAACACGGTGACCGCGAAGATGCCGACCAGCAGCGCGGCGAGCACGGCCGGAGCCAGGAATTGCCACACCGAAATGCCGGCGGCACGGGCGACGACCAGCTCGTTGTTGCGGGTCAGCCGCCAGAACGCGAGCATCGTGCCGAACAGAATCGCAAACGGCAGCACCTCCTGCGCGGTCTGCGGCAGCTGCAGCGCGGCCATTTCGAACAGCAGCGCCAACGTTGCCTGCGCTTTGGCGCCGCCGCGCCGGATCAGCTCGATATAATCGAGCAGGAAGGTGACGATCGCCATCGCCCCGAACACGCCGCAAAACCAGAGCAAGAATTGGCGCGTGATGTAGGTGGAGAGGGTCCTCGCGAGCTGCACCGACTGCCGTCCCCCCTGATCGCCGTCCTCAGCGGCCGCGCCCGACCGCAAAAGCCGGCACCCAGAACCCAATCCGGATGCCGCCGCGCAGCAAGATCCCAAACCCGAGCAACAGCGGCAACAGATCGGTCATGTAGAGCAGCGGGATCGCGGTGTGGAAGCGGACGGCGAGATCGTTCGCGCCGATTCCGATCAGCTCGAACAAGAATGCCACGCCGATCGCCAAAAAAATGCGACGGCCGTGGCCGCGACGGTTGAGCTCGCCCGGCAGGAGGCAAACCAGCGGGATCAAGGCAAAGCTGAAGACCGAAAGCGGCACGACGATCCGCTGATGCGCCTCGATCGCAAACGCGTGGCGTAAGGTGCGGTCGGTGCCGGCGGGCGGAAACAGCAACTCGTTTAGAAAACGTTCCTGAGGCTCGCGAAACCGGGCCCCCGGCGCGTCATGCAGCGCGTCGAGGTCTAGCGTATAGCGGTCGAACGTCAAGACCGAAAGCTTGTGCGCCTTCTTGTCGTATTGCTGGCGGTCGCCATTGACCATGACGATGCGCGAGCCGGACGGCGTGTCGGCAAAAGCCGCCCGCTCGGCGAGGATTGTAACCGGGCGCAACGGGTCGCGGTTGTCGTTGATCAACAGCCCGACGACTTCGCCGTGCTCGTCGCGGTTGCGGATGTAGAAGGTCAGCTTGTCGGAGATCGTGGTGAACGTACCCTCCTGGATCAGGCTGGAGACGAATCGGTTGCGGATCTCGAATTGCAGATCCTTGAACGCGCGGTTCGCCACCGGGAGGAAATAAAGCGACAAGCTCATCAAGACGAGGAAGGCGATCCCGGCCAGCGCCAGCACGGGTCTGGCCAGCGCCAGCGGGCTCAACCCGGCCGAGCGCATGACGATGAGCTCGCTTTCCGCCGCCAACCGGTTGAAAGCGAACAAGACCGCGATGAACACGCCAATCGGCAGCACGATGTCGAGGAATCGCGGCAGGATCAACACCGCGAGGTAGAGGAACACCTCGATCGACAAGCCGCGGTTGACGATCAAATCGATCAGCCGCAGTGACTGCGCGAGCCAGACCGCGGCGCTGAGCGCCGCGGTGACGAACACCATGATGCCGAAGCATTGCCGCAGGATGTAACGGTCGAGGGCCGTCATCGGCGGTGATCATAAAAGCTCGGGCTCGACCCGGCCAGCAACATCGCCCATCTGCGGCGATCTCTGGCGTTGGCCAAAGGCACCGTCGTATTCTGTCGCCTGATCGCCGCCGGGACTTCCGGCGCCTCAGCCATTCGGATTTTTCGAGGGACCTCATGAAGATTCGTTTTGCCGAGCCCGACCTGCCATCCGCCGGCGCCGCGGTGGCGGGGGTCTGGGAGGGACCGACGCTCACACCATCGGCCAAACGGCTCGACGAAGCATCGCTCGGCGCGGTCTCGCGTGCGCTCGCCGCCTCACCCCGCTTCAGCGGCAAAAAGGCGGACCTGCTGCCGATTCTCGGGCCGCCCGAATTGCGAGCGAGCCGAATCGTTCTCGTCGGGCTCGGCAAAGAGAGTGCAGCCGACGAGCGCTTGTACGAGGAGCTGGGCGGCAAAATCGCTGCCCATCTGCATGGCGCAGGCGAAAAGGCGGCAACCGTCTTTATCGATCTGGGTACCGGTGCGGCGATCGACGAGGCGGGGGCCGCGGCGCGGCTGGCCCTCGGCGCGCACCTCAAATCCTACCGTTTCGCCAAATACAAGACGAAGCAAAAACCCGAGCAAAAGCCTTCGCTGGAGCGCCTGACCCTCGCCAGCGCGGCCGCGGCCAAGGCGAAACGCGCCTATGCGCCGCTCGAAAAGACAGCGGAGGCGGTGGCCTTTACCCGCGACCTCGTTTCCGAGCCGCCGAATGTGCTCTACCCCGAGACCCTGGCGGCGGCGGCCGAGACCTTGCGCGAATTCGGAGTCGCGGTCGAAGTTCTCGATCCCGACCGAATGCGCGAGCTGGGCATGAACGCGCTCCTCGGCGTGGCGCAAGGCAGCATTCGCCCGGCGCGGCTGGTGGTGATGGAGTGGCGCGGCGGCGCTGCCGGCGCGGCGCCGCTCGCCTTCATCGGCAAGGGGGTCACCTTCGATACCGGCGGCATCTCGATCAAGCCCGCCGCCGGGATGGCCGACATGAAATGGGACATGGCGGGCTCAGCCGTCGTCATCGGGCTGATGCGCTTGCTCGCGGCGCGGCGCGCCAAGGTCAACGCGGTCGGGGTCGTGGGGCTGGTCGAAAACATGCCCTCGGGCACGGCGCAGCGACCGGGCGACATCGTCACCTCGATGTCGGGCCAGACGATCGAGATCCTCAATACCGACGCCGAGGGCCGCCTCGTTCTCGCCGATGCGTTGTGGTATTGCCAGGACCGGTTCAAGCCGCGGCTGATGATCGACCTGGCAACCTTGACGGGTGCGATCATCGTGGCGCTCGGGCATCACCGCGCCGGCCTTTTCGCCAATAATGACGAGCTTGCCGAGCGATTGATCGAGGCCGGCAAGGCGGTCGGCGAAGAGATTTGGCGGCTGCCCTTGGCCGACAGCTACGACCGCGAGATCGACAGCGACGCCGCCGACGTCAAGAACATCGGCGGCCGCGCCGGCGGCAGCGTCGTCGCCGCGCAGTTTCTGCAGCGCTTTGTCAACGGCGTGCCTTGGGCGCATCTCGACATTGCCG
>DASXAM010000056.1:0-8904 GCA_036404275.1 Allostellaceae bacterium
CAAGGAGGCGGCGCTCTTTGTCCCGTCCGGGACCATGGCCAACCAGATCGCCCTCAAGGTGCTGACCCGGCCGGGCGATGAAGTCGTGCTCGGCCATGAGGCGCATATGGTATGGCACGAATCCGGCGCCGGGGCCGCCAATGCCGGCGTGCAGTTCACGCCGGTCGGCGCCGGCGGCCTCTTTACCGCCGCCGATCTGCGCGCCGCCTACAAGCCGCCGGGCCACATTGTTTTTCCGCCGACGAGCCTGGTCGCGATCGAAAACACCCACAACCGGGGCGGTGGCGTCGTCTTCCCGCAAGACGAGGTCGAGGCGATCGGCGCCGCGGCGCACGCGCTCGGCCTCGGGCTGTACCTTGACGGGGCGCGGCTCTTCAACGCCGCAGCGGCATGCGGACGATCGCTTGCCGAGCTCGCCGGCCCGTTCGATCTGGTCTCGGTCGCATTGTCGAAGGGGCTCGGCTGCCCCGTCGGCAGCGTTCTGGCCGGACGGCGCGACGACATCGGCCGCGCACATCGGGCACGGCGCATGTTTGGGGGCGCGATGCGCCAGGCCGGCATTCTCGCCGCCGCCGGGTTGTGGGCGCTCGATCACAATCAGGGCCGGCTCCGCGAGGATCACGAGAATGCGCGGCTGATCGCCGAAGGGCTCGCCGGGCTGCCGGATGTGGTGCTCGATCTCGACACGGTGCAGAGCAATATCGTGATCTTCCACCTGGAAGAGGGCGCCCCCGACGCGGCGGCGACCGTCGCCCGCGCGGCCGGGCTGGGCGTGCTGGTCTCCGCCTTTGCCGCACGCACGGTTCGCGCTGTCACTCATCTCGACGTTTCGCGCGATGATTGCGAATGCGCCGCCGAGCGTCTGATCCAGGTGCTGCGCCAGGGCTAGACGGGCGATGGAAGCCATTTGCGATACCGGCGCCGCCCACGGAACTGCCGCTGCGGCGGTCCGGCGCTCGTACCGATGAGCGTTATAGATTTTGTTTTTTCAGCAGGTACTTCTGTTCGCCCGACAACACCAATTCGCCCCTCTGGTTGTGCACGGCGACGGCAAGAGTGACGATGCCGGTCGTGCGCTGCGGCGTCAGCGCCGCGATTTCGAGCACCGGATAGAGCGTGTCGCCGGCATGGACCGGCTTCAGAAATTTCGCCGACTGCTCGATAAAGCCCAAAAGCGTGTCGCCGACGACGTGGGCGAAGGTTCCCGCCCCCGCTGCTGTGAAGCAAAGAATCTGGAGGCCATGCGCGAGCGGCGCCGGGTAGCCGCGTGCCCGGCAATATTCGATATCGTAATGGATCGGATGGTTGTCGGCCGAAAGCGCCTGGAACAGCGAGAAATGCGCCTCGGTCACGGTTCGGCTCGGGATGACAAAGCGCTCTCCGACCCGCAGCTCCTCAAACCCGCGCGCGCCGGTCATGCTTGCTCCGGGAGGTGCAGGGCGCCGGCCGCGGCGAGCCGGGCGACGGTGCCGTCGTCGAGGCCGAGCTCGGCGAGGATCGCGCGACCGTGCTCGCCGATCCGTGGCGCCGGGGAGAGCGCCTTATCCGCCGCCGCCGACAAGCCAGGCGTGCGCGGCGTAGGGAATTGCCCCATGCCGGGCTGATTGACCGCGACGGCGCCGCCAGTCGCGATGATATGCGGGTCCGCGAGCCAATCGTCGAAACCGTTGACCCGATCGGCAAGAATGTCGGCGTCGCGCAGCCGCGCGAGCCAGCCTGCGGTCGTATCGGTCGGAAAGACGGCGCCGACGATTTCGACGAGTGCGGCGGCATGCGCGGCGCGCGCGGCAAAATCGGCAAAGCGAGGGTCGGCGGCGAGGTCGGGCCGGCCCAGCGCAGCGGTGAGACGGGCAAAATCCGCCTCGCGGATCAAGGCGATCATGATCCAGCCGTCCTGCGTGCGATAGGCGCCGGTCGGCACGTTCAGGGCGCGCGGCGCCCCGCTCTCGAGGACGTGCTCGGCAAGCTTGTGACCGAGGATCGCGGCCGCGCATTGCGTCAGGCTGACCTCGAGCCGTCTTCCCTTGCCGCTGCGCTCGCGGGCGTAGAGCGCGACGCCCAGCGCCTGGGCGGCATAGAGGCCGGTCAGCGTATCGATGATGATGGCGCCGACCCGGTGCGGCGCTCCGTCATTGCCGAGATTGACCGACATCAGTCCCGAATAGGCCTGCGCTACAGAATCGGTGCACGCGACCTGGGCATAGGGGCCGTCCTGGCCAAAGCCGCTGACCGAGAGATAAAGAAGACGCGGGTTGCGGGCGGCAAGCGCCTCCCAGCCGAGCCCGAGGCGGGCCGCGACCCCCGGCCGAAACCCTTCGATCAGAATATCGGCGCGGTCGGCCAGGGCGAGCGCGATCTCACGCGCCGCCGATGAGCGCAAATCGAACGCCAGGCTCTTTTTGCCGCGGTTGTAATGCGCCGACATCGCGGTGTGCTGGCCATCGTATTGCGTCCCCAGCCCGCGCGACCAGTCGCCGCCCATGGGCTCGAGCTTGACCACCTCGGCGCCGTGCATCGCCAGCAGCATCGCGCAATAGGGTGCCGCCACCCCCTGCCCCAAATCGAGCACTCGCAACCCGCTATAGGCACCGTCGAGGGTCATCGTTCGGCGGCAGGCGGCTCAAGCGGCCGTCCCACTGCAATCTTTCCGGGCACCCGGTCGCGCGGCAGACGAAACGCCGGTGACAAGCCAACCGCTTGGCTGCAGCGATGCATGAAAATCTCGGCGATAGGGGCTTCCGGCATCACGATTTCTCTCGATGCGCATCATACCCACACATTATTTCGGGTCCGACAGCAAGGCGTGGCACTGTCAGGCGCGCCCAGCCGATGAGCGATGCATTTGCCGCAGACTGGTCAGCGCGGCGGTCAATTTCAACCTCGGTCAGTGCTGAGCGGATGGTCGATGACGACCAGGACAAGGTCCCGCATGCCGAGGCCGGTTGCTCATTCGGTGAGGACGGTGGCGCTAACCCGGCCAAGACCAGTGCTCCGAGCTGCGTCGGGTCGGGGAAACAGAATCGCTTTTTTGAAGGCGATCGCCTGCTCGGTTTCCAAGAGGGGAGCGGCGGACGCGTCGTTGCGCGGGATTTCAGCCGACAGCCGCAACCCCCCGAATTCAATATGGAGCAACCGGCGCGGCCCGTTGACCGAGGTGCCGCGGATCCGCGCCCGCTCGCTCGATGCCGATATGGCGCCAATCTCGATGTCGTGCGGCCGGACAAACAAGGTCGCGGGGCCGTCGGGATGGTCGGCGGCGATGCCGCACAAGAGCGGCAGCGGGCGCCCGGATGCGAGAACGCGACCGCCGCGGATCTCGACCTCGATCCGATTGGTCGCGCCGAGAAATTCGGTGACGAACGGGGTCGCCGGACGGTCGTAGACCTCGGCCGGGGTGCCGACCTGCTCGATCCGCCCATGATTGAGGATGGCGACCCGGTCGGCGAGCTGCAGCGCCTCGTGCTGGTCGTGCGTGACAAAGATCGTGGTCAGCCGGAGCTGCCGCTGCAAGTCGCGCAGCCACTCGCGCAATTCGACGCGGACCTTGGCGTCCAGCGCGCCAAATGGCTCGTCGAGCAATAGCACCTTCGGATTGACGGCGAGTGCGCGCGCCAGTGCCGCGCGTTGCCGCTGACCGCCCGACAATTGCGCCGGAAAGCGGCCGCCGAGCCCGGTAAGCCGCATCAGGTCGAGCAGTTCGCTGACCCGGGCCGCGATCTCGGCGCGCGGCGGCCGCTGTCGCCGCGGCTTTACCGTCAGACCAAAGGCGATATTGTCCGCCACCGTCATATGGCGAAACAACGCGTAGTTCTGGAACACAAACCCGATCTGCCGGTCGCGCGGCGACAGGTCGTGCACATCACGCCCAGAAATCACGACGCTGCCGGCGTCGGGCCGATCGAGCCCGGCGATGATCCGCAGCAATGTCGTCTTGCCCGCACCCGACGGACCGAGCAGCGCGACAAATTCGCCTGCAGACACCGCGAGATCGAGGGCGGCGAGCGCGCTCGCCGCCCCATAGCGGCGGGATATTCCGCGGATCGCGACCGTCATCGGGCAATCCCGCGCGCCGCGGCCGCAAGCTCGCCGCCGTGCCGGCGCTCGATCAATGCCTTGGCGACCAACGTCACCAAAGCCAACAAAACCAATAGAGAGGAGACTGCAAACGCGCCGACCAGATTGTATTCGTTGTACAGGATCTCGATGTGCAGCGGCATCGTCGTGGTTTCGCCGCGGATCCGGCCCGACACCACCGACACCGCGCCGAACTCGCCCATCGCGCGGGCATTGCACAGCAGAACACCATAGAGCAACGCCCATTTCACATTTGGCAGCGTGACCCGGCGCAGTATCTGGAAAAAAGAGGCGCCGAGCACCAGCGCCGCCTCTTCTTCATCGCGCCCCTGCTGCCGCATCAGCGGGATCAGCTGGCGGGCGACAAACGGAAAGGTAACAAAGATCGTCGCCAGCACGATACCGGGGATGGCAAAAATGATGTGGATGCCGTAGGCGATGGTCCATGGCCCAAACCAGCCCTGCGCCCCGAACAGCAAAATGAACACCAGGCCGGCGATGACCGGCGACACCGAAAACGGCAGGTCGATCAGGGTGACAAGCGCGTTCTTGCCGCGAAAATCGAACCGCGCGATGCACCAGGCAGCGGCGAGGCCGAAGACGGTGTTGCCGATTACCGCGATCGGCGTGACGATCAAGGTCAAGCGGATCGAGGCCAGCGCGTCGGGCTCCGCCAAGGCGGCGACGAAATAGCCGAGCCCGCGGGCAAATGCCTGGGCGAAGACAAAGACCGCCGGAATCACCAGAAAGAGGGCGACGATCGCCAGCGCCGACGCCGTCAGCATCGCCCGCACGACAATCTGCCGGCAATTGCGCGGTTCAGCCGCCATAGCGTCGCCCGATCCTGCGCTCGAAGGCGTTGATCGCGACCAGCACCGCAAACGACACCGCCAGCATTACCGCTGCGATCGCCGCCGCCCCGGCATAATCATACTGCTCGAGCTTGGTGACGATGAGCAGCGGCACGATCTCGGAGACGCCCGGCATGTTGCCGGCGATAAAGATGACCGAGCCATATTCGCCGACCGCGCGGGCAAACGCCAATGCCGCCCCGGTCAGGATGCCCGGCAGCAAAGCGGGCAGCACGATCCGGCAAAAGATCGTTGCCGAGCCCGCGCCGAGCGTCCGCGCCGCCTCCTCGGCCTGGCGATCGAGATCGACGATCAGCGGCTGCACCGCGCGCACGACAAAGGGCAGCCCGATAAAGACGAGCGCCACAAAGATGCCGAGTCGGGTAAACGAGACCGTGACGCCGACCGGCTGCAGCATCCGACCGAGCCACCCCGTGTTGCTGTACAAGGTGGCAAGCGTGATGCCGGCGACCGCGGTCGGCAGGGCAAAGGGCAAGTCGATCAGCGCATCGACTACCCGCCGACCGGGAAAACGATACCTCACCAGCACCCAACCGAGCAGCAGCCCCAGCACCGCATTGACCGCCGCCGCGGCGATCGACAGGCCAAAGCTCACCCGGAACGCCGCCAAGGTGCGCGGCCGCGACAGGATCGCAAGCCATTGCGTCGGGGCGAGACCGGCCGCCTTTACCGCCAAGCCGATCAGCGGCAGGACCACGATCAGCCCGAGATAGGTGAGCGTCAGCCCCATCGCCGGCCCAAAGCCCGGCAAGGTATCGCGCGGTGTGGTCGCGCGGTGCGCCGCGGCAACCGTCGCGGCGAGATTCTGGGCCATGCCTCAGTTGCCTGGCTTGTAGATCTGGTCGAAGACGCCGCCATCGGCAAAATGCTTGGCCTGCGCCGCCTTCCAGCCGCCAAAGACCTGACTGATCGTGAACAGCTGCAATTGCGGGAACTGGTCGCGGTGGCGGGCGGCGACAGCGGCGTTGCGCGGCCGGTAAAAATGCTTGGCTTCGAGCTCCTGGCTCTCCGGCGTGTAAAGCTCCTTCAGATAGGCCAGCGCCAGCATGCGGGTGCCGTGCTTGTCGACATTGGCATCGACCAAGGCGACCGGTGGCTCGGCCAGGATGCTGACCGAGGGCACGACGATCTCGAATTTATCGCCGCCGAATTCCTTTGTCGCGAGGAAGGCTTCGTTCTCCCAGCTCAGCAGCACATCGCCTTGACCGCGCTGGGTGAAGGTGATGGTCGAGCCGCGGGCGCCCGCATCGAGGATCGGCACATTGTGATAGAGCGCCGCCACATAGGCCCGCGCCTTCGCCTCGCCGCCGCCCGGCTGGCGCAGCGCATAGCCCCACGCCGCCAGATACGCCCAGCGCGCGCCGCCCGAGGTCTTTGGGTTGGGGGTGATGACCTTGACGTCCGGGCGGATCAGGTCGGGCCAATCGTGGACGTGCTTCGGATTGCCCTTGCGCACCAGAAACACGATCGTCGAGGTGTAGGGCGCGCTGTTGTCCGGCAGGCGCTTTTGCCAGTCGAGCGGCAGCAGCTTGGCGCGCTCGGCGATCGCGTCGATGTCGTAGGCAAGCGCTAGGGTCACGACATCGGCGCCGAGCCCGTCTATGACGGCGCGAGCTTGCGACCCCGATCCGCCATGCGAAGCGCGGATCGAGACCGTCTCGCCGGTCCGCGCTTTCCAATGCTCGGCAAAAACCCGGTTGTAATCGGCGTAGAACTCCCGCGTCGGATCGTAGGAGACGTTGAGCAGGCTTTGCTCGGCGCTGGCGGAGCCGCCTCCGGCCGTCGCCAGCAACACGGCGGCGACCAGCGATCGGCTTGCGTGATGCCAGATTTTTGCAGCTGCCGGCGCGAGCCAGCGCGACAGCAGCGGGCGCCATTGCGACCGCTGCCGGCGCGCCGTGACGCGCTCGCTGCACGGCCAGCCCGAGGCTTCCGATGGCTCGACAAAAACAACGAGACCGCTCAGCGCATCGACGACAAAAACCTCCGAGCGTCGGTCGGGTTCGCGGCGGCCGTCGCGGACGATTTCATGATCGAGGCGCAGTTCGGGCGCGGATGTCGGCACAACAGCCTCCGGGTCAGGTGCAGAACCGACGGTGCCGGCTTGGGGTTGGCGCGGCGTCGCCGGGCGATGTTCGAATGGCGGGAGCGGTGTCCCGCGGTGCTCACCGAGTCTCGAAGGCCCGACAACAAGCGTCGTTCGTGCCGCCGAGCGCCCGCCTCGCCGTCACCGTTCCGGTTTGGGGGTGCGCGCGAGTCATCATCCGTCATCAACTCCTGGGAGGCCCGGCCGGTCCCGTGGAAGTCTCTCATTCACGTATCGTAAAAGTCAAATAATTTTTCACTACGATATATAAATGTGAAAAACGAGGTGCTCGCACGGCGTCTGGCGCGGCATGTCCGAATCGGGCGCGCTGGGATGATACCAATGATTGTCGGCATCATTTTCCTGCTGGGCGTCGTCGTCGCCTCGTTCCTGCCGGAAGCCCGCGGGAAGCCGCTTCCCCATACAGTGCGTAGCGCGCGCCGCGCTCGGGAGTAATCTGGCGCCGGCGGGCTCCGGGTTCGGTGCCGCTTTGGTTTTATGACGGGGCGCGAAATGGCGGGCACCATAGCCGAGGATTTTGATGTGATCGTTGTCGGCGCCGGGAATGCGGCGACCTGCGCCGCCCTCTCGGCCTGTGAGAACGGGGCTCGCGTGCTGATGCTCGAAATCGCACCCGAGGACCAGCGCGGCGGCAACTCGGCCTTTACCGGCGGCGCCTTTCGCGTCGTCTACCATGGCGGCGAGGATCTGGCGCGGCTGATTCCCGACATGAACGAGACCGAGCTCAAAGACGTCGATTTCGGCACCTACACCGAAGAGCAGTATTTCGACGATATGGGCCGGATGACCGAGTACCGCTGCGATCCGGACATGACCGAGACCCTGATCCGCAGCAGCTTTGACGCCGGGGTGTGGCTGCGTGAGAAGGGGGTGCGCTTTCAGCTCGGGCTCGGCCGCCAGGCGTTTCGCGTCGACGGCAAGTTCAAGTTCTGGGGCGGGCTCGCCTGCCATATCTGGGGCGGCGGCAAGGAATTGATGAAGGCGTTGCACGCGCGCGCCGCCAGCGACGGCATCACGATGCTGTACGAGACGCCGGCGGTGGCGCTGCTGGCCGGCGACCGGGAGGTGGAGGGCGTGCGGGTGCGCCATCAGGGCCGCCTTCGCGATATTCGCGCCAAGGCGGTGGTGCTGGCCTGTGGCGGGTTCGAGGCCAATGCCGAGATGCGGGCGCGCTATTTGGGGCGCAACTGGGACCTCGCCAAGGTGCGCGGGTCGCGCTTCAATACCGGCCAAGGGCTGAAGATGGCGCTCGATCTCGGGGCGGCGGTGCACGGCCATTGGTCGGGTGCGCATGCCGTGGCGTGGGATTTGAACGCGCCGCCCTTTGGCGACCTCGATGTCGGCGACCGGTTCCAAAAGCACAACTATCCATTCGGCATCGTCGTCAATGCCCGGGGCGAGCGGTTTCTCGACGAAGGCCTCGATTTCCACAGCTATACCTACGCCCGGTACGGCGGCGAGATTTTGAACCAGCCGGGCCTCTTCGCCTGGCAAATCTTCGACCAGAAGGTTACCCATCTGTTGCGCGAGGAATACCGCATCCCGCGCATCACCAAGGAGCAGGCCGACAGCTTCGAAGCTCTGGCGCCGCGCCTCGAAGGCGTCGATCCTGGCCGCTTCCTCGAAACCGTGCGCGGTTTCAACGCCGCACCGCGGCCGAATGTGCCGTTCAACCCGAACATCCATGACGGGCTGCGCACGACGGGCCTCGCGATCGACAAGACCAACTGGGCGCAGCCGCTCGACCGCCCGCCCTATCACGCTTATGCGGTGACGACCGGCATCACCTTCACGTTCGGCGGGCTCAAAATCACCAGCGAAGCGCAGGTCGAGGACACGACCGGCCACCCG
>DASXAM010000057.1:0-3655 GCA_036404275.1 Allostellaceae bacterium
GCCGGGTAGCTAAGTGCGGACGGGATAACCGCTGAACGCATCTAAGCGGGAAGCCCCCCTCAAAACCAGGTCTCGTCGAGAGCCGTGGAAGACCACCACGTCGATAGGCCGGAAGTGGAAGCGGAGCAATCCGTTCGAGCCAACCGGTACTAATCGCTCAAACGCGCCCGATCCACCCCACCCTGTCCCGCGCATAGCGGCCAGCGCCATCCGACACTTCTCTCCTCGCATCACAAACGCATCACAAACCCTCCCCAACCCCCTGGCGCAAACCGCAGCCAAACCGCAATCTTGGGGGGTGTCGCCGGCCTGGTGGCCATAGCGCGGGGCCCAACACCCGATCCCATCCCGAACTCGGCCGTGAAAACCCGCCGCGCCGATGGTACTGCCGCTCAAGCGGCGGAAGAGCAGGTCGCCGCCAGGCCCGCCACACCCCCCCACACCCGACCCACGCGGGGTGGAGCAGCCCGGTAGCTCGTCAGGCTCATAACCTGAAGGTCGCAGGTTCAAATCCTGCCCCCGCAACCAACCCCACACGCCGCTGTCGACCGCCAAAATCCGCACCCCGCAGCTCTCATCGCCGGCGGGCGCAAGCCACTGGCACGCCGATTGTCCGGCGGGTTGACAGCGCGTGGTGCCGGTGCTGGGATTTGGCCGACATCGCCGATTGCGCCGCCGGTCATGAAATCGCCCCCCTTCGATTATGCGCGTCCGACGAGCCTCGGCGAGGCCGTCGCGCTGCTGGCAGCAAAGGCCGGCGAGGCGCGGCTGATTGCCGGCGGGCAATCGCTGCTGCCGATGATGAATTTGCGCGTCGCCGCACCGGTATTGCTGATCGACATCGCCCGGCTCGCGGAGCTTGCCGAGGTCGATGAGGATGCGGACAGCGTGCGCCTCGGCGCCGGCGTGACGCATGCGATGATCGAGGACGGGCGGGTGCCCGACCCGTCGCGCGGGTTGATGCCGCTCGCCGCGGCGAGCCTTGCCTATCGTGCGGTCCGCAACCGCGGCACGATCGGCGGCAGCCTCGCTTTGGCCGACCCGGCGGCCGAATGGCCGACGGTTATGACCGCGCTCGGCGCCGAGCTGCAGCTGCGCGGCCCGAACGGCGAGCGCACCGTGACATGCGCCGACTTCATTACCGGGATCTATGCGACAATGCTGGCCGACGACGAGGTCATCGAAAGCCTCCGCATTCCCAAATTGTCGGCCGGCGCGCGTTGGGGCTATGTCAAGCTCTGCCGCAAATCGGGCGAGTTCGCCAACGCTTTGGCGGCAGCCATCGCCGATCCGGAGCGCGGTCATGCGTGCGTCGTGCTCGGCGCCGCCGAGGGGGCGCCGCTGATGCTGGAAGACGCGTCGCGGGCGCTGGCCGAAGGACGGAACGATCCCGCCGCTGTCGCCGCCGACCTCGACCGTGCCGCCGACCGGCATTTCGACGCGTTCCAGCGCCGGCTCCATATGGTGGCGGCAACGCGGGTGATGCAGCAGGCAACGGCGTGACCGCGATCCGGCTGCACGTAAACGGCGCTGCTGTCGCGGACGAAGTGGCCCCGCGCAGCTCGCTCGCCGACTGGCTGCGCGAGCGGCACAATCTGACCGGGACCCATTTGGGCTGCGAGCATGGCGTGTGCGGCGCCTGCACGGTGCTCGTCGATGAGGAGCCGGTGCGCGCCTGTCTGGCCTTGGCGGTCGCCTGCGACGGGCGCCGGGTGCGGACCATCGAAGGCTTTGCCGGCGACCCGGTCATGGCCGCGCTGCGCGACGCCTTTCACCGCTGCCACGCGGTGCAATGCGGCTTTTGCACCCCGGCGATGCTGATCACCGCGCGCGATCTGATCCGCCGCGGGCGAGCCGGTTCCGAAGCCGAGATCCGCCGCGGCCTCGCCGGGAATATCTGTCGCTGCACCGGCTATACCAACATTGTCGCTGCAATCGCCGATGCGGCGGTGGCGTCGAAGGAAGCATCGAATGCCGGATGAAGCCCCCAAGAGCGGGGCCGGGATCGGAGCGTCGCTGCTGCGGCGCGAGGACGAGCGGCATCTGTGGGGCCGCGGCGAGTTCGTGTCGGACGTCAAGCTGCCGGGCACGATGGAGGTCGCGTTTCTGCGCAGTCCGCACGGGCATGCGCGGATCCGCGGGATCGCCGTGCCGACCGGCGCCAAGGGTTCCGTTTACACCGCCGCCGATTTGCCGCGGGTCAAGCCGATCCGCGTCGTGACCCAGGCGGTCGCCGCCAAATCGCCGGCCTGGCCGCCGCTGGCGACCGACAAGGTACGCTATGTCGGCGAGGCGATCGCTGCCTGCATCGCGCCCACCCGCGCCGAGGCCGAGGATCTCGCCAATGAGATAACGGTGGATTACGAGGTGCTCGACGCGGTCGTCGATGCCCGTCGCGACCGGCGCGGCAGCCGCCACCCGGTGCACGACCATTGGGGCGACAACACCTACAGCGAACGGGTGTTCGAGGGCGGCGACATCGGCGCCGCAGCGCAAACCGCGGCGGTGACCGTCAGTCGAGAATACCGCATGCACCGGCAATCGGGCGCTCCGCTCGAAGGCCGCGCCGTCCTCGCCTATTGCGACTATCGCCTCGACGAGATCGTGGTCTATGCCTCGACCCAGACGCCGCATACGGTGCGCGTGGCGCTCGGCGAGTTTCTCGGCCTCGACCTGCGCCGGCTGCGCGTCGTCGCCCCCGATGTCGGCGGCGGGTTCGGGCCAAAGGCCCGGCTCTATCCGGAAGAGATCATCCTGGCGGCATTGGCGATCGAGCGAGGCCATCCGGTGCGCTGGGTCGAAGACCGCGCTGAGCACCTGCTGACCGCGGCGCATACCCGCGACCATCATTACAAGATCACCGCCTACGCCGACCGCGACGGCCGCATCCTCGGCATCGACGCGGAAATCATCGTCGATGCCGGCGCCTACGGGCTGTGGCCGCAGGGACCCTATAACGAGGCGGCGATGGCGGCGCGCAATTTGCCGGGGCCGTACACGATCCCGCACTACCGGGCGCGCGCAATCACCGTCGCGACCAACAAGGCGCCGCTCGGGCCCTTTCGCGGGGTTGGCCGCCCCGGCGCCTGCTTTGCGATCGAGCGCACGATCGACGAGGTGGCGCGCGCCGTCGGTCGCGACCCCGCCGAAGTGCGCCAGCTAAACATGGTTCGCCCGGAGCAGATGCCGTTTACCGCGATCGGCGGCATGTCCTTCGACAATGGCGACTATCCGCAAAGCGTGCGGCTCTGCGCCGAATTGCTCGACGACAAAGGGGTGCGGGCGCGCCAACAGCAGGGCGAGCCCGACGGGCGCCTCGTCGGCATCGGCTTTGCCTCGTTTGCCGAGCAGACCGCGCATGGTGCGGCCGAATTCGTCAGCCGCGGGGCGACGATCGTTCCCGGTTTCGAGAGCTGCACCGCCCGCATTCTGCCCGATGGCAGCCTGGTGCTGACGGTCGGCATCCAATCGCACGGGCAGGGGCTCGAAACCACCTTGTCGCAGATCGCCCATCACGAGCTCGGCATCGATCCGGCGCGGATTGCGGTGCGCCACGGCGATACCGAGACGACCGCCTTTGGCTTTGGCACCTTTGCCTCGCGCAGCATGGTCATGTCGGGGGGTGCGGTGGCGCGGGCGAGCCGCGTATTGCGCG
>DASXAM010000058.1:0-2882 GCA_036404275.1 Allostellaceae bacterium
CACCCATGGACAGGTTCCCACGCGCTACTCACCCGTGCGCCACTCCCCGACGACCGAAATCGCCAGAGCGTTCGACTTGCATGTGTTAGGCATGCCGCCAGCGTTCGTTCTGAGCCAGGATCAAACTCTCAAGTTCATCCCGAGACCCGCCGCCGGTCCGGCTCGCGCCAAACCCCCGGCAGGCCCCTCAAAGGCCGCCAAAACGTCACGCATCCGCGCGAGCCTCGGCAAACCCGCCGCCGCCCGCGCATCCCTTCCCTCACCCATACGCCTCAATCAACAAAATCCAGCCACAAGGCTGAAGGGCGGCGCTTATAGACCCCCTTCGGCGATCTCGTCAACACCCTCGCATCGGAAAATTTCGGCTACACGGCGTCGGCGCCATAATATAACGTAACTGTGTGTTTTGCCTCGGCAAAAAACAGCCAGCGCTCGGCGGCGAGCCCCAAGGCCGCGCTTGGAACGGCAAGCCCGGCCGCGACAAGGCTGAGACCGCCGCCCAAAATTAGGGCGAGCAGGCTGAGGAGCGCCGGCAAGGCAAAGCCGCACAGCCTGGCGGTTGCGCGCAGCCGCCGCGCATGCTTGCGTGCGATATGAAACCCCATCTCCCGCAACAGGTAATTTTCCTCGGTGTGCGGCGCCTCGAAAAGGCGAACCCGGCCATGGCGCCCGAGCCCTGTGGCCGTTGCAGGGGTGCTGCGCGCCGAGGTCGTGGCGACAAACCGCCAATAGCCTTCCTTGATCCACCAGCCGACGAGCGCCGCCACAACGCAGAGGATGGCCAAGCCGGGAGCGCCCGCGGCCCACAACCGGACGAGAAAATCGAGCAGCAGCGAGCCCGACATCAGGCCGAGTGCCAAATAGCCCGGCACGACCCAACCGTTGTGCCATTGATGGATCGGCTTCAGCGAGGCGTAGATCATGCCGGTGCAATAGACCGTCGCCGCCGCCAGCACCGCCGAGGCGATGCCGCAGAGGCCGGGAAACCCGGTTGTCTCTCCGAAAAACACCCAGCCGATGCCGAATACCGCAGCCGGGATAAAGCTCGCGAGTGAGAACACGCCCTCGCGCGACAGCCAGGACGAGCGCCATTGCGACAAAGCGCGCCATGCCCGCTCGGGCCGACCGAGGTGAAAGGTCGAGGCGACAAGGCCGGCGGAGGCGAGCACCACTGCGATCGCCAGCGCGCTAAAGCCGAACCAGCTGCTCGTCGGCAGCAATCCGAGCGGTGCGCCGAGCCCGAGCAGCGCCAGCAATGCAAAGCCGGCGCCGGACGCCGTCGTAAACAAGACTATCGAGGGCGCGGGATGCATTGCTCGCGCTCCGCAACAAATCGCGGCGTCAGCGCGACAGCAGCCGGTCGACCCAGCGCAGCAGCTTGTTGGCGACGGGGAGCTCGGGCACGGGCCCAGCGAGGGATGCGGTCGGCGGCGGCTTCATTTGCCGCGGCCGCGGCGGCAGGTATTTGTTGACCGGCTGGTAGCCGAGCTCGGGCAGCAAATCGACGCCGCGGCGCTGCGCGACCAATTCCGAGACCTCCGAATCGGGATCGCCGAGGTCGCCGAAATAGCGGGCATTGACCGGGCAAACCATGACGCAGGCCGGCTGACGCTCCTCCGCCGGCAAGTTGTCGTTATAGATCCGGTCGATGCACAAGGTGCATTTCTTCATGACACCGGCGTCGGCATCGAATTCGCGGGCACCATAGGGGCAGGCCCAGGAGCACAATTTACAGCCGATGCAGATCGCCTCGTCGACGAGCACGATCCCGTCCTCGGCGCGCTTGTAAGAGGCGCCGGTCGGGCACACCGTGACACAGGCCGGCTCCTCGCAATGCAGGCATGATCTCGGAAAATAGATAGTGCGGCCTTCCCCTCCGTCCTCCTCCTCGAAGGCGTGGACGCGGTTGAACCACACGCCATAGGCACCGGCACTGTAAGGTGAGAAATCGGGCAACGGCGCCATATGGCCGCTCGTATTCCATTCCTTGCACGCGGTCGCGCAAGCGTGGCACCCGACGCAGATATCGAGATCGATGACGAGGCCGAGCTTTTTCTGACCCGGCTGCGACGGGGGAAGCGAGGTCATCTCGGCCCGGTCGCCGCTTCGGGCGCCGCGCCATAGCGCAGGATCGCCGGTATCGGGCCGAGCGACGCTGGGTGCGCGAACGGCGCAAAAGCCGGAGCGGTGGTCCCGGCCTCGGCGGCCGTCGCCGGTTCGATCCGCACCCGCAGATCGTACCACGCCGCCTGGCCGGTGACGGGGTCGGCATTGGCTTCGCGCGGGCCACCGGCGGGCGGTAGCAGCTCGCAAATCAGGTGGTTGAGCAGAAATCCCCGGCGAAACTCCGGCGCCGCGGGATCAAGGTTCCACGCGCCGGCATGCTTGCCGATCCCGTTCCAGGTCCACACCGTGCTCGGGTGGACACCGTCCATCAGCCGGGTCGGGACCCGGATCCGGGCGTGGTGGCTGACGAGCCACACCCAATCTTCCTCGGCAAGACCGAGCGCCCGGCCCGTCATCCGGTTCACGAACAGCCGGTTGTCTCCAAGAATCTGGCGCAGCCAAGCGTTCTGCGAATGCCAAGAATGGTACATGTGCATCGGCCGTTGGGTCACGGCGTGCAGCGGAAACGCATCGCGCTCGACCCGTTCCTCCTCGAACGGCCGGTACCAGAACGGCAGCGGGTCGAAATAGCGGGCGATCCGATCCCGCTTTTCGGGCGGCGGCACCACGGCGCTATGCCCTTGCGCGGCGAGGCGAAAGCGCTGCAGCGGCTCCACATAAAGCTGCAAGACGATCGGGTCGGCGCTGCCGATCAGCCCCATCGCCACGGCAGTTTCGAGATAGGCCTTGTTGGCGTGCTTGAAATAGAGCTGGTC
>DASXAM010000059.1:0-5820 GCA_036404275.1 Allostellaceae bacterium
CCGGGCCGATCCAGCGGCGCACCGGCCCGCAATCGACATGGACGAAATCCGACCGCGGATAGTAGCCGACGCCACCGCAGCCGAGGCTCAACGCCGCGTCGCGTACCTGTGCGAGGCTGCGCCGCTCGCTGCGCAAATCGATCGCCATCCCCTTGATGTGATAGCTGTGCTTGGCGACCCCGACACCCTCGTAAAAAAGCCGGCGATTGGTGGTCGGCGAGCGATAGCCACACACCACCAAAAACGGATCGGGCGTGTCGAGGCGCTGGCGCAGCATGCCCAAGACGTCGAGAACGCCGGCGTTCATCGGCCGGATTTCGCCCGAATCGTGGTCGCGCAGGATCCAATTGATATCGCGCACCGCTTCGCTGATGTAATGGCCGTCGGCCCAATAGACGGTGCGCAGCCACTCGCCGGTATGGACGTTGTAGAGAGACACCGATCGCGGAGCAAAGGACAGCGCTGGCGCGGGCTTGACAAAACCGACCACAGTCGCTGCGACGGCGGCACCGAGCAGCCGGCGCCGGCTCAACAGAGAAGACGTATTCAAGCTTTGATCCCCCCGATTCCCCAAACCGGGGTTAGCATCCGAAATCCGGCAGGACAAGCCCGAAGATCGAGGGGTTGTGCAATTATTCGCGGTTTTTGACGCTATTTACCATATAGTTGATTAAGGCCGCGAGCAATATCACCCTTTGCGGTGCGCGAGCGCGGCATCTTGGGCCACCGGCCGCTCCGGCAAACGGTTCAGGCGCCGCCAGATCTCTTCGTCGCGCTGATAGGGGTCGCCGCGATACGCGATCGCGCCATTCGATTCGACATAAGCCGTCCGATAGACGATGAACACCGGCAGTGGCCGCGGCAATGCCCGGCTGTGCGTTCGGTCGAGGCCAATCGCCTTGTCGATCTCTTCCGGGCTCCAGCCGAGCAGCAGGGCGGCGAGCGTCCGTGGGTTCTCAACCCGTACGCAGCCATGGCTCATCATGCGGCTGGCGGCTTGAAACCGCCATTTTTCCGGTGTGTCGTGGAGATAGACATCGAACCGGTCGTCCATCTCAAACTTGATTCGGCCGAGGGAGCTGTAGGGCCCGGCCTCCTGCTGCAGCCGCGAGCCGTGCCAGCGCATATGGTGCTGTGCCAGATAGCCGGGGTCGCCCTTGAGCCTGGGCAAGATCTCCTTTTGCAGGATCGAGCGCGGGATGTTCCAGGGCGGGTTGAACAGGATGTCGGTGATCGTCGTGTGCAGCTCGGGGGTCTGCTTGTCGGTTTCGCCGACCACGACCCGCGCGGTGAATACCGCGCGCTCGCCGCGGATCAGCGCAATCTGCTCGGCCGCAGTATCGACGACGACGCGATCGGCCGGGATCGTCCGCGGCAGCCAGCGGATCCGCTCGAGATTGACCGCGAGCTGGCGCATCCGCTGCGCCGCCGCGGCACGGCCGTCGCGCCCTCGCCGGTCGAGGCCGGATCCTTCGGCGATCGCGCGCATTTGGACATAGGCGCGGCGCATCGCCTGGTAATCGCCCGAGCTGGGCGCCAGCGCTTCGATTACGCGCGCCGGGTCGGGTGCGCCAATCGCCGTGTCCAGGACCGCGACGACATCAATGGGGGCGGGCGTCAGGTCCTCGTCGTCAGCGCGCGCCTCGACCGGCACGGCACCGCGGGCGAGCGCATCGGCATAGGAGAGGAACGCGTCGGACAGCATCAAATCGCGCTCGGCCGGCGACAGCGCCGCACTGCGTCCGGCGAGCACGGCGGCATGGAACAAGTTCGGGTCGAGCCCTTGGCTCCGGGCGCGCAACACCGCCTGCCACAAGGCGTGCGCCACGGCCGCGTAATGGTCCCACACCATCCGGTCGCCGTGGCCCTGGTAAAACCGGCGCAGCAATTTGGCGTCGAGCCGCTCACCGGCCACCGTGATCCGCGCGCCGGCATCGAGCCGTGCCGCGAGCTCGGCATCGTCGCCGCGCAGCACACCGGGTGCGGAAGCAGGACGAGGCGGGTCGGCCACGGCCTGCGCCAAGGGGAGGGAAAGCCCGGCACCGGCGCCGATCAGTGCCAGGGCGCCACCCGCCGCGAGCCGCATGGCGCGATGGCGGGCCGTTCGGAACATGCGCACGCTACCTCGTTCGTCGAGCTGGCCGCGATCCTTCCGGCAGCGCGGCGCCTGATACCGCCCCCTCCGCTAACAGTTCGTCGCTGTCGCCGCCGGATGGCAGCATACTACGCACTGCGACGCATTGCATTCGCCATATGCGCGCATCGGCGGTAAAGAACCGGTCGTGAGACATTTTCCGGCCGACCGCGCGCCGCCAGAGACGCTGCCAGAGACGCCGAAGGGCGTGCTCCGCCGGGTGTTTGGCTATGACAGCTTTCGCGGCTCTCAACTTGCCGTGATCGAGAGGGTGCTCGCCGGCGGCGACGCCGTCGTGCTGATGCCGACAGGCGGCGGGAAGTCGCTGTGCTACCAGGTGCCGGCGTTGCTGCGCCCCGGGCTTGGCATCGTCGTCTCGCCGCTGATTGCCTTGATGAAGGACCAGGTCGATGCGCTGCGCCAAGCCGGGGTGCGGGCGGCGGCGCTGAATTCGCGGCTAATGCCGAGCGAGGCCGCCGAGGTCGAGCGGCTGGTGCGGGCCGGCGCCTTCGACCTCCTCTATGTCTCGCCCGAGCGGTTGATGACAAGGCACTGCCTCGACTTGTTGTCGCAGTGCAAGCTCGCCCTCTTCGCCATCGACGAGGCGCATTGCATCTCGCAATGGGGCCACGACTTCCGCCCCGAATATCAGCAGCTTTCGGTGTTGCGGGAACGCTTTCCCGGCGTCCCGCTCTTGGCCTTGACCGCCACCGCGGACGAGCCGACCCGGCGGGACATCGTCGCTCAGCTGCGGCTCGACGCCGCCCCGGTCTTTGCCGCCGGCTACGACCGGCCGAATCTCTTTTACCGCGTCGTCGCCAAGCGCAGTCCGTTGGAGCAGCTCTGGCGTTTTCTCGCCGACGAGCACCCGCGCGACGCCGGCATCGTCTATTGCTTCACCCGGCGTTCGGTCGAGGAGACGGCAAGCTGGCTCACGGCAAAGGGGCGGATGGCGCTGCCCTACCACGCCGGGCTCGAGGCGGCCGTGCGCGAGCGCCACCAAGAGCGGTTTCTGCGCGAAGAAGGGGTCGTGGTCGCCGCGACGATCGCATTCGGCATGGGGATCGATAAGCCCAATGTGCGCTTTGTCGCCCATCTCGCCGCGCCGAAAAACCTCGAAGCCTATTATCAGGAGACCGGCCGCGCCGGACGCGACGGGCTGCCGGCCGACGCCTGGATGTGCTACGGCATGGCCGATGTGATGAACCTGATCCGGTTGATCGACAGCAGCGACGGCGGTGAGGCGGATGACCGCCGGCGTCGCATCGAGCGGCAGAAGGTCGAAGCGCTGCTCGGTTATTGCGAGACCGTGTCGTGCCGGCGCCAGGCGCTGCTCGGCTATTTCGGCGAGACGGGCCACCAGCCCTGCGGCAATTGCGACAATTGCCGCGACCCGGTGCCGAGCTGGGACGGCACCGTCGCCGCGCAAAAGGCGCTTTCCGCGATCTATCGCACCGGGCAGCGTTTTGGCGCACAGCACCTCGTCGATATTTTGCTCGGTACCGAGACCGAGCGGGTCAAACGCCTCGGCCACAACCGGCTCAAGACGTTCGGGGTCGGCAGCGAGCTCGACCGTAGCGGCTGGCTGTCGGTGTTCCGCCAGCTGGTGGCGCAGGGGCTGGCGATGCCCGACCCCGAAGGCCATGGCGGGCTCGCTCTGACGTCGCGGGCGACGGAAATATTGAGGGGGCAGGGGACTGTCCGGTTTCGCCGCGATGCGCGCGAACGCGGCCGGCGGCCGGCCAAGACGGCGCCGGCGACAACCGCGCGCGACCCGGCGACGGAGGCGCTGTGGGAGGCGCTGCGCGCCTGGCGGCTCGATGCGGCGCGCCAGCAACAAGTGCCGCCCTATGTGATCTTTCACGATGCGACCCTGATCGAAATCGCCGCCCGCCGGCCGCGCACCCTTGCGGCGCTGGCGTCGATCCCCGGCATCGGCCGGAACAAGCTCGACCGCTATGGCGCGGCGCTCCTGGCCGTCGTTGCCGACGACCCGCTACATTCGAACAATTCGTGAGCAGCCCGCTACCGCGTTAAAGCTTTGTCAAGACTTTCACCACAATGTGCATCGGTTCCCACCCCCAGGAGAAATCGATGCTTTGGACACTCACGAGGCTTGTCACGGACGAAGAAGGCGTCACCGCTGTCGAATACGGGCTGATCGCAGCGCTGATCGCGGTCGTGATCATCGTCGCGGTGGCGGCGCTCGGCACCTCGCTGAGCTCCGTGTTCAGCCTAGTCGCTTCCACCGTCTGAGCCTCGCGCAACGACGCTTTCGCGCCGAGGCAGGGCTTGGCGGCGCTGGTACTGTCCAGCCCGGTCGTGGCGGCAGGTCTCGCGTAGTCCAGGTTCCACCGCGATCGAGCGCCAGATCCGACAGCGCTTTGCACAATTCGACCTGTGAGGAGGGTGCTACGCGCTCGATCGTCGCCCGGCTGATAGGCTCGACGGAAGGAGTTACGGCGGCCGAGTACGGGCTGATCGTCGGACTCGTCGCGATTGTCGTCATTGCCGCGCTGGTTTCTCTCGGCAGCAATTTAAGCTCGATGTTCATGCAAATCGGCGTCGACCTGTAGGCACGCCGACATAACGATAACCTTGCAAATTCTTCGACGCCGGGTGCTCGACTGTGCTCCGCCACCCGAAATCTTCACCGCAGCCCGCCTGCAAGCATATGGCTGCGCTGTGGTCGCCGTTTATGTCGGGCTGCTCGTATTGTTTTATTGGCGCGGCATCTGGATCGTCGGTCCCGACGGAGCGCCGATTTATACCGATTTCGCCTGCGCCTGGGCCGCAACAGTGCAGGCGCTGCACGGCGGCGTCGCGCGCCTGTACCAGCCGGCGACATTCGCCGCAGCCCAGGCGGCGCTGCTCGGAGCCGGTCGCTACTTCTATCCGCACTGGCCATATCCGCCGACCTTTTTGCTGGTTATGGCGCCGTTTGCGGCGCTGCCCTACGGCTGGGCGTTTATCGCTTGGGACGTCCTGAGCTTGTTCGGCTTCGCCGGTGTCGCCTTCTTGATCGTAAGACGATCGCCTGCTATCGCCTTGACCCTCGCTTCGCCGTTTACATTTTGGAATTTTCTCGCCGGACAGAACGGGTTTGTCACCGGCGCGCTGCTCGGCGGCGGGTTGCTGGCGCTGCAGCAGCGGCCGGTGCTAGCGGGCGTCTTTTTCGGCTGTCTCACTTACAAGCCGCAATTCGGCATCTTAATCCCGGTTGCGCTCGCCGCGGCCGGCCGATGGCGCGCCATTGCCGGCGCGGCGGCGACGGCCGGATTGCTGGCGGCTGCCGCGGCGGCCGTGTTCGGGATCGGCGCCTGGGCTGCGTTCCCGCACCAGCTCGCCGCCCAGATGAACGAGAACATTCCGGCGGCCGGCGCGACCGGTGCCGTCGCCCGATGGGGCTATGTCCAGACGATCTACGGCTTGGTCCGCCTGCTGCACGGCGATGCGCAATCGGCATGGTTCTGCCAAATCGTTTCGGCTTCCGCTCTCGCGGGAACCGTCTGGAGCGTCTGGCGATCGCCGGCGCGCTACGCGTTGCAGGCCTCGACCCTGTCGGCGGCGGCGCTGATTGCGACACCCTACGCCTTTGCCTACGATATGGCAGCGATCGCCGTCCCGGCGGCCTTCCTCGCCCGCGACCAGATCGAATGCGGCCTGCTGCGCGGCGAGCGAGCGAT
>DASXAM010000060.1:0-26933 GCA_036404275.1 Allostellaceae bacterium
CTATGTCTGGACCGAGGCCGAGATCGACCATGCGCTCGGCCCCCGCGCGGTCTTGTTCAAAAGCCATTACGACGTGAGCGCGGCGGGGAATTGGGAAGGACGCACGATCCTGAACCGGTCCGGCAGCCCGGAGCTTGCCGATGCCGAGACCGAGCGCGAGCTGGCCGAATGCCGGGCATTGCTGCTGCGGGTGCGCGACGGGCGGGTTCGCCCCGGCTGGGACGACAAGGTGCTGGCCGATTGGAACGGGCTGATGATCGCAGGACTCGCCAATGCCGGGCTCGTCTTCGGACGGGCCGATTGGGTGGCAAGAGCGGCTGCGGCCTTCGACTTTATCCGCGACCGGATGAGCGATGCGGATGGCCGGCTGTGGCACAGCTGGCGCGCCGGCCGAGCGCAGCATGCGGCCAATATCGACGACTACGCCAATCTCGCCCGTGCGGCGTTGGCTCTGCACGAGGCGATCGGCGAGGCTGGTTATCTGAGCCGGGTGCAGGATTGGCTGGCGGTGCTCGACCGTCATTACCGGGACGCCGAAGCCGGTGGCTATTTCTTTGCCGCGGACGACACCAAAGGGCTGATCGCGCGGGCGAAGACCGCGGCCGATTCGGCGGTGCCGGCCGGGAACGGCACTTTGGTCGGGGTGCTGGCGCGGCTCGCCCTGTTGACCGGCGACGATGATTATCGGCGCCGTGCCGAGGCGATCGTCGAGACGTTTTCCGGCGAGGCCGGGCGCAATTTTTTCCCGCTCGCCACCTTGCTCAACAATGCCGAATTCCTGGCAAAGCCGCTGCAGATCGCGATCGTCGGCAACCCGGCGGACACCGCTTTTACCGGGTTGCGCCGCGCCGCCTATTCGGTTTCGCTGCCAAACCGGGTGGTCGAGACCTATCCGCCGGATGCGGTGCTGCCGGAGGGACATCCGGCACACGGCAAGGGCCTCGTCGGCGGCCGTGCCGCCGCCTATCTGTGCGAAGGGCCGGTCTGCTCCTTGCCGCTGACCGAGCCGGCGGCATTGCGTGAGGCGCTGGAGAAGGTGCGATGATGAATTCAGTTACGATCGACAGCCCGGTCGGGCTCCTAACCATTGCCGAAGCCGACGGCGCCATTGTCCAGATCCGCTGGGGTGACGGCGCAGAAGGTGAGCGGACACCGCTTGTGGCCGAAGCCGTGCGTCAGCTCGACGCCTATTTCGCCGGGCGGCTGAAGCGGTTCGACCTGCCGCTGCGGCCGGCCGGCTCCGCCTTCGACCAGCGCGTCTGGGCCGTGATGCAGCAGATCCCGCATGGCCAGACGCGGCGCTATGGCGAATTGGCGATGGAGGTCGGCTCGGCGCCGCGCGCGATTGGAGGGGCCTGCGGCCGCAACCCGATCCCGATCGTGATCCCCTGTCACCGGGTATTGGCGAGCGGCGGTCTCGGCGGCTATAGCGGCGGCGAGGGGCTGGCGACCAAGCGGGCGCTGTTGGCGCTCGAAGGTCGGCCGGCGTCGGAGGCCGCCGAGCGCAGCCGAACGGGTGCGCTCATCGGCATGGCTTCTTTGTAATTCATGGCATTGGAAGGGAGGCGAGCATGGCGCATGCGATCCGTTTTGAAAAAACCGGCGGGCCCGAGGTTTTGTCGTGGCAGGAGGTTGAGGTCGGCAAGCCGGGGCAGGGCCAGGTGCGGCTGCGCCATACCGCGGTCGGGCTCAACTACATCGACACCTATCAGCGCAGCGGCCTCTATTCGCTGCCGTTGCCGAGCGGGCTCGGCTCGGAGGCGGCGGGGGTCGTCGAGGAGATCGGGCCGGGGGTCAATGGGCTCAAGCCGGGCGATCGCGTCGCCTATGCCGGCGGGCCCATCGGCGCTTATGCCGACGGCCGGGTCATGCCGGCGGACCGTCTGGTTCCGGTGCCAGCAGGTATTACCGACGCCCAGGCCGCGGCGATGATGCTGAAAGGCATGACCGCGTGGTACCTGGTGCGCCGGACGCATGCGGTCAAACGCGGCGAGACGATCCTGATCCATGCTGCGGCGGGCGGTGTAGGGCTCATCGTCTGCCAATGGGCAAAGCATCTGGGCGCCACCGTGATCGGCACGGTCGGCGACGACGAGAAGGCCGCACTGGTCAAGCAAAACGGCTGCGACCAACCAATCAATTACCGCCGCGAGGATTTTGTCGCGCGCGTCGCCGAGATCACCCAAGGCAAGAAATTGCCTGTGGTGTACGATTCGGTCGGCAAGGACACGTTCTATAAATCGCTCGATTGTCTGGCGCCGCTGGGCTTGATGGCGTCGTTCGGCCAGTCGTCGGGGGCAATCGGGCCGGTCGATATCGGCATTCTCGCCGCCAAGGGCTCGCTGTTCCTGACCCGGCCGACCTTGAACACCTACACCGCCAGCCGTGAGGATTTGCTGACCGCGGCGCGTGAATTGTTCGAGGTGGTCGAAAGCGGTGCTGTCAAGATCACAGTCAACCAGACCTACCCGCTCTCCGAGGCGGCGCATGCCCACCGCGATCTTGAAAGCCGCAAAACCACCGGGCAGACCGTGCTGACGATATAGGTCTCACAGCGGATTAGCGTCCGCCCTACACCAACCGATTTGCTGCGATGTAAGGCGAGTCCTAAGATTCGCCTTACGTGTTCATCGCGTCGAAGAATTCGTGGTTGGTACGCGATTCTTTGAGCTTGTTGATCAGGAATTCGAGGCCGTCGACCGGACCCATCGGGGTCAGGACGCGGCGCAATACCCACATCTTTGACAACACGCCGCGGTCGACCAGCAATTCCTCCTTGCGGGTGCCGGATTTGGTGATGTCGATCGACGGGAAGGTGCGCTTGTCGGCGACCTTGCGGTCGAGCACGATTTCGGAATTGCCGGTGCCCTTGAACTCCTCGAAAATCACCTCGTCCATGCGCGAGCCGGTGTCGATCAGCGCAGTCGCGATGATCGTCAGCGAGCCGCCTTCCTCGATGTTGCGTGCCGCACCAAAAAAGCGCTTTGGGCGTTGCAACGCGTTGGCATCGACACCGCCGGTCAGCACCTTGCCCGAGGACGGCACGACGGTGTTGTAGGCGCGTGCCAACCGCGTGATCGAATCCAACAGGATCACGACGTCGCGCTTGTGCTCGACAAGGCGCTTAGCCTTCTCGATCACCATTTCGGCGATCTGGACATGGCGCTGGGCCGGCTCGTCAAAGGTCGAGCTGATCACCTCGCCGCGCACTGAGCGGGCCATGTCGGTGACCTCTTCCGGCCGCTCGTCGATCAAGAGGACAAGGAGATAGACCTCGGGGTGGTTTGCCGCAACCGCATGCGCGATATTCTGCAGCATCACCGTCTTGCCGGCGCGCGGCGGCGAGACGATCAGCGCGCGCTGGCCTTTGCCGAGCGGCGTGATCAGGTCGATGACCCGCGTCGTCAGGTCACGGCGGTTCGAATCATCGAATTCGAGTGCCAGCTTCTCTTCGGGGTAGAGCGGCGTCAAATTGTCGAAATTGATGCGCTGGCGCAGCCGGTCGGGCTCGTCGAAGTTGATGCTGCTGACGCGCAGCAGGGCGAAATAGCGCTCACCGTCACGTGGCGAGCGGATTTCGCCCTCGACTGTGTCACCGGTGCGAAGGCCAAAACGCCGTACCTGGCTCGGGCTAACATAAATGTCGTCGGGCCCGGGCAGATAGTTCGCTTCCGGTGAGCGCAAAAAGCCAAACCCATCCGACAAGACTTCGAGCACGCCATCGCCCGAAATTGGCACGCCATTCTCGGCAAGCTGCTTCAGGATCGCGAACAGCATGTCCTGTTTGCGCAGCGAGGATGCATTCTCGATTTCGAGCTCTTCGGCGAATGCCAGCAGCTCGGCCGGCGTTTTTCGTTTGAGTTCTTGGAGATTCATGGAGTTTCGCGGTGCGGTGAGGGCGCGGCTCGCCCGTCCAGGGAATTCCCGTAGGAATGATTCTCGCGGTTGCGAAGGTTCAGGCGAGGATTGACGAGGATCGGCGGGTAAGGGCGCTGCCCAACGGGCCGTTCCCCTTAGACACGGCAAATAGGCAAGTCAAATGCGATTACAAGACCTTTGATGCGCATCAGATCGGCTTGACGATCACGAGAACCACAATCGCAATCAACACCAATGTCGGCAACTCGTTGACGACACGAAAAAACCGTGGCGAATGAAGGTTGCGGTCGATGGCAAAGGCCCGACGCCAATGCACAAGAGCAAAATGATAGATCGTAAGTCCGACCACCAGAAAAAGTTTACCCCAAATCCACCCCATCTGCCAATCGACCAATCCAGGAGTCACAGCCAGCAACAATCCAAAGATCCAGGTTGCCAACATTGCCGGAGTCATGATCGCTCGCTGCAAACGCCGCTCCATGACTTTGAACGTCTCGGACAGGTCCGAACCCGATGCTGCACCAGCGTGATAGACGAAAAGCCGCGGCAGGTAGAGAAGGCCCGCCATCCAAGCGATCACACTCAGAATATGCGCCGATTTGACCCACGGATAGGCGCCGGCGAGAAAACCGCTCATCGCGATCCCTTGCAGTGGAGCCAGCCGGTGGGCATGCCGATATCGCCCTCGGCCCGGGCGCGGATGACGAGTGCCGCAAGGGCCGCGATAAACCTCGGCTCGGTCCCGACCGTCGCGACTCGCCGGTAGCTCGGCACACCGCTTTCCTCGGCAAGCTTCCGGTAATCGAGGTCGAGCTCGACCAAGGTTTCCGAATGCTCCGAGACAAAGGCGATGGGGGAGACGACCAGCGGCAACCTCTCCCTGCCGGCACGGCGGATTTCCGCGTCGGTCGCCGGTTCGAGCCAGGCCAGTGGTCCAACCCGGCTCTGATAGCATAATCGCCAGTCAAGGCCAGGCCGAGCGAGCGCGGCGATAATCGCGGCAGCGGTCGCCTCCACCTGCGCCGGGTAGGGGTCGCCAGCATGCACGATTTTCTTTGGCAAGCCGTGTGCCGTCAGCAGCAATCGCGGAGACCTACCACCCACAGCAACCGCGGCGATAGCAGGGCGAATTAATCCGACGATCGCATCGATAAATCCGGGTTCGGTCGGATAGCTCGCAACCAACGAGGTCGGAACGTCGAGCTTGCAATCGACCGCAGCCTTCTTCCAAGCGATCCACGACGACATTGTCGTCGTCCCTGAAAATTGCGGGTAGAGCGGTAGGAGGACGATGTCGTCCGGCGCCCATTTTCCGACCTCGCTGGCAGTCTCGCTGCTATAGGGATGCCAATACCGCATCGCGACGAAACAACGGTGATCGTGGCCCAACACATGTTGCAGGGCCTCTGCCTGTGCTTGGGTATTCGCCAGCAACGGCGATGCCCCGCCGAGCCGGCTAAAGATGTCGCGGGCGGTGCGGGCCCGCGAACGGGCAATGATCCGGGCCAACGGCCGACGAAATACGGCGTTCAGCCCAATAATCGCTGGGTCAGAAAACAAGTTGTAGAGAAACGGCTCAACCGACCCAGCTGAATCGGGACCGCCGAGGTTGAAGAGGACGACAGCGGTCCGCGACATTTCAAGTCACATCAGCGGGCTCGGCCAGCAGCGCTGCCAAAAGGGTGACATTGTCCGGCGGCGTGTGCATCGGGACGCCATGGCCAAGGTTGAACACCCAAGGACCACCGCCAAGCCCGCGGCGAAGCTCCCCGACCGCAGCCCTGAGCACCGCCCCGCCGACGACCAGCAATGCCGGATCGAGATTTCCCTGCACCGGCCCTTGCGGCTGCAACCGCTCAGCAGCAAAGCCAGATGGAACCGTGGTGTCGAGACCCAGCGCATCGACCCCCGTCTGCGCTCGATAGCGTTCGTAAAAAAGTCCCGCGCCGCGTGGAAAGCCGATCACCGGGACCTGAGGAAAGTGTGACTTGAGCGCCGCAACGATGCGCCGCGTCGGCTCGATGACCCAGCGCTCGAACGGGTGCTCGGGCAGCACGCCGGCCCAGCTGTCGAAAAGCTGAACTGCTTCCGCGCCGGCTTCGATCTGTCCCTCCAGCATCCGCACCGTGCCCTCGGTCAAAAGATCGATCAGCCGGCCGAAGCTTCCCGGATCGCGATAAGCCCAGCTTTTGATCCGATAGAAGTCCCGGCTGCTGCCGCCCTCGACCATGTAGGTTGCGACCGTCCAGGGTGATCCGGCGAAACCGATCAAGGCGGTTCTCGCATCGAGGATCGCGCGGACCCGACTGGTGGCCTCGAACACCGGCTCCAAACGCGACGCCAACCCGGCGAGACCGAGGCGGGTGAGGTCGTCAGCGTCGCGAACCGGCTCCAGCACCGGCCCTTCACCCTCGCGAAAAGCCAATCTTTGGCCCATCGCGTAGGGCAGAAGCAGGATGTCGGAGAACAGGATCGCCCCGTCCATGCCATAGCGTCGGACAGGTTGCAGGGTTATTTCAGCGGCGAGTGACGGCGTCAGACACAACTCGATAAAGTCCCTGGCTTTGGCACGGACCGCGCGATACTCCGGCAGGTAGCGTCCGGCTTGGCGCATCAGCCACCAGGGCGTCCTGGGAAGAACTTCTCCTGCAAGAGCGCGCAACAGCGGCTTGGTTGCGTAGCTTCTCACGTCGTGTCCTTCCCCTCACACAAAGAATCTCTGGATAGTAGTATATTGTTGATGACTATGAATATCCGGGATTCGCGCTTATCACCGAACTTCGATCAGCGGTTTGACAGATGCGTGCCGATGTTCTCGGGCGGGGTCAAAAACGGGAGTCTTCGTCAGACCGCGTGCAATCGCGCGCCTGTGGAATGCGATAGGATATGGGGATATGTCCCGTTGGACGCGATACTCCCCGGTTTTGACAATGGTGGACGAAATTTGTCCTCAGTTGAGTAACCTTGTCGATAAAACGGACGATGCGGGCATGAATCGACAAACTCTTGGCGCGGGCGTCGCATCTGTGGGTGCTTTCGGATGAGCGCACATGATTCGCACCGGGGAGCTCGCGATGAAGCGATCAGATTCCATCTCCATCTCGTGTCCGATTCGACGGGCGAAACTGTGGAGACGGTGGCACGGGCGTGTCTCGTGCAGTTCGAAGGTGCACAGGCCATTGAGCATGTCTGGAGCATGGTTCGCACGCGTAACCAGATCGAGCGGGTCGTTGCTGGGGTCGAGGCAAATCCGGGCGTGGTGCTGTACACTTTGGTCAACGATTCGCTGCGTCATCTGCTCCAGCAAGGCTGCCGACGGCTGCAGGTGCCGGCGATTCCGGTGCTCGATCCGGTGATCGGTGCGCTTGCCTCTTATCTGCATCGCGAGAAGCGCGGCGTGCCGGGCCGACAGCACCTGCTCAACAGCGAGTACTTTGCCCGAATCGACGCGATGACCTTTGCTTTGAACCATGATGATGGCCAGTCGAGCTGGGGCCTCAACGACGCCGATGTCTGTCTCGTCGGCGTGTCGCGCACTTCGAAGACACCGACCTGCCTCTGGCTCGCCAACCGCGGCATCAAGGCTGCGAACGTGCCCTTTGTTCCGGGTGTGTCGTTGCCGGCGGAGCTACTCAGCGCCACCCGCCCGGTCATCGTCGGCCTGACCAACGATCCCGAGCGTTTGATCCATTTGCGTCGCAACCGGCTCGATCTGCTGCATCGCGATGACACCACCGATTACACCGATCTCGAAGCAGTGCGGGCCGAGGTTCGAGAGGCGCGCCGGGTGTTTGCCGCACGGCACTGGCCGGTGATCGACGTGACCCGCCGCTCGATCGAGGAAACTGCCGCGTCGGTCATGAAGCTCCTGGCACGGCGTCATGGTGCTGACCGGCAAGCCGTGTCGTGATAAGCATGCGCGCATGACGATCACGGGAGAAACCCGTCTCGCTGGCATCATGGGTTGGCCGGTCGCGCATTCGCGCTCGCCGGTGCTGCACGGCTATTGGCTCGCCGAGACCGGGGTCAACGGTGCCTATGTGCCGCTGCCGGTTCATCCGGACCAGGTCGAGCAGGCGTTGCGCGCGCTCCCGGTTCTCGGCTTTCGCGGCTGCAACCTGACGCTGCCGCATAAGCGTGCCGCGCTTGCCGTGGCCGACCGGGTCGAACCGTTGGCGCGGCGGATCGGGGCGGCGAACACGATCGTCGTCGGTGCCGACGGGACCCTCGAAGCCCGCAACACCGATGCTTACGGTTTTCGTGAGCATTTGCGCGAGACCGTCCCCGAATGGGACCCCGAGGCCGGCCCGGCGGTCGTGCTCGGGGCGGGCGGCTCGGCGCGAGCGGTCGTCGCGGCCCTGGCCGATGCCGGGGTGGCTGAAATCCGCCTCGTCAACCGTACCCTCGGGCGGGCCGAGGATCTGGCGGACGACCTGTCCGCGCCGCAAACGCAAATCTCGGTTTATTCCTGGGCAGAGCAGGACAGCGCGTTGCGCGATGCGGGACTTCTCGTCAACACTACCAGCCTCGGCATGAGCGGCGAGCCGCCGCTGATCGTCGATTTCGCGTCGCTGCCGCTGGCTGCACCGGTCGTGGACATCGTCTATGTGCCGCTCGAAACCGCGTTTTTGGCTGCGGCGCGACGGCGGGGACATCGCGTGGTGGATGGTCTCGGCATGCTCCTCCATCAGGGCCGGCCTGGTTTCGAGGCATGGTTTGGGGCGCCGGTGCGGGTCAGCTCGGGCTTGCGCGAAGCGATGCTAGCGAGCTTGGCACCGCCGCGGTGATTATCCTCGGCCTGACCGGATCGATCGGCATGGGCAAAAGCACGGCGGCGGCGGCGCTGCGCGGATTCGGTCTGCCGGTGTTCGATGCCGACCGCGTGGTGCATCGCCTGCTGGCGCCAGGCGGTGCGGCAGTTGCGCGAGTGGCCGGAGCCTTCGAAGGAGTACGCGATGCGGCGGGCGGGATCGATCGCAGCCGTTTAGGCAAGCGGGTCTTCGCCGACCGAAACGCGCTTTCACGGCTCGAGGCAATCATTCATCCGCTGGTCGAAACCGCGGAAAGGCGCTTTTTGGCCCGAGCCCGCGGCCGCCGCAAAGCGATCGCCGTGCTCGACATTCCGCTGCTGTTCGAGACCGGGGCGGAGTGTCGCTGTGATTACGTGCTGGTGGTCACCGCACCTCCGTTGCTTCAGCGGCAGCGGGTGTTGCGCCGGCCGGGGATGTCGGAAGATCGTTTGCACGCGGTGATGCGGCAGCAGATGCCGGACCGCGAAAAGCGGCGCCGCACCGATTTCGTCGTCTCGACCGGGTTGAGCCGGAACCACGCCCTGCGGCAGCTTCGGAGAATTGTCGACTCGCTCCTGGATGGAACCGCGCCAGCGAGTCGTCGCCGCGCATTGGGGGAACGCAGAGCGAGGAGCTAATGCGCGAGATTGTTCTCGACACTGAAACCACCGGTCTCGATCCGCGCGATGGTCATCGGATTATCGAGATCGCTTGCCTGGAGCTGATGCACCACGTTCCGACCGGCCACAAATTTCAGCGCTATATCAACCCCGAGCGTGATGTGCCCGACGAGGCCCTCGCCGTCCATGGACTGACTGCGGAGTTTCTTGGTGGATTTCCACCGTTTGCGGCGGTCGCCGACGAGCTGCTCGAATTTATCGGCGGTGATGTGCTGGTTACGCACAATGCCGAGTTCGACCTAGCCTTTCTCGAAGCCGAGCTCAGGCGGCTACAATACCCGCCGATCGCCTCCTCGCATGTCGATACGCTGGCGCTCGCGCGCCGTCGGTTTCCCGGTGCTCCGGCGAGTCTCGATGCGCTGTGCCGCCGCTTTGCCATTGATCTTTCCGGTCGCGAGAAGCACGGGGCCGAAATCGATTGCACGCTGTTGGCCGAGGTCTATCTTGAGTTGATCGGAGGCCGCCAGCCGGTTCTCGATTTTGTCCTGCCTGGGAGCGCCGCCATCGCCGCCGTGCGGGTGGCGCGTGCGCCGCGTCCGCACGCCCCATCGGATGATGAACTCGCCGCGCATCTCGCGATGCTGGCGATTCTGAAAGAACCGCTATGGCTGGCGGCGGGATAAGGCTCAGACCTGGGCAACGCCCGGAGCCGCCGCCGGCGCCTCAGGCTGGCGGCGCAGCAATTCGGCGAAATCGATCGGATTGATCAGCAGCGGCGGAAACCCGCCGTCGCGGGTTGCATTGGCGATGATCGCACGAGCGAATGGAAACATGATACGTGGCGCCTCGACCAGGATCAGAGAGCGAAGCATCGGCTCGGGTGCATTTTTGATTGTGACCACCGCCGCATAGGCGAGCTCGACCAGAAACACCGGCTCGCTCTGCGCGCGCGCGTTGACATTGACGGTCAAGACGATTTCGTACAGCTCCGGACCGAGGTTGCGCGCCTTTACGTCGACATTGATCGCCACTTCCGGCTGCGCCTGCGGCTGCAGCAGGCTTTGCGGCGCGCGCGGGTTCTCAAACGAGAAGTCTTTGACGTACTGGACATTGACGCTCAATTGCGCCGGCTCAGCTGGGACCGCCGGGGTGGCGGCGGTGATTTCGCCGTTGCCTTTGGTTTCTTCCGCCATAGCTTCTCCCGCCCGCAATAGCGGCTGGCTAACACGGATGCCCGCGGCTCGGCAACGGCCGGCATTCTTTCTCCGCGCTTGCCGTGATCCCGCCGACCCCCCATGTTCTCGAAAGTGGGGACGCGGGAGCGGCGCAAGGACGCGGGCGCGATGGGTGAATTTCAGCAATACTTCGACATCATCCTGTTCGCGATGATCGCGGGGTTCCTGGTGCTCCGGTTGCGCAGCGTTCTCGGCCGACGGACCGGAAACGAGCGGCGGCGCGAATTGTTTGTGCGACGTTCTGCGCCGGCTGCCGACCAGACGCGCCCGGCGCCTGAGCCGGGCAAGGTTGCCGCTCTGACCGCCCCTGAGGGCAAGCCGGCTCCCGGCCCTGCCGAAAGTCTGGACCGCATTCGCCGCGCCGATCCGAGCTTTGATCCGCCGCGGTTTATCGAAGGTGCGCGCGTTGCCTTTGAGATGATTGTCACCGCCTTCGCCGGCGGCGACAAGGAGACGCTGCGCCCGCTGCTGAGCGATGAGGTCTATCGCCAATTTGCCGCGGCGATCGACGAGCGCGTCGCTGCGCACGAGACGCTCGAAACCCGCATCGAGCGGCTGGACGGCATCGACATCGTAGCGGCCGAGCTTGCCGGCCAAGCCGCGCGGGTGACGGTCGAGCTGGTGTCGCATCAGATCAATGTGACGCGGGCGGTGGACGGCAGCATTGTTGACGGCGATCCGCAAAATCCGGCTGAGAAGACCGATTTCTGGACCTTCGCGCGCAACATCCGCTCGTCCGACCCGAACTGGGTGCTGGTGGCGACCGGCAGCGGCTGATCGCCGAGGCGGGGTCTGGCGGCGCCGTGCAGCGGGGCTCGCGATCGCGGTCCTGGCAACCATCGGATTGACCCGCGACACCGGCCCGGCTCGGCTGGGTTTGACACCGGTCGGGTTCGACCGGCTGACGGGCTGGGGTGACGACCGGGTCTCAGCGGTGGTGCCGGTATTTCTCAAATCCTGCGCTCGGCGCTCGAAAGAGCCAAATTCGACGGCGGCCGATTGGCAAGCCCTGTGCCGAGCGGCCGCGGCGCTTCCCGCTGGTGACGATATGGCGGCACGACATTTCTTCCAGTCGGCTTTCGGACCGGTGGCGGTTACCGATTACGGCGCCGCGGACGGCCTGTTCACCGGGTATTACGAGATCGAGCTGAACGGGTCGCGCAAGCGGCAAGGCCGCTATCAGACGCCGATCTACCGCCGGCCGCCCGATCTCGGCGTCGCCCCGAAATTGTCGCGGGCGGCGATCGAAGACGGTGCACTGGCCGGCCGTGGGCTCGAGCTGTTTTGGGTGGACGATCCGATCGACGCGTTTTTCCTGCAGATCCAGGGCTCGGGCCGCATCCGGCTGCGTGACGGCCGAACGGTGCGGGTCGGCTATGACGGCCAGAACGGCCTGCCCTATGTCGCGGTCGGGCGGCTCCTGGTCGAACGCGGGATCATGCCGCGCGACAAGGTGACGATGGTCGCGATCCGCAAATGGATGAAGGACCATCCGAAGGCCGGTGCGGCGTTGCGCCGCGAGGACCCGTCCTATGTGTTTTTTCGCGACATCCACGGTGACGGCCCGATCGGCGCCGAGCACGTCGTGCTGACTGCGGCGCGCAGCCTCGCGGTGGACCCGGCGTTCATCGCGCTCGGCACGCCGGTCTGGCTCGACGCCCGCGAGCGCTTTGCGCCAAACGACGAGGTGCGCCGCCTCGTCGTCGCGCAGGACACCGGCGGCGCCATCAAGGGACCGGTGCGCGGCGATCTCTACTGGGGCACCGGCGAAGCGGCCGGCGACCGGGCCGGACGCATGAACGCGCGCGGCCGCTATTACCTGCTGCTGCCGCGGCCCGTCGCCGACCGGCTGGCCGCCGAAGCGCCCTGGCGCTAGCCGGTCGTGTCGATGATGCCGAGCGTCGCCCGATATCAGCGGATCGCCCGGTTTTACGACCTGCTCGATTTGCCGTTCGAGCGTTGGCGGTATCGGGCGCTGCGGCCGTTGCTGTTTCGCGGCCTCACCGGCCGGCTGCTCGACGCGGGGGTCGGGACCGGACGCAATTGCGAATTCTATCCGCCGAGCGCGATCGTATCCGCAATCGATACGAGCCCGGCGATGCTCGCCCGAGCGCATGAGCGCTGTCCGGTTTTGGCCTCGGCCGGCCGGCTTTATCGGATGGACGTGACCCGCATGGAGTTCCCTGCAGGCTCTTTCGATGCCGCCGTTGCGAGCTTTCTCTTTTGCGTATTGGCAGACGAGCTTCAGGTGCCGGCATTGCGCGAGCTCGGCCGCGTGGTCAAGCCGGGCGGTCTGATCCGGTTGCTCGAATACGTCCGTCCGACCGGCCTCGCGCGCCGGCTCGTCTCATGCGTCTGGCAGCCCGGGATCGCCTGGGCCTATGGCGCGAGCTATGACCGGCAAACCGAGCGGCACATTCGCGCAGCCGGACTGGAGTTGGTCGAGACGAGATTTGTCGTCGCCGATCTGCTGAAGCTGCTGACGGCGCGGGCGCCCGCAACGGCTGCGTGAGCTGTTGACGGCAATGCGGTCCGGTGCGGCTGCGGCGGCGATTGATCGCGCGGGCGCCGATCCCGTAATTTCCGCCCCTTGATCGGAATTGGTGCGCAATGGCCGACCGTCCGCCGCGAGTGGCGCTGTTTGTGACCTGTCTTGTGGATTTGTTTCGGCCGACGGTCGGGTTTGCCGCGGTCGAGCTGCTCGAACGTGCCGGCTGCGTCGTCGAGGTGCCGCGTGCCCAGACCTGCTGCGGCCAGCCGGCCTATAATTCGGGCGACCGGGCGGACGCCAAGGCAATTGCTTTGCAAGTGATCGCGGCTTTTGCCGGCTATGATTATGTGGTTGCGCCGTCGGGGTCGTGCGCCGGCATGCTGCGGGTGCATTACCCGGAATTGTTCGCCGACGAGCCGGCGGTATTGCCGCGGGCGCAGGAGCTGGCGGCGCGCAGCTGGGAATTGGTTTCGTTTCTGGCCGATGTTTGCGGCATGCGCGCGGTCGCCGTGCGGTGGGACCGCGAGGTGACCTATCACGACGCCTGCTCCGGGCTGCGCGAGCTCGGCGTCAAGGACCAGCCGCGCCGGCTCCTGGGCGCGGTTGGCGGGCTGCGGCTGCGCGAATTGCCGGGGGCCGAAACCTGCTGCGGGTTTGGCGGCACGTTTTGCGTCAAATATCCCGAGATCTCGGACAAGATCGTGACCGAAAAGGCGGCCGACATCGTCGCCACCGGCGCCGAGGCGGTGCTCGCCGGCGATCTGGGCTGCCTCCTCAATATCGCCGGCCGATTGCGGCGCGACGGCAAAACGGTCGAGGTCCGGCATATCGCCGAGGTGCTGGCCGGGATGACCGGTGCGGCGTCGCCGATCGGCGCCCCGCGCTAGCGCGATGCTGGCGACCAGCCGCAGCTTTGAGGCGAATGCCCGCGCCGGGCTTGCCGACGCCAATCTGCAGCGGGCGCTCGGCCGAATGCAGCAGGGCGGCTTTCCGCTGCACCGGCGGCGTGCGGTCGAGCGGCTGCCGGAATTCGAGGCATTGCGCGAGGTCGGCCGGTCGATCAAGGAGCACACCCTTGCCCATCTTGATTTTTACCTCGAGCTTTACGAGGCGCGGGTGACCGCTTCCGGCGGCACGGTGCATTGGGCGCGCACACCGACAGAGGCCTGTGCCGCGGTATTGCAAATCTGCCGCTCGGTCGAGGCCCGGACCGTGACCAAAGGCAAGTCGATGATCGCCGAGGAGATCGGCCTCAACGACTTTCTGGAGAGGAGCGGCGTCACCCCGGTCGAGACCGATCTCGGCGAATACATCATCCAATTGCGCCATGAGCCGCCGAGCCATCTGATCGCACCGGCGATCCATTTGATGAAGGAGCAGGTCGCCGCCACCTTTCGTGCCGAGCACCAGGGCCTCGACCCCGAGCGTCCGCTAGCCGAAGCGCGCCAGCTTTGCGACGAGGCGCGCGCGATCCTGCGCACCCGCTTTCTCGCCGCCGATGTCGGCATCACCGGCGCCAATTTTCTCGTCGCCGAGACCGGGTCGAGCATCATCGTCACCAATGAAGGAAACGGCGACCTGACCCAGACCCTGCCGCGGGTCCATATCGTCGTGGCGAGCCTCGAAAAGCTGGTGCCGACGCATGAGGACGCGGCCACCCTGCTGCGTCTCTTGGCGCGCTCGGCGACCGGGCAGGAGTTCTCCACCTACACCACGGTCTCCACCGGGCCGCGGCAGGAGGGCGACCTCGACGGCCCCGAGCAATACCATGTCGTGCTCCTCGACAACGGGCGCAGCGCGCTTCTTGGCGGCGAATTTCACGACATGCTGCGGTGCATCCGCTGTGCCGCATGCATCAACCACTGCCCGGTCTATGGCGCGATCGGCGGCCATGCCTATGGCTGGGTCTATCCGGGGCCGATGGGGTCGGTGTTGACGCCGGGGCTGATCGGGGTCGCCGAAGCCGGGCATTTGCCAAATGCATCGACGCTGTGCGGGCGCTGCGAGAGCGTGTGCCCGGTCAAGATCCCGCTGCCCAAAATGCTGCGTCGGTGGCGCGAGCGCGAATACGAGGCCAAGCTCACAAAACCGGCTTATCGGGCCGGGCTCGGGCTGTGGGTCTGGGTGGCGCGCCGGCCGGCGCTCTATCACGCGATCGCCGAGGCCGCGAGCCGCGTGCTCGGCTGGGCCGGCGGGCGGCGCGGTCGGTTTCGGGCTTTGCCGCTGGCGGCGGGCTGGACCTCGGTGCGTGACATGCCGGCCCCCGAGGGGCGCAGCTTTCACAGTCTTTGGGCGGCGCGGCAACGCCGGGCGGCGCGATGAGCGAGGCGCGCACCGCCATCCTCGCCGGCATCCGCCGTTCGTTAAAGCGCGGGAGCCTCGATGCGGCGGTCGAGACCCAGCTTCGCGAGCGCCTCGCGGCACCTCGCCGCAATCTGGTCCCGGCACGCGCGACCGCGCTCGACGAGGCCGGGCGCATCGATCTCTTTGTCGCGATGGCCGAAGAAGTGCAGGCGAGTATGACGAGGATCGCCGCGCTCGAGCATGTGCCGGACGAGGTCGCGCGCTATCTCGCCGCGGAAAATTTGCCGGCCGAGCTGGTGGCGGCGCCCGACCCGGCGCTCGCGCGCATTCCCTGGGCGGCGACGCCGCTGTTGCGGGTCCGCCATGGCCGCGCCGAGGGCGGGGACGCGGTCAGCCTGACGCCGTGCTTTGCCGGCCTCGCCGAAACCGGGACCTTGATGCTGGTCTCCAGCCCGCAGACGCCGACGACGCTGAATTTTCTGCCGGATACGCACATCGTCGTGCTCCACCGCGACCAGGTCGTCGCCGGCTACGAGGATGCCTGGGACCGCCTGCGGGCGACCGGCGACCGGTTGCCGCGTGTCGTCAACTTCATTACCGGCCCGTCGCGGACCGCCGATATCGAGCAGCAGATCGTGCTCGGCGCGCACGGGCCGCGCCGGCTGCATATTTTGCTTATCGAAGATGGGCAGACATCCGCCTAGCCCCACCCGAGCGCAGGGCGATGCGGCGTTGTGGCGCGAAGCCATGCGCGATGTCCGCCCGCTTTCCGGCCGCCCGCCTCCCGCCTCCGCCGTGCCGGCGCCCCCGCCTGCCGCCGCGCCATTCCCGCGTCCGGCCGCGGCCGCGGCCCCCGACTGGTTTGCCGGCATCGACCGGGCCAATGCCGAACGGCTCAAGCGCGGCCGGCATCCGATCGAGGCCCGTCTCGACCTGCACGGCATGACCCAGGCCGAGGCACATCGCGAGCTGACGACGTTTATCCGGGTCTCGAGCGAGGCGGGGAAGCGCTGCGTGCTGGTGATCACCGGCCGCGGCCTTGGTCCGGACGGCGCGGGGGTGCTGAAAAGCGCGGTGCCGCGCTGGCTGGCCGAGACCGAGCTGCGCCGGCGGATCCTGGCGACCGCTCCGGCCCAGCCGCGGCACGGCGGCGCCGGCGCGATCTATCTGCTGCTGCGCCGCCGGCGTTGAGCGCGTTGTTCTTGCAACGGCCTCGTGTTGCCGTCACAACAGCGGCCGCAGGGCGGCGGCGGCAAATCCCGATGGGCGACAACACCGATCTCCTCTCCCACATCGAGCGCCTCAAAGAGGCGCGTGTGCTGTGCATCGGCGACGTGATGCTCGATCATTATGTGTACGGCCAGGTCGAGCGGGTTTCTCCCGAGGCGCCGATCCCGGTGCTGTGCGTTGAGCGCGAGCTGAAGACGTTGGGCGGCGCAGGGAATGTGCTGCGCAATCTGAGCGCGCTCGGTGCGGCCGCTTCGTTTATCTCGGTCGTCGGCAATGACGATGCCGGCCGCGAAGTCGGGCGGCTGTTGGAGGCGCAGGCCGGCGCCGAGATCCATCTGCTGGTCCAGCCGCAGCGTACGACCACGGTCAAGACCCGCTATGTCGCCGGCAACCAGCAGCTGCTGCGCGCCGACCGCGAAACTGCGGTCCCGCTCGACCCCTATATCCGCGAGGACCTGCTGCGGCTGGCGCGCGAGCTGGTGAGGGCCCATCCGGTGGTGATCGTCTCCGACTACGCCAAAGGGGTCCTGACCGAGGGGGTGGCGCTCGAGGTGATTCGGGCGGCGCAGGAGGCGGGCGCGCGGGTGATCGTCGATCCGAAGGGCGGCGATCCGATCCGCTATCGCGGCGCCGACCTGTTGAAGCCGAACCGGCGAGAGCTCGGCGAGGCGACGGGTCTGCCGGTCGCGAGCGAAAGCGAGGTCGTCGAGGCGGCGCGAGTGCTGATCGAACGCTGCGACTTTGGCGCGGTCCTGGTCTCGCTGGGGCAGGAGGGGATGGCGCTGGTCGCCGCCGACGGCACGGTCCAGGTCCAGCGTGCGCAGGTGCGCGAAGTCTATGACGTGTCGGGCGCCGGCGACACCGCGGTGGCCGCGCTCGCGGCGGCACTCGGCGCCGGCCGCGGCATCGTCGATGCCGCGCGTCTGGCCAATATTGCCGCCGGCATCGTCGTCGGCAAGGTCGGCACCGCGGTCGTCTATGCGAGTGAATTGGCCGCATCTCTCGGCGCCGTCGAAGCCGGCCGCTCGGACAAGCTCGCGCCGCGCCCGCGGGCGCTCGACATCGTCGAACGCTGGCGGCGGCAGGGTTTGCGGATCGGCTTTACCAATGGCTGCTTCGATTTGCTGCATCCGGGGCATGTGGCACTGATCGAGCAGGCCAAGGGCGCCTGCGACCGGCTGGTCGTCGGTCTCAACAGCGACGCCTCGGCCGCGCGGCTCAAAGGCCCGGGACGCCCGGTGCAGAACCAGTCGGCGCGCGGTGCGGTGCTGGCGTCGCTGGCGGCGGCGGATTTGATTGTCGTCTTCGACGAGGACACCCCGATCGACCTGATCCGCGCGGTCCGGCCGCACCTCCTGGTCAAAGGGGCCGATTACCGGCTCAACGAGGTGGTCGGCGCCGACTTTGTCAAAAGCATCGGCGGCGAGGTGCTGCTCGCCGACATCGTCCCCGGCTACAGCACGACCGCCACAATCGCCCGCTTCGCCCGTTCGGCCTGACCTCTCAATCGGTCGCGACGGAGTACAAGAAGACCCGGCGGCTTACCTGCGGAGCGATGGAGCCCGGGTTGCGCCGGGGAAGCGAGTAGATGGCGAGCGCGCAATTCTTCAGTCCAAGCAGACATGGCTTCAGGTCGCGTCGAACCGGGCGGCTTCGGGGTCGGCAAGGCGGTGCAGGCGGGAGGCGGCGGTGCGGGCAAAGCGCAGGGTCAAAGCACGCCGCCGGCCGGCGGGGAGCGGTGCGGCGATGCCGTCGCGCAGCAGCGCCGCGCCAAACCCGTCCGCCACCAAGAGGCCACATTCTTCTGGGATCAGCATCTGCGGAAAGTCGCTCGCAACGGCGAAATAGAGGCGGTCGGAGAAATCGCGGTAGGCCGGCCATTTGCGATCGGCGCGAAAATCGGCGACCGAGGTCTTGATCTCGACAATAGCGAAATCGCCGGATTTGCCGAGCGCCAGGATGTCGGCGCGCTGCCCGTTGGCGAGCGGAAACTCGATCAGCCCGACATAACCGAGCTGCCCGAGCGCACGGCAGACGCCGCGAGCGAGCAATACCGCGGTGCCGGTCGGCGAGAGGAGCGGCGGGGTGGTGATGACGGAAGGCACCGGGTCAGGATAGGCTCGGTCGGGCGGCATTGGCGAGCGGCGGCAACGGGCGAGAGGGCGGAGGAGAAGGATGGCGGCACCCGAGCGGGGTTTCCTGCGCGAAGCCTGGGACCTGGCCTGGCCCTATTGGAAATCCGAAGAGAAATGGTCGGCCATCGGCTTGCTGGTTGCTGTCGTCGCCCTTAATTTGATCACGGTTTGGCTCAACGTCCGCTTCAATTATTGGAACAATGATTTTTATAATGCGTTGCAACAGTACAAATGGGCGGAGTTCTGGCGACAATTTGCGATTTTTGGCGTGATTGCATTGTCGATGATCGTGGTCGGCGTCTATTCATATTATTTGCGCGGCGTATTGCATATCCGCTGGCGGCGCTGGCTGACCGATCGCTTTCTCAATCACTGGCTCGACAACCAGGCCTATTACCGGATGCAGCTCAACCGAACGGCGACCGACAACCCGGACCAGCGCATCTCCGAAGACCTCGACAGCTTTGCCACGATGACCCTCGGCCTGTCGCTCGGGCTCCTGAACGCGGTCGTCACCTTGCTGTCGTTTCTGTCGATCTTGTGGGTGTTGTCGGGCGCGCTGCACATCCCGCTCGGCGGCGGCCGTTCGCTGACGATCCCCGGCTATATGGTGTTCGCCGCGTTGATCTATGCGATCGGCGGCACGTTCCTGACGCGCTGGATCGGCAATCCGCTGGTGCGGCTGAGCTTTGACCAGCAGCGCTTTGAGGCCGATTTCCGCTTCAGCATGGCCCGGCTGCGCGAGAATTCCGAGAATGTCGCGTTTTATGGCGGCGAAAGCCGCGAGCTCGACACCTTTCGCACCCGCTTTGCCCGCGTCGTCGCCAATTGGTGGGGGATCATCCTGCGGCGCAAAAAGCTGATCTGGTTCACCCAAGGCTACGACCAGCTCGCGATCGTGTTCCCGTTTTTAGTCGCCGCACCCCGCTACTTCGACCGGGTGATCCAGCTCGGCGGGCTGATGCAGATAGCCTCGGCCTTTGGCCGGGTGCAGGATTCGCTGTCCTTTATCATCAGCTCCTACACCGAGATCGCCCAGTATCAAGCAGTGGTGCAGCGGCTTGCCGGGTTTCGCGCCCGTCTCGACGAGATCGCTGCCGAACGGCAGATGGCCCAGCCGATCGAGATCGAGCGCCGCGGCGAGGGAGTCGAGGTCAAGGGGCTCGCGCTCGACCTGCCCGATGGGCGCAGCTTGTTCCGTGATGTGGCGTTGACGGCGACCCCGGAGACGCCGCTCCTGATCACCGGCCCCTCCGGCACCGGCAAAAGCACGCTGATGCGCGCCTTGGCCGGGCTGTGGCGCTTTGGCCGCGGCCATATCCGCGTCGCCGACGCGCGCGCGTTGTTTCTGCCGCAGCGGCCTTACCTGCCGCTCGGCAGCCTTGCAAATGCGCTCGCCTATCCGAACGACGCCGCGGACCGGCCGCCGGGCGAGCTGGCCGCGGCGTTGACCGCGGTCGGGCTGCCCTATCTCGCCGATCGGCTCGACGAGGAAGCCAACTGGTCCCAGCAATTGTCGATTGGCGAGCAGCAGCGCCTCGCCTTTGCCCGCGTTTTGTTGGCGCGCCCGGAAATCGTTTTTCTCGACGAGGCGACCTCGGCGCTCGACGAGGCCGCGGAAATGTCGCTTTACCGCCTGCTGCGCGAGGCCGATTGGCGCCCGACGATCGTCAGCGTCGGGCATCACGCCGCACTTCGGCGTTATCACGACACGATCATCGACCTCGCGCGCCAGCCGCTGCCGCAAGCGGCGGCGGAATGATGACGAAGCCGCGGGAGCAAAAAATGGCCGAGAGCGACGGAGACGACCCGCTGCGCGCGGCGCGGCTCGCCAAGCTCGACGGGCTGACGGCGCTGGGGATTGATCCCTACCCTTATGCGTTCGAGCGCAGCGACGAAGCGGCGGCGCTCGAAGCGCGCTACGCGGAATTGGCTGCGGGCAGCGAGACCGAAGACCGCGTCTGGGTCGCCGGCCGCATCCGTGCGATCCGCAACAGCGGTATGTTCATCGACCTGCACGACAGCTCGGGAAAGATCCAGGTCTTCTGCCACCGCGATTTTCTCGATCCGGCCGGGCTCGCGGTGGTGCGGCTTCTCGATATCGGCGATGTGATCGGGGTCGAGGGGCTGGTGCGCCGCACCCCGCGCGGCGAGCTGACGGTCAATGCCGGGGCGGTCACGGTGTTGGCCAAGAGCCTGCGCCCGCTGCCGGAGAAATATCACGGTCTCGCCGATATCGAGCTGCGCTATCGCCAGCGCTATCTCGACCTGATCATGAACCCGGCAAGCCGCGAAACGCTGCGCCGGCGCAGCCAGATTGTTTCGGCCTTGCGCCGCCATCTCGCCGAGCGCGGCTATCTCGAGGTCGAGACGCCGATGCTGCACACGATCCCCGGCGGCGCGTCCGCCAAGCCCTTTATCACCCACCATAACACCCTCGATCTCGACCTCTATTTGCGGATCGCGCCCGAGCTGCATCTGAAGCGGCTGATCGTCGGCGGCCTCGCCGACAAATTGTTCGAGATCAACCGCTGCTTTCGCAACGAAGGCATCTCGCCGCGGCACAACCCGGAATTCACCACGCTCGAGCTCTACGAGGCTTATGTCGATTACCGGGCGATGATGCGGCTCGTCGAGGAGCTGGTCAGCGTGGCCGCCGAAACCGTGCTCGGGACGACGCGCATCGAGTATCTGGGTGCTTCGATCGACCTGACGGCACCCTGGCCGCGGCGCAGCATGGCGGAATTGGTGCTGGCGGAAACCGGGGTCGATTTTCTGGCGCTCGACGGCTCCGAATCGGCGCGCCGCGCGGCATCGGAGCTCGAGGTCCCGCTCGCCGGCAACGAGAATTGGGGGCAGGCGCTTGAGGCGGTCTTTGCCGCACGCGTCGAGGATAGCCTGATCCAGCCGGTCCACGTCACCGGCTTTCCACGCGACATCTCGCCCTTGGCCAAGGCCGACCGAGCTGACCCCCGACTCGCCGAGCGGTTCGAGACCTACATCTATGGCTGGGAGATCGCCAACGCCTTTTCCGAATTGACCGATCCACAGGACCAGCGCGCCCGGTTTATGGCGCAGATGCAGGCGCGCGCCCAGGGCGACGAGGAGGCGCAGCCGCTCGACGAGGACTATGTGACCGCGCTCGAATACGGGCTGCCGCCCTGCGGCGGGCTCGGCATCGGCATCGACCGGCTGGTCATGCTGTTTACCGACAGTCCATCGATCCGCGACGTGATCGCCTTTCCGACCCTGCGACCGCGCTGACCCGCAGGCTTCAGAACTCTTCCCTCCCCCGCATGCGGGGGAGGGTTAGGGTGGGGGCGCTTCATCGCGGCAGCGTTGCCAGTGCCAGGCGCCGTAAGTGCGGCTTTAGAGGCAGCGGATCGTCCAATTGGTGAAGACGCCCGACTCGTCGGCATAACGGTCGGGCGTGTTGCGGTGCACGGTTTCGTCGATGACCCGATAGCCTTTCGGACAGACCCGCTCAGCAAGCCGGCGGTTCGGGGTGTCCGAGCCGCCGGGGATGCCGCCGGACTGGATCAGAAAGGTGCGGCTGTCGATCCGGCTCATGCTGGCTTCGGTGCAGCCGGTGAGAAGGACGAGGGCGAAAACGGTCAGCGCGCGCATTTCGGCTCACGCAAAAGTGAGACGGCCGGCCGGAGATGATCTCCGGCCGGCCCATATATCCCATAATCGCGGAGAATTCGCCGAGCCGCGGCGATATGCCCGACCGACGCACTTATGGAGGCGTCCAATGTACAAAAACGTTCATCCGATCTTGCGATCGTTAAAACCGGCCGCACCCGCGGGTTTGCTGCTGGCGATTGCCGGCTGCGTCCAGCAGGCCACCATGGCGGCGGTCAGCATTCCGCCGGTGCGGCCGGGAGCCGCCCGCATCTGGGTCTATCGCGCCTACGAACCCTACGCCGGCAAGGGCTTGCCGGCGGTCGACGCCAATGGCGGCTATCTGGGTCAGGCCCAATTGGGCGGTGTGTTTTATCGCGATGTCGCGCCCGGCGCCTACCACGTGACCGTCGAGAGCTTTGGCAAGGACATCAACCAGTCGGCGAACCTCGATCTCGCGGCCGGGCAGCAGAAATATGTCAAGATCGTCTCGCTGCCGAGCTGGGTCGAAGGCGGCGACCGCACCGCCTATGAACGCCCGACCTTTTATGCCTGGCTGATGCCGCCCCAGGTCGCCGCGGCGGATGTCGCGCACCTCGCCTTCTACGGCGGCAGCTGAACGGCGCCGCTATGTCCCGACTAGCCCGGATGCTGCTGGCGGCGGCCGTCTTTGCCGGTTTGACCGTGGCCGGCTGCGCGCCGGCGCCGGCGGTCGATACCTCGTCGATCCCGCCAGTCGCGGTGGAGAAGGCGCGGATCTGGATCTACCGGACCTTCGATCCGTCCGAAAGCCGCAACCTCGCCACGGTGTTAGTCAACGGCGCGGTCACGGGCTACGCGCAGCCGGCAGGCGGCGCCTTCTATCGCGACGTGCCTCCCGGCCGCTACCACATCTCGGTCGAGAGCTTTGGCCGCGACACCGACCAGTCAAGCAATGTCGATCTCGCGGCGGGGCAAGAGGCCTTTGTCAAGATCGAAAGCCTGAACGCTTGGACGACGAGCGGCGATCTCGGCTCGTTCACGCGCGACACGTTTTATGCCCGGCTGATCGACCCGCGGCTCGCCCGCACCGAAGTCGCGCACAGCAAATTCGATGGCGGCGGCTGAGCGCGGGCTCCCAGCGGGCGGTGGCCCCGGCTACTTTACCGTGCTCCGGGCAACGACGCCGCGCGCGGCCCAGGCGGTCGCTGCCATCGAGCGCGGCCCGTCCGCGCCGCCGCAGAGATAGGCGCGGCGCACCGCTTCGGCCAACGCGGCAAGCCGCTCCGGCTCGAGGCTTTTGACATAGTCGCCGACCGGGCCTTGGGCATGCTCGATCGGCTGCCAGTAATCGGCAAAATCGCGGTATTCCTGGCGAATGGTCAGAGAGCGGCCTTCGATCTCATAGAGCCCGGCGGCGCGAAAGCCGGCGACCAGCTGGCCGGGGCCGCAGAGCGGGCTCGAATAATGGCGGGCGCGGGCGCGGTCCGCGGCCGGGTCGAGGGCGGCGGCCGTGTCCCAGAAAATCCGCTGGTAGATGAGGCCGCCGGGAAAATCCCAAACCGCCGCCGCGACCACGCCGCCGGCGCGGGTCACGCGGCGCATGCCGGCAATCGCACCGGTCGGATCGGACATGAAATTGAGCGCGAGCTGCGAGAAGGCGCGGTCGAAGCTGCCCTCGGGCAAGTCGAGCGCCCCGGCATCGCCGACCCGGAAACTCACCCGCCGGTCGCTCGATCGTGCCGCCGCATAATCGATATAGGGTGCGGCGATGTCGATGCCGACGATCGCCGCCGGCTCCGGCCGGGCGGCGAGCGCCAGCGCCAAGCTGCCCGTGCCGCAGCCGAGATCGAGAGCCCGGTCGCCCTCGGCCACACCGGCCCAATCGATCAGCTGGCCCGCCAGAAGCGGGCTCCAGCGCCCCATCAGCCGCTCGTAAGCCTGCGGGTCGGTCGCGGTGTAGCGCGACGGCATGTCTCATCTCCTCAAGGCTGGCTGGTGAGCGAGTTGACGGGCGCGATCGAAATATCTCATTGTATACATCGCTTGGATAGCCGGTCATCGAGGGAGATCAATGCGCCACCCCCGCCGCGCTACATGGATATTGTCGCTGCTGTTGTTGCTGCCGATGGGGTTCAGCCGAGCCGCGTCGGCGGCGGATGTCGTCGTCTTTGCCGCTGCCAGCTTGAAGAACGCGCTCGACGATGCGGCGCAGACCTACCGCAATCAAGGCGGTGTGGCGACCAAGATTTCCTATGCCGCAAGCTCGGCCTTGGCCAAGCAGATCGAGAACGGCGCACCCGCCGACATCTTTATCTCGGCCGACCTCGCCTGGATGGATTATGTGCAAAAGCGAAACCTGATCCAGCCGGCGACGCGCAAGAACCTGCTCGGCAACCGCCTCGTCCTGGTGGCACCGGCCGGAAGCGGCGCCAAGATCGATATCAAGCCCGGCTTCGACCTCGTCGGGCTGCTGCATGGCGGGCGGCTGGCAATGGCCGATCCGGCGAGCGTGCCGGCCGGCAAATACGGCAGGGCGGCGCTGCAAAAGCTCGGCATCTGGAATGCGGTCGAGCCGCATGTCGCCGGCGCCGAAAATGTGCGCGCCGCCCTCCTTTTCGTCGATCGCAAGGAGACGCCGCTCGGCATCGTCTATGCGACCGACGCGGCCTCCGACCCGAAAGTCGAAATCGCCGGCGCCTTTCCCGAAAACACCCATCCGCCGATCATCTATCCGATCGCGCTGACCGCTTCGAGCAACAACCCCGACGCCGCGAAATACCTCCAGTTTCTCGAATCGCCGGCGGCAAAGCCGGCCTTCAAAAAGCAGGGCTTTACCGTGCTCGGCGGCAAATAGGACCTATTCGCCCATCTGCAGCAGAGCGCCGCCGCGGCGCGCGTCCCGGAACGCGACAAAGAAGCCGACAGCGCCGAGCGTCAACCAGACGAGATCGAGGATGCCCGCAGTCGCGAGGTAGTCGGCGCGAAAGACATGCTGAAACAGCACCGCGCGCATGCCTTCGAAGACATAGGTCGAGGGCAATGCCCAGGCGACGTGCTGCAGCCAACCCGGCAGGATCGAGACCGGGTAATAGACCGCGCTGATCGGCGACAGGGTGAACACCGCGAGCCAGGCGAGGCTTTCGGCACCCATGCCGTGGCGCAGGATCATGCCGCAGATAGCGAGCCCGAGCGACCAGCCCATGACCAGCAGCACGGCAAAAAAGGCGATCAGCGGCAGACCGAGCGAAAAGATCGAATAGTGGTAGAGCACGATCGCCAGGAGCGCCGCCGGCACGACCCCGATCAGCACCCGCACCAGGCTCATCGCCAATAATGACAATACCCATTCATAGGGGCGCAGCGGGGTCACGAAGAGATGCCCCAGATTGCGCGCCCACATCTCTTCGAGAAACGAGATCGACAGGCCGAGCTGGCCGCGAAACAGCACGTCCCACAACATGACCGCGGCGAGCAGCACGCCGAAAGCGCGAAACACATAGCTGCTGTTGACGTAGAGGAACTGGCTCATGAACCCCCAGATCAGCATCTGCAAGGTCGGCCAATAGAACAATTCGAGCGCGCGCGGCCACGAGCTGCGCAGCAGGTAGAGGTAGCGCAGCAGCATCGCCCAGACCCGGCTGGCCCACGATCCGCCCCTGCCGTGGCTCACGACACCGGCTCCGGCACGGCGGAGGGCCGGCGGACGATATGCAGAAACACCTCTTCGAGATTGGCCCGGCCATAGCGGTCGACCAGTGCGTGTGGGCTGCCGCGATCGACGATCCGGCCTTCCTTCATCATCAGCACGTCCGAGCACAACCGCTCGACCTCGGCCATGTTGTGCGAGGCCATCAGGATCGTGGCCCCGGTGCTCTCCCGCCAGCTTTCGAGATAGCGGCGCACCCAGTCGCCGGTATCGGGGTCGAGCGAGGCGGTCGGCTCGTCGAGCAGCAACAGCTCGGGCTCGTTGAGCAATGCCTTGGCGAGTGCCACACGGGTTTTCTGACCGGCCGAGAGCTTGCCCGCCGGCCGGTCGAGAAATGTCTCGATCTGCAAATCCGCGGCCAGGGCGGCGATCCGCCGGCGGCGCTGCGCGAGCCCGTAAAGGCGGGCATAGATCAAAAGGTTCTGGCGCACGGTCAGCCGGTGCGGCAGATCGACAAAGGGCGAGGAAAAATTCATCCGCGGCAGCACGCGATAACGGTGCCGCACGATGTCCTCGCCAAAAATCCGCACCTTTCCCGAGGTCGGCAGCAGCAGCCCCAGCAGGATCGCCAAGGTCGTCGTCTTGCCGGCGCCGTTGCCGCCGAGCAAGGCCGCGGTCACGCCGCGCGCGACGGTAAAGCTGATTCCATCGACCGCCACCGCGGTCGGATAGCGCTTGACCAGATTGTCGATTTTGACGGCGGGCTCCGACATCGCCCATATATGAGGCATCGCCGAACACTCGACCAGCCGGCCCGCTTTGCGATGAGCAAGACCCTGTGGTGACAGAGACCAGCCTTAGCGCGCCGACCGAGCCCGCCGCGGGTCTCGGCCGGATCAGCCTGCGCACGCTGGTGCCGATCCGCTGGGTGGCGATCGCCGGACAGGCGCTGACGCTGCTGTTTGTCCATTACGGGCTCGGCTTCCGCTTGCCGCTG
>DASXAM010000061.1:0-2877 GCA_036404275.1 Allostellaceae bacterium
AGGCCCAGTTTCTCGATCGTGCCGGGGCCGAAATTCTCAGTGAAGACGTCGGCCTTTTTGGCCATTTCCTTGACGAGGTTGAGGCCGCGCTCGGATTTGAGGTTGACGGTGACCGAGCGTTTGTTGGCGTTGTAGATCATAAAGTAATAGGGGTCGGCCACACCGCGGCGGCCGGCCTCGCCGCCATCCGGGTTCTCGACCTTGACGACGTCCGCCCCCATCCAGGCGAGCGCCTCGGTGCAGGTGGTGCCGGCTTCGAACTGGGTCAGGTCCAAGACTTTGATTCCGGCGAGACAATTCGGCGGCACGGGAACGGTTTTTTCCATCGTCGCTCCTCCTTTGTGTAGCAGCTCGGGGGTAGCAGCCCGGTTGGGGCTCAGCTCATCCCTTCCGCCTGCAGGGCTCGCTGCACTGCCGGGCGCGCCATCATGCGCTCGAAATGCGCGGCGCAGTTCTTCGGCAATTGCAAGCCGACCCGCTTGGCGCCCCAATATTCGACATAGAACAGCGCCGCGTCGGCGGCCGACAGCTGGTTGCCGCCGAGGTAGTTCTTGCCTTCGAGCGCCTTGTCGACGATGGCAAAGCCCTTGTCGATCTGCTCGCGCCCCTGCGCCTTGACCTTGTCGTGGTCGGCCGGCGATGGCGCGAACCGCTCGGTGCGGAACAGCCGGGTAAAGCCCTGCGCATGGATCGTGCCCACCGCGTATTCCATGACCTCCATCGCACGGATGTCGGTTTCTTCGTCTTTCGGGATCAGATTGGCTTCCGGATTTTTCAGCGCGAGCCAGCGCGCGATGACCGGGAACTCGGTCAGAATCGAGCCGTCGTCGCGTTCGAGCGTCGGCACCTTCGACTTCGGATTGATGCCGGTATAGGGCGGTTTGTACTGCGCGCTCTCGCGGAAATTGACCGCTTCGATCTGGTACGGCTTGCCGATCTCTTCGAGCAGCACGTGGATGCCGAACGAGCAGGCGCCGGGGGCGTAATAGAGCTTCATTGGCGGGTCTCCTCGGGTCTCAGACCCTTCGAGACGGCCCTCCGGGCCTCCTTAGGGTGAGGCGTCCTCATCCTGAGGAGGCCGCGTCAGCGGGCGTCTCGAAAGCTCCATGGAACAAACGGGCTCAGATGATGCCTTCGGTCTTCAGCGCCTCGACTTCGGCGGCGCCGATGCCGAGCCATTGGCCCAGCACCTCGGCATTGTGCTGGCCCAAAAGCGGCGACGGCTTGACCTTGGGGGGTGCCCCGTCAAAGCGCACCGGCCAGGCCGGCATCTTGTATTTGCCTGTCGTCGGGTGCTCGACATTCTGCATGATGCCGCGCTCGGCGAGCGAGGGGTCATTCATCAATTCGACCGTGTCGAAGACGGCACCCGCCGGAACCCCCGCCTCGCCGATCAATTTCATCGCCTCTTCCTTGCTGTGCGCGCGGGTCCATTGGGCGATGATCTCATCGACCTCGGCGGCACGTTGGCTGCGGGCGTTTTGCGTCTCGTAGCGTTCGTCGCCCTTCAAATCCTCGCGGCCGATCACCCGCAACAGGCGCTGCCAATGCTCGGGGTTGGCGCGGCTGCAAAAGACATAGACGTAATCGTTGGGCCCGCCGGGCTTGCACGGGTAGAGCGCCGAAGGCACCAGGCCGCCCTGCTGCGAATGGGCGCTCCCGCCGCGCGCCGGCGCCTTGCCCGAGAGCTGGGTGCGCGAGAACGGCACCCGCATGTAGTGGATCATCGCGTCCTGCATCGCGACCTGGAGCCGGCGGCCCTTGCCGGTGCGGTCGCGCTGGCGCAACGCCGCCAGAATGCTGATCGCCATCAGCATGCCGGTGCCGGTGTCGCCAAAGCTGGGGCCGGGCTTGACCGGCGGGCTGTCAGCTTCGCCGGTGACGCTGGTCGGGCCGCCGGCGGCCTGCGCGATCATGTCGAAGGCGAGGTTTTTTTCATACGGGCTGCCGCTGCCGAAGCCCTTGACCTGGCAATAGATGATGCCCGGATTGAGGCTCTTGACCACGTCGTAGCCAAGGCCCAGCCGCTCGATCGTGCCGGGCGCCATGTTCTCGATCGTGATGTCGGCCTTTTTCAGCATCTCCTTGACGATTTCGAGTCCGCGCGGCGACTTCAAATTCAGCGTCAGCGACTTCTTGTTGGCGTTGAATTGGTGGAAATACCACGGATCGTCGTCGGGGTGGCCGGGGCGCAGCCGGCGGCCGGGGTCGCCGCGGCCCGGGTTTTCGATCTTGACCACCTCGGCGCCGAGCCAGGCCAAGGATTCTGTGCAGGACGGTCCCGCCTCGAACTGGGTGAAATCGACGACCTTGACGCCTGCGAGACAATCGAGCTCGACACCTTCTATCGCCGCCATCGCTGCGCGCTCCTCCGAAGAACGGGTTGCCGCACTATAGGCGCGGCCCCAATTGCGCGAAAGCCCGCTCTCGGCGACAGTCCGGGCGATACCAACGGGAGGGCAGCATGGCGGTGATCGGGCGGATCGTGGAATTTCACGACGAATTGACCGAATGGCGGCACGACATCCACGCCCATCCCGAGCTCGGCTTCGAAGAGCGGCGCACCTCCGATCTCGTCGCGCAAAAGCTCGCCGCGTTCGGCTATGAGGTGTTTCGCGGCATCGGCAAGACCGGCCTCGTCGGGCGGCTGCGCGCCGGCACCTCGGCCCGCTCGATCGGGCTGCGCGCCGACATGGATTGTCTGCCGATCGAGGAGGCGACCAACCTCCCATACCGCTCGCAGCATCAAGGTCGCATGCACGCCTGCGGCCATGATGGGCACACGACGATGCTGCTGGGTGCCGCGCGCTACCTCGCCGAGACACGCAATTTCGACGGCACGCTCCACCTGATCTTCCAGCCGGCGGAGGAAGGGCT
>DASXAM010000062.1:0-25136 GCA_036404275.1 Allostellaceae bacterium
CCTCGCCGAGGCGATGATTGCCGGTGCCTATTGGCTGCGCGAGCCCGGTTCCGACGCCGATTTGGCGATCGCCTATTGCGGTGCGGTCGCCCCAGAAGCCATCGCCGCCCACCAGGAGCTCGCCGAAGACATGCCGCAGGCCGGATTGCTCGCGGTCACCTCGCCGGGCCGCCTGCACCGCGACTGGCGCGCCGCAATCGCCGATGGCCGGACGGGCACCGCCGCGCGGCTCTTGGCAAGGCTGCGTCCGGGTGCCGCCCTTGTCACCGTCGGCGATTTCCACCCGGCCGCCCTTTCCTGGCTCGGCGCCGTCGGATCGCACCCCGTCGTCCCGCTCGGCGTCGAGCGCTTTGGCCAGTCGGGCGACATCCCCGACCTCTACCATGCCTATGGCATCGACCGAGATGCGATCCTTGATGCCGCCGCCCGCGCCTGTCTCGCTGCCATACGCTAGCGGGCACGTCGATCGCGACATCGGCACGACCCCGCCAACCGCTGTCATCCCGGCAACGGCCGGTGGCCGCCGCCATCAGTCTTGCAATTGTCGGTGCCGCACGACAGGTTCATGGCGTCCGGTCGCCCCTGTGGAGGTCGAGTGAGCGTACCTGCGGTCGTCGTCGGGGCCGGCATCAATGGGCTCGGCGTCGTGCGCAGCCTGGGGCGAGCGGGCATTCCGACATGGCTCATCGAATCCGACCGGTCCGACCCGGCGTTGCGCACCCGCCATGCCAAAACAGTGGCGACAGACTCGCTTTCGGGCGCGGGGGTGGTCGATGCGCTGCTGGCGTTAAGGGCACGCTTCACGGCTGACCCGGTGCTGTTCCTGACCCGGGAAGAAACTGTCGAAGCGGTCTCCCTCGATCTCGATCGCCTCACCGCGTGCTATCGGCTCTCGATGCCGGGGGCGGCGCTGATGCGGCAGCTGATGGACAAGACCGGCTTTCAGATGCTCGCCGAAGAGCACGGGTTCCCGATCCCGCGCGCGGTTCATCTTCGCGATGCCGGCGACCTGCATCTGAGCGAGACGTTGGAATACCCGTGCGTATTGAAACCGACCGTAAAAACCCCAAGCTACGCCGCCCGTTTCAAAAAGGCTTATAAGGTCGACAGCCCGGCGGAGCTGCGTGAAATTTTTCTCGGCGTGGACGGCACCGCCGAAATGGTGGCGCAGGAGTGGATAGAGGGCGGCGACGATCGAATTTACTTTTGCCTGCAATATCGCCGGCGCGGCGAGTCGGGCGTCGCCCGCGCCAGCTTCACCGGGCGCAAGCTGCGCTCCTGGCCGCCGCAGACCGGCGGCACGGCGAGCTGCGTGCCTGCGGACGACGACGCCGAAGAGCTCGAGGGCCTGACAAATGCGTTCTTTTCTGCGGTCGGCTATTTCGGAATCGGCAGCATTGAGTTCAAGCAGCATGCCCGCACCGGCCGGTTTCTGATGATCGAGCCCACGGTCGGCCGAACCGACTTCCAGGAGGAGATCGCGACGCTGAACGGGGTCAACATCCCCTACGCCGCCTATTGCGGCGAGCTCGGCAGTGACTTCGCCGCATCGCGCCGCGCTGTGCCGCCAGCGGGCTGGGCGGACGCTGCGGCCGACCGGCAGTCGAGCCAAGCGCAGCCGCACTTGCGGCACAGCTTTCCGGCGGGTGTGCGCCGTTACGATGCGCTGTGGCGTCTCGACGACCCTTTGCCGTGGTGCTATGCGACAGCCGAACGCGTGAAGGCGCGCCTGTTGCGATGAGCTTGCGCGCCGCATTGCGTCAGGACGGCGGCGGCGCCTGCGCCTGATCCCCGAAAGCGGGCAGCGGCGCCGAGCACTTTTCCTCCGCGATATGGTTGAATGGTGATGCCCGTCGAGCCGGCGAGAGGCGGTCATCATGGAACGCGAATTTTACGGTGCCGAGGAAGTCACCGCAGAGGACCGCGCCTATCGCGGCTCGCGTTTCTCGGAGGTGCGCGACGCGGTCTTCGCCAACCGCTATCAGCGCGTCTGGGGTGCCGCCGGCGAGCCGGCGCTTCCGGTATACGGCGTCACCCTCGGCGGCGTGCTGCGCGGTGCGTTCCGGGCGGGCCGGCCGTATCTATTTCGCCAGGCGGTGGCGCGGGCCGTCGATTCCCACGGCGATCTGCGCTGGGGCCCCGACCGCAGAGGCTTTCGCCGCATCATCCATCCGAACGGCATTTGCCTCTTCGGCATCTGGGAAATTTCGGAGCCGACCAACTATTCCGGCTATTTTCGCCAAGGGACCCGCGCCCTATTGGTTGCGCGCTATTCGACCTGCTGCAAGGAAACCCGCCGTGGGCATACGCGCTCGCTGTCGATGGTCGGCAAGCTCTTCCCGACGACCGACCCGCACCATGCCGAGCCGCTCCCCACCGCGAGCTTTATTACCCAGCAGGACCTCGGCGGCGACCGGAGCCGCACCATCAACGACGTCGAATTGCGCAACGCGCCGAACACCAGCATCTGGCGCCGCGGACTCGGCGCGCCGATCCTCGCCGTCGAAGGGCTGATTTTCGGCCAGGTCGACAAGCAACCGACGATCCGTCAGCTCTACCAGATAGCCGAGCTCGGGAAGCCCGCGGCCGACCCGACCCGCGCCCCCGCTTTTATGCGTCTCGTGGTCGATCCCGGCCAGCCGCGGATCGACGGCGAGGGTCTCGATTTTCGCGACGAGATCATGGCGCAGCTTTACGACCGAGGCGATCCGGCGCCAAAACGCCGGCTGGTCTTTATGATCGACGTGACCGATGACGGAATAACGCGTGGCCCCAATTTCTTCCAGCGGCGAACATTCGCCAATTGGACGCGCATCGGCCGAATGGTTTTCGACGAAGCCGCGGTCTCGTACAACGGCGACTTCGTCATTCACTTCAATCATCCGACCTGGCGCGAGGACCGCAACGACCCCGCCACCGCAACCCGCATCGCCGAGCGCAAGGTGCGCCGGTAGCCTCGTCAGCTGCCGTCGCAGCGCCTGATAAAGTCGAGGGTTGCCTCGGCGCAGCGCGCGGCGTGGCTTGCCGCCACATGGTAGGAGTTGCCGGGCAGGACCAGGAGCTGCGAATTCGCGATCTGCTGCTGCCAGGCGCGGGTTTCGTCGACCGAGGCGAGACCGCTCGCGTCGGTGGTGATGACCAGGGTCGGGCAGCGGATCTTCGGCACGTCGGCGCGGATATCGGCGCAGGCGATCGTCTTCATAAAACCGATCTGGGTCGCGACCGCGGTGCGCGCCATAAAGCGGATCCACCACTCGACGCCCTCGGGCGGAAAATCGCTGCCGAGGCGACCGGCCATGGTCCGGCGCGCCCAAGGCTCGACCCCGTCGCGCTCGAACGCGGCATTCAATTCGGGAACGCGCTCGGCGGCACCGGCGCGCAGCGGCGGTGGCGTGCCGACGACGGTCAAGGTCATGACCCGCTCGGGCCGCCGCGCGGCAAAGGCGCGGGCGACGGTGCCGCCGATCTTGGCGCCGACCAGGTGAATCCGGTCGATGCCGAGATGGTCGATCAGCCGCACGAAATCATCGATGACGACGTCGAGCGTCCACGGAAAATCGCGCGGCACGGGGGTCGACCGCCCAAACCCGCGCATGTCGGGACGCACCACCCGGTAATGCCGCGCCACGCTCGGGACCCAGCCGTACCAGGCGAGCCCGCTCTCGGCGTTACCGTGCAGCATCAGCACCGTCTTCGGCGTCCGCCACGGGTCGGTGAAATCATCGACCTCGTAATGCATGTCGAGATCGGGGCTCGGGCGGAATGTCGGCATGGCTGTCCTCTCCAGCGGCTTGTCGCGGCTGTCCAGCTCGACGCTCCCGCAAAAGCCGGGCGGATCACCCGACGCGGCGGTCGGCGCCGTTGAACGCCGGGACCGGTTGAGCGGCAGTGTCGTAGAGATGGCAGGCGACGAGGCGTCCTTCGACCGGCGCCAGCACCGGCTCGTCGCGCGAGCAGCGCGCCATCGCATGCGGGCAGCGCGGATGAAACCGGCAGCCGGACGGCGGGTTTAGCGGGCTCGGCACCTCGCCCGACAGGATGATCTCCTCGCGCCGCTCGTCGGGATGGCTCGGCAAGGCCGCCGAAAAGAGGGCCTCGGTATAGGGGTGCTTTGGCGCGCGGGCGATGGTTTGCGCGTCGCCGCTTTCGACGATCCGGCCCAGATACATGACCACGATCGTGTGGCTCATATGGGCGACGGCGGCGAGGTCGTGGGCGATGAAGAGGTAGGAAAGCCCGAGCTCGCTCTGCAAATCGCGCAGCAGGTTCAGGATTTGCGCGCGGATCGACACATCGAGCGCCGACACCGGCTCGTCGAGCACGACGAGCTTGGGCGACAAGGCGAGCGCCCGGGCGATCGCGATGCGCTGGCGCTGGCCGCCCGAAAATTCGTGCGGGAAAAGGTCGGCCGCACGGTGCGGCAAGCCGACGAGGTCGAGCAATTCGAGGACGCGGCGGCGCGCCCCGCCGGACGCCAAGCGCTCGTTGGTGACGAGCGGCTCGGCGATGATCGCCGAGACCCGCATCCGGGGATTGAGCGAGGCGTAAGGGTCCTGAAACACCGCCTGGACCGATTTGCGGTATTGGCGGCGGCCGCCGGCGTCGAGCTCCTGCAGATCGCGGCCATCAAAGCGGATGCTGCCGTCGGTCGGCTCTTCGAGACCGAGCACGAGCTTGGCGGTCGTCGTCTTGCCGCAGCCGCTTTCGCCGACGACCCCGAGCGTGCGTCCCGGCTCGATCGCAAACGATACCCGGTCGACGGCGCGCACGACGCCGCGGTCGCCGCCAAAGAGCCCCTGCTTGGCACGGAAATGCTTGCTGACCGCGACCGCCTCGAGCACTGCCGCCATCAACGCGCTCCGTTCCCCAGCGTGAGGCGAGCGGTGTCGTCGCTTCCAGCGCGCGAGGCGGCGAGCCAGCAGCGCGCGGTGCGGGCCGTCTCCGGGGTGAATTCGGGCGGCGTCTCCGCGCGGCAGCGGTCGAAGGCCAAGGTGCAGCGCGGGGCGAACGAGCAGCCCGGCGGCAATGCCGACAGATCGGGCGGCTGGCCGTCGATAGCGGTCAGACGCTGGCGGCTGTCGCTCATCCGCGGGATCGAGTTGAGCAATGCCTCGGTGTAGGGGTGGATCGGCCGGTTGAAAATTTGCGACACCGGGCCCGATTCGACCACGCGCCCGGCATACATGACGGCGAGTTGGTCGCACATCTTGGCGACGATGCCGAGGTTGTGGGTGATGAAGATCAGGGCGAGGCCGTGCGCCCGCTGCAAATCACGCAGCAACGCCAGGTATTGCGCCTGGATCGTCAAGTCGAGACTGGTCGTCGGCTCGTCGGCGATCAACAAGCGCGGCTCGCACGAGATGCCGATCGCGCCGACGATGCGCTGACGCATTCCGCCGGACATTTCGTGCGGGTATTGCGTGACCCTGGTCTCGGGCGACGGGATGCGCACCGACTTCAAAAGCTCACGCGCCCGGCTCCAGGCGGTGGCGCGCGAGGCGCCCTCATGCACCCGGATCGGCTCCCCGACCTGGTCGCCGATCGTGAACAGCGGGTTCAGCGAGGCCATCGGATCCTGCAGGATCATCGCGATCCTTTTGCCACGCACCCGGCGCATCTCCTCGTCGGATTTTTTGAGAAGGTCCTCGCCCTCGAACAACATCTGCCCGCCGACAATCTTTGCCGCCGGCGGCAGGATGCGCAGGATCGTCAACGCCAGCGTGCTCTTTCCCGAGCCCGATTCACCGACGATGCCGAGCGTCTCGCCGGCCTTGATCGACAGCGACACCTCGTCGACCGCGCGCACGACGCGCGTGCCCGCCGCCGAGACATAATGCGTCGAGAGGCTCTTGAGCTCGAGCAGCGGGCCGGCTGTTGCCGGCGCCTTCTGCCCGATCGCCTCATAGCTGACGGAGCTGGGGGTCGAGCTTGACACGGAGCCAATCACCGAGAAGGTTGGCCGACAGCACCATCAGCATGATGCAGCAGCCGGGAAACACGGTCAGCCACCAATAGCCGACCATCAGCCCCTGCTTGCCGTCGGAAAGCATCAGCCCCCAGGCCGGCTGCGGCGGCGGCACGCCGACACCGAGGAAAGACAGCGACGCCTCGGCGATGATCACGACGCCGAGCATCAGGGTGCCGAGCACGATCGCCGAATTGAGCACATTGGGCAGGATGTGGCGCAGCATGATCGTCGGCTTCGAGCAGCCGGCGACAATCGCCAGCCGCACGAACTCTCGTTCTTTGAGCGAGAGCACCTCGGCGCGGATGATCCGGGCGTAGCGGGTCCAGTAGACCGCGCCGAGGATGATCACGATGTTCCACATGCTGGGGCCGACGATCGCCGCGAGAAAGATCGCGAAGGTCAATGCCGGCAAAGCGAGCCAAGTGTCGGTGATGCGCATCACGACTTGGTCCACCCAGCCGCCCAGATAGCCGGAGATGATGCCGAGCGCGGTGCCGAGCACACCGGCAAAAATCACCGCGGTAAAGCCGACCACCATCGAGACGCGCGCCCCGAAGATCAGCCGCGAGAGCACGTCGCGGCCGAGCTGGTCGGTGCCGAGCAGGTACTGGGCGCTGCCGCCGGCCTCCCAGAAGGGCGGTTTGAACCGTGCGGCGAGGCTGCCGATTTCCGGATTGTGCGGTGCCAGCTGGTTGGCAAAGATCGCGACCAGCGCGATCGCGGCAAAGATGATGCTCGGCACCAGCGGGAAGTCGGCCCGCCGCATAAAAGCAAAGCGCGACGGCCGCCCGATGTCGAGGGCGACGGTATCGACGGGCGAGGTTACGGTCATGGCGGGTCAGCTCCCCAATCGGATGCGGGGGTCAATCACGGCGTAGCAGATATCGACCAGGAGATTGACGGCGATGATCATCGCGCCTCCCATCAGCACCACCCCTTGCACGACCGGGAAGTCGCGAAAGGTGATGCCCTCATAGAGCAGGCGTCCGATGCCGGGCCAGGCGAAGACGGTTTCGACCACCACCGCAACGTTCACCATGATCACCAGGTTGACCCCGGCCAAGGTCAACACCGGGATCAGCGCGTTCTTGAACGCGTGCTTGGCGATAACGAGAGATTGCGGCAATCCTTTGATGCGCGCGAGCTTGACGTATTCCGAGCCCAACACTTCGAGCATCGAGGAGCGGGTCAGCCGCATATGGGTCGCGGCGAAATACCAGCCCAACGCAAAGGCCGGCATGACCAGATGGGCAGGGCTCCCGGCACCGGAGGAGGGCAGCCAGCGCAGATAGACCGAGAAGAAGAGGATCATCAACAGCCCGATCCAGAACGCCGGCATCGAGAGCCCGAGGAGCGCAAACAATTTGCCGACGCTGTCCCAGAACCGGCCGACCCGGACCGCGGCGATGATGCCCGACGGGATGCCGATCACCAGCGAGAAGGTCATCGCCACCGCCGCCAGCATCAGCGAATTCGGCAGCCGCGACAAGTACAGCCCCATCACCGGCGTGCGGTAATAAAAGGACTGGCCAAGATCGCCATGAAACAGGCTGGTCATGAAGATCCAGTATTGCACCCAGAGCGGCCGGTCGAGGCCGAACTGGTGGTGGATCGCGGCGATGTCGGCCTCGCTGGCGCCGGGCTCGACCAGGAGCGAGGCCGGGTCGCCGGTCACCCGCACAAAAAAGAAGATCGTCAATGACAACAGGAACAGCGACAGGATCGAATAGGCAACCCGCCGCCCGATATACTGCTTCATCTCGCTCCGTGCTCCCAGCCGTTCATCTCCCCTCCTCCAGCACTGCTACGTGCCTTTTATCGTGATGTCCTCGAAGGGAGCGGTGTAGGCAAAACCCGGAATCAGCCCGAAGCCGGATTCGCCGACCCGCGGCCCGACGCCGTTGAGAAAGCCCAACAGCCAGACCGGCGCATAGATTGCCTTGTCGTAGACGAGCTTTTGGATCTCGACGAGCATTTGAGTGCGCTTTTTCGGGTCGAGCTCGCCCGCCTGCTTGGCAAACAGCTCGTCGATATCGGGATAGCTGCCATAGACATAGGGGCCGCCTTTGGCGACAAACGCGGCAAGCCGTGTCGTCGCATCGCCAAAGGCGCCGCTGGCGCCACGCAGAATACCGTGACTGAATTTCTTCCCGGCATAGCTGGCGAGAAAACCGGCGCGCTCGATTGGCTGCAGGTGGCAGCGGATGCCGATCTGCTGCAGCCCGTCGATGATCGCCTCGCCCATGTTCGCGTAGGAGCTGTCGCAGTAGAAGAGCCCGCCGTCGAAGCCGTTGGGATGCCCCGCCTCGGCCAACAATTTCTGGGCCTTGACCGGATCGTAGACGGCCGGCGGCGGCTGCCAGTAATAGTCGAAGCTGTCGGGGATGATGCTGTTGTTGATTTTGCAATAGCCGAGAAACAGCGCCTTGTTCATGCCGTCGCGGTCGAGCGCCAGATTGGCCGCCTGCCGCACCCGCAGATCGTGCCACGGCGACTTCGGGTTCCACTGGTCGGGAAAATAGACCCAGTTCGAGGCTTGCAAGACGACCGGCTTCAGCGTCAGCCCCGGGGTGCGCCGCATCTCCTCGGCCAACTCACCGCGGATCGAATAGGCGATGTCGATCTCGCCGCGCTTTAGTGCCGCGAGCCTCGTCGTCTCGTCGGGGATCACCTTCATGACGATGCGCTTGACCGCCGGGGTCTTGCGCCAATAGCCCTCGAAGGCCTCGAGCACTAGCTCGACCCCGGGGTTGAACGAGACGAACTTGTAGGGACCGGCGCCGATCGGGGCCTTTTTGAAGCCGTCGTCGCCAACTTTCTCGACATATTTTTTTGGCACCACCCAGCTGGCGCCGCTGGCGGTCCCGTAAAACGTCATGAAATCGGGCCAAGGCGCCTTCAGCCGAAAGCGCACATGCTGCGGATCGGGGGTCTCGATCGCCGCCACCCGCGATTTCAAAAGATCGTGCGAGGCGCCGCGATAGCGCTCGAACGAGAATTTGACGTCCTCGGCGGTGACCGGCTCGCCGTTGTGAAATTTCGCATCCTTGCGCAGCACAAAATCGTAGCCGAGCCCGTCCTCAGCGGCCGACCAGGATTCGGCGAGCGAGTTGGCCTTAAGCTTCCCCGGCATCGGCTTTACCAGCGCGTCGTGCAGCGCGTAGAGCACCATAAACGGGGTGATGACGCCCTGCGTCTCGGCCGGGTCGAACCAGGTCGGCGACAGCGAGACGTGGATGCCCCAATTGAGCTGGCCGGCCGGCGCTGCGGCGGCTGCGGCCGATCCGGCCTTGCCGGCGGCGATGCCCAGGGCGGCCAATGCCAGCATCTCGCGCCGGGTCAATCCCGCCGCGTTGCCGTCGCTCACGTTCTTGTTATCGTTGCCGGCGACCGCGCCCATCCGCTTCCTCCTTAGCAGCTCTCTTACAGAGTCTTACCGATAATCTAGTGGGCGCCGCGGGGATTGTCTCGGCCAATCTCCCGCGATCACGGATCGGTGAGCGCCGGGTATGACTACGCGCCCTTGATCGTGATGTCCTCGAAGGGAGCGGTGTAGGCAAAACCCGGGATCAGCCCGAACGCCGACACGCCGACCCTGGGTCCGACCCCGTTCAAAAAGCCGAGCTGCCAGATCGGCGCGTAGATTGCCTTGTCGTAGACGAGCTGCTGCATCTTGGTCAAGATCGCCGCTCGCTTCTTCGGGTCGATCTCGTCGGCCTGCTGCGGGTAGAGCGCGTCGATGTCGGGATAGCTGCCATAAGCGTAGGCGCCACCCTTGACGACAAACGAGGCGAGCCGGGTCGCAGCATTGCCAAAGGCGCCGCTCGCTCCCTGGATGATGCCTTTCGTATACTTTCCGCTGGTGTAGCCGGCGAAGAACCCGGCACGCTCGATCGGCTGCATTTTCACTCGAATGCCGATCTGCTGGAAGTTGTCGATCGATACCTCGGCCATGTTGCCATAGGAGCTGTCGCAATACATGAACCCGGCGTCGAAGCCGTTCGGATAACCGGCATCGGCGAGCAGCTTTTTCGCTTTTGCCGGGTCGTAAACCGCGGCCGGCGGCTGCCAGTAATAGTCGAACGTGTAGGGGATGATGCTGTCGGTGATCTTGCAAAAGCCGAGGAACAAGGCTTGGCTCATCCCCTCGCGGTCAATCGCGAGGTTGGCCGCCTGGCGCACGCGCAGATCGTGCCACGGCGATTTCGGGTCCCACTGCTCGGGGAAATAGAGCCAGTTCGGCGCCTGCAGCACCACCGGCTTCAGGCTCAACCCTTTGGTCTTGCGCAATTCCTCGGCCAATTCGCCGCGGATCGAATAGGCGATATCGACCTCGCCGCGCTTCAATGCCGCAAGCCGCGTCGCCTCGTCCGGGATCACCTTCATGACCAGCCGCTTGACCGACGGGGTCTTGCGCCAGTAGCCGTCGAAGGCTTCGAGCACCAGCTCGACCCCCGGCGTGAACGAGACGAATTTGTAGGGGCCGGCGCCGATTGGCGCCCGCTTGAAGCCGTCGTCGCCGACCTTCTCGACATATTTCTTCGGCACGATCCAGCCCGAGCCGCTGGCGTTCGAATAAAACATCAAAAAGTCGGGCCACGGCGCCTTCAGCTTGAAACGGACATGGCGCGCGTCGGGGGTCTCGATCACCGCCACGTTCTTTTTCATCAAATCGTGGGCCGCCCCCTTGTAGCGCTCGAACGAGAATTTGACGTCCTCGGCGGTGACCGGATCGCCGTTGTGAAACTTGACCCCGTCGCGGATCACAAATTCATAGGTCAGGCCGTCTTCCGCAGCGGTCCAGGATTCGGCGAGGCACGGCGCCTGCGATTTGCCGGGCATCGGCTTGACCATCGCGTCGTGCAACGCATAGAGCACCATGAACGGGGTGATGATCCCCTGGGTCTCGGCCGGGTCGAACCAGGCCGGGGCGAGCGAGACATGCACCGCCCAGGTCAATTGTCCCGCCGGCGCCGCCGCCATGGCAGGTCCGGCCGCGCCGGCGGCGAGACCGGCCGCGGTGAAAGCCATCATATCGCGCCGGGTCAGTCCGTTGGCGCCGCCTGCGATCCGGTTGTTTTGCCGATGACCCGAGACCATCCTCCGCTCCTTACAACATCCTTACAATGCGGTAGCCCACCGCACTGTAGAGAAGCCTCGCGGATTTGTCTCAGTCAATCTCCGCGCGCACCGAGCCGCGAACGCGGCGGCCGTTACGCGCCCTCGATCGTGATGTCCTCGAACGGGGCGGTGTAGGCGAAGCCGGGGATCAGGCCAAACCCCGACTCGCCGACGCGCGGGCCGACACCATTGATGAAAGCGAGCTGCAACAGCGGCGCGTAGACCGTGTCACGGTCGATCAGCTGCTGCATCTGGGCCAAAATGTCGGCGCGCTTTTTGCGGTCGAGCTCGGCCGCCTGGCGGGCGTAGAGCGCATCGAGCTCGGGATAGTCGCCATAGGCGTAGGGGCCGCCCTTGACGGCAAAGGCCGCCAGGCGCGTGGCCGCGTTGCCAAAGGCGGCGCTCGCCGCCTGGACGATGCCGCGAAACTTGCGGTTGGAGTATCCTTCGAAAAAAGCCGCGCGTTCGAGCGGCCGCAATTTTGCGCGGATGCCCACCGCCAACAGATTGTCGAGCACCGCCTCGCCGAAATTGGCATAGGACGAGTCGACATAATGCTCGCCGGCGTCGAAGCCGCCGGCATGGCCGGCTTCGGCCAACAGCTGCTTTGCCTTTTGCGGGTCGTAGACCGGCGCCGGCGGCTGCCAGAAAAATTCGAACGTATAGGGAATGATGCTGCCGGTGATCTTGGAGTAGCCGAGCGTGATCGCCTCGTTGATGCCCTTGCGGTCGATCGCCAGGCTGGCGGCGCGCCGCACGCGCGGATCATGCCACGGCGATTTCGGGTCGAACTGGTCCGCGAAATAAAGCCACCACGGACCTTGCGGGATCACCGGCTTCAGGGTCAGGCCGGGAGTCTTGCGCAGCCGGTCGGCGAGCTCGCCGCGGATCGAATAGCAGATGTCAACTTCGCCGCGCTGAAGGGCGGCGAGCCGCGTCGTCTCATCGGGGATCACCTTGAACACCAGGCGCTTGACGCTCGGCTTTTTGCGCCAATACTGGTCGAAAGCCTCCAAAACCAGCTCGACGCCGGGTGTAAACGAGACGAATTTGTAGGGGCCGGCGCCGATCGGGGTCTTTTTGAAACCGGCATCGCCGACCTGCTCGACATATTTCTTCGGCACGACCCAGCCGGCACCGCTCGCCGTCGCATAAAAGGTTAGAAAATCGGGCCACGGCGTTTTGAGCCGGAAGCGCACGTGCTGCGCATCGGGCGTTTCGACCGCCGCCACCCGGCTTTTGATCAGCTCGTGCGAGGCGCCGCGATAGCGCTCGAACGAAAATTTGACATCGTCCGCCGTGACCGGCTCGCCATTGTGGAACTTGGCGTTGCCGCGCAATACGAACTCATGGGTCAGACCGTCTTCCGAAGCGGTCCAGGACTGGGCAAGGCATGGCGCCATCGGTTGCCCCGGCATCGGCTTCACCACCGCGTCGTGCAAGGCATAGAGCACCATAAACGGGGTGATGATCCCCTGCGTGTCGGCCGGGTCGAACCAGGTCGGCGCCAGCGAGACGTGGATCGCCCAATTCAGCTGGTCCGCCGGCGCCGCGGCGTGGGCGAAGCCCGGTGCGCCGACAGTGACGCCGAGCGCGGCAGCCGCCAGAACATCGCGCCGAGTCGGCACCGCGTTGCGCGGACGATCGTCCTCCGGGTGCATGATCTTCCTCCCTTTGTGTTTCTTGTCGGGTTGTGAGGTGCCGCGCACCCCCTGCGTCAGGCGCCCTTCAGCGTGATGTCCTCGTAGGGCGAGGTCCAGGGGTCGCCGCCGATCGACCCGATGCCGGAATTGCCGACCCGCGGGCCGACGCCGGAAAGCCCGGCCAATTGCCAGATCGGCGCCGCGATCACCCGCTCATGCACAAGCTCTTGGATCTTGTCGAGCAGTGCGGTGCGCTTTTTGTGGTCGAGCTCGGCCGCCTGCTCCTTGAACAGCGCGTCGATGTCGGGATAGCTGCCGTAGGCGTAGACGCCGCCCTTGACGGCAAAGGCTTCCATCCGGGTCGCGGCGTTGCCGAAGGCGGCGCTGCCGGCCATGATCAGGCCCTTGAATTTCTTGCCCGAATAGCCGGAGTAGAAGGCGGCCCGCTCGATCGGCCGCAAATCGGCGCGGATGCCGGCCTCGCGCAGATAGTTGACGATCGCCTCGCCGACATTGGCAAAGGCGGCGTCGCAATAGAACGGGCCGGCATCGATCCCGTTCGGATGCCCGGCCGCCGCCAGCAGCGCCTTGGCGTTGGCGGCATCGTAAACCGGTGGCGGTGGCTGCCAGTAGAATTCGAAATGCGGCGGGACAAACGCGTTGTTGGTCAGCTTCGAATAGCCCAGGGTGATTGCCTGGTTGATGGTCTTGCGGTCAATCGCAACGTTGAGCGCCTGCCGCGCCCGAAGATCGTGCCAGGGCGATTGCGGGTCCCACTGCTCTGGGAAGTAGACCCAGAAGGGTGCGGTGTGCGCCGCCGCAAGCGAGAGGCCGGGGGTGCGCTTCAGCTCCTCGGCCAGCTCGCCGCTGACCCAATACATGCCGTCGACCTCGCCGCGTTTCAGCGCGGCCATCCGGGTCGTGCCGTCGGGGATGCTCTTGATGACGATGCGCTTCACGCTCGGCGTCTTGCGCCAGTAATGCTCGGAGGCCTCCATCGCCAATTCGACGCCGGGATTGAACGAGACGAATTTGTACGGGCCGGCGCCGATTGGCGCCTTTTTGAAGCCGTCCGGCCCGACCTTTTCGACATAGCGTTTCGGCACGACCCAGCCGGCGCCGGTAGCGCTGCCGTAAAAGGTCAGAAAATCCGGCCACGGCTCCTTCAGCCGAAAGCGGACATGCTGCGGGTCGGGGATGTCGATCGCCGCGATGCGCGCTTTGAGCGTCGTGTTGGCGGCGCCCTTGTAGCGCTCGAACGAGAATTTGACATCTTCCGCCGTGACCGGATCGCCGTTGTGAAAGACCACCCCCCGACGCAATGTGAAATCGTAGCTCAGCCCGTCCTCGGCGGCGGACCAGCTTTCGGCGAGGCTCGGCGCGAGCAGCTTGCCCGGCATCGGCTTGACCATCGCGTCGTGCAGCGCATAGAGCACCATAAAGGGCGTGATGATCCCCGAGGTCTCGGCCGGGTCGAACCAGGTCGGCGCCAGCGAAATATGGGCGGCCCAGGTCAGCTGGCCCTGCGGCGCCGCAGCGCGAGCGAGACGCGGCGCTCCGCCGGCGAGGCCGAGCGCCGCGAGCGCCATCAGCTCGCGGCGCGTCGGCCCGGTAATGTCCTTGCGATCCTCCGTCAAGCGCATCGTCCTCTCCTTTTTTGCGTGTCGTTTGGCGGCGTCACCCGCCGCTAGGCGCTTTTGATCGTGATGTCCTCGTAGGGTGCGGTGTAAGCAAAGCCGGGGATCAGTCCGAACCCGGACTCGCCGACGCGCGGGCCCACTCCGTTGATAAAGCCCAACTGCCAGATCGGGGCAAAGATCGCGCGCGCCGTCACCAGTTGCTGCATCTTTTGCAGGATCGCCTCGCGCTTCCGATGGTCGAGCTCGACCGCCTGCTCTTTGAACAGCGCATCGATGTCGGGAAAGCTGCCGGTGACATAGGTGCCGCCTTTGACGACAAAGGCTTCGAGCCGGGTCGCGGCATTGCCGAAGGCGCCGCTGCCGACCTGGATGATGCCGTGGAACTTCTTGCCGGCATGCCCTTCGAAAAACGCGGCGCGCTCGAGTGGGCGCAATTTGGCGCGGATGCCAACCGACTGAAAGGTGTCGACGATCGCCTCGCCGACATTGGCATAGGCCGCGTCGCAATAATACTGCCCGGCGTCGAAGCCTTGGGCATACCCGGCCGCCGCCATCAATTCCTTGGCCTTTGCGGGGTCGTAGGCCGGCGCCGGCGGCTTCCAGTAAAAATCGAAGGTCTGCGGGATGATGCTGCCGGTGATCTTGGAATAGCCCAAGGTGATCGCCTCGTTCATCCCCTTGCGGTCGATTGCGAGATTGGCGGCCTGCCGCACCCGCTCGTCGTGCCACGGCGATTTCGCGTCCCACTGATCGGGAAATTCGAGCCATTGCGCGCCGTTCGGCACGACAGGTTTCAAGGTGAGGCCCGGCGTCTTGCGCAACTCGTCGGCCAGCGGCCCGCGCACCGAATAGACAAGATCGATCTCGCCGCGTTGCAATGCCGCGAGTCGGGTCGTCTCCTCCGGAATGCACCGGAGCACGATCCGTTTGACGCTCGGCGTCTTGCGCCAATAGCCCTCGAATGCTTCGAGCACCAATTCGACGCCCGGGTTGAACGACACGAATTTGTAGGGGCCGGCGCCGACCGGCGCCCGCTTGAAGCCGTCGGGGCCGACCTTTTCGGCGTATTTTTTCGGCACGATCCAGCCAGCGCCGGTGGCGCTCGCGTAAAAAGTCAGGAAATCGGCCCACGGCTTTTTCAACGTAAAGCGCACATGCCTTGCATCCGGGGTGTCGATCGCCGCCACCCGGTCGTGCATCAGCCGGTGCGAGGTGCCCTTGTAGCGCGCGAACGAATATTTGACGTCCTCGGCGGTGACGGTGTCGCCGTTGTGGAACAACGCCCCCTTGCGCAACGTGAACTCGTAGCTGAGCCCATCCTCCGAGGCCGACCAGGATTCGGCGAGGCTCGGCGCCGCCGGGCTTTGCGGCATCGGTTTCACCATTGCGTCGTGCAAGGCGTAGAGCACCATAAAGGGGGTGATGACCCCCTGCGTCTCGGCCGGGTCGAACCAGCTCGGGGCGAGCGAGACATGCACACCCCAGTTCAATTGCCCGGAGGGTGCGGCGGCGCGGGCCAAGCCCGGCGCGCCGGCGGCGAGAGCAAAGGCCGCGGCGCCAAAGACATCGCGCCGGGTCAAACCATGAACGTTGCCATGTGGCCAAAGCGCCACGCCTCCTTCGACAGAGCGCATCATTTCCTCCCATGTTGCGGCCCTCGATTTCGGGGCCTTGATATTTTTGCGTTTTGCCCGACCCGGCGGCGGCCGGGGTCAGGCGCCTTTGATCGTGATGTCCTCGAACGGTGCGGTGTAGGCGAAATCGGCGATCAGCCCAAACCCGGATTGTCCGACCCTGGGCCCCACCCCATTGATAAAGGCGAGCTGCCAAACCGGCGCCGAAATCGATTTTTCGTAGACGAGCCGTTGCGCCTTTTCGAGCAGCGCCGCACGCTTTTTGTTGTCGAGCACGCTTTCCTGCTCGTGAAAAAGCACGTCGATGTCGGGATAGCTGCCATAGGCATAAGCGCCGCCCTTGACGATAAAGGCGGCGAGCCGGGTAGCGGCGTTGCCGAAGGCGCCGCTACCGCACAGGATCAGGTCCTTGAACCGCTTGTTGGCCCAGCCCTCGACAAAGGCGGCGCGTTCGAGCGGGCGCAATTTGGTTCGGAACCCAGCCGCCTGAAGGTTGTCGAGAGCGGCTTCGGCGACATTCGAATAGGACGAGTCGCAGAAAAACTCGCCCGCATTGAAACCGTTTGGAAAGCCGGCCTGGGCCAGCAGCTCCTTGGCCTTTTTCGGATCGTACACGGCCGGCGGCGGCTGCCAGTAATAATCGAAGCTGAACGGGATCAGGCTGTCGGTAATCTTGGAATAGCCGAGCGTGATCGCGTCGTTGATCGCCTTGCGGTCGAGGGCGAGGTTCGCCGCCTGGCGCACGCGCAGATCATGCCACGGCGATTTCGCGTCCCACTGGTCGGCAAAATAGATCCAGAACGGCGCCGGCGGGATCACCGGCTTCAAGGTCAGTCCCGGCGTCTTGCGCAATTGCTCGGCCAGTTCGCCGCGGATCGAATAGACGATATCGACCTCGCCGCGCTGCAATGCCGCGAGCCGGGTGGTTTCCTCGGGAATCACCTTGAAGACAATACGTTTGACGCTCGGCGTCTTGCGCCAATACCCCTCGAACGCTTCCAGCACCATCTCGACGCCGGGGGTGAACGAGACGAATTTGTAGGGCCCGGCACCGACCGGCGCCTTTTTGAAACCGTCCGGTCCGACTTTCTCGACATATTTCTTGGGCACGATCCAGCCGGCACCGGTGGCGGTCGCATAGAACGTCAGAAAATCGGTCCACGGCGTCTTGAGCCGGAAGCGCACATGCTTTTCGTCGGGGGTCTCGATCGCCGCCACCCGGCCTTTCAGCAGATCGTGCGAGGCGCCCTTGTAGCGCTCGAACGAATATTTGACATCCTCGGCGGTGACCGGCTCGCCATTGTGGAACTTGATGCCGTCGCGCAGCACGAACTCGTAGCTGAGCCCGTCCTCCGCTGCCGTGTAGGATTGGGCGAGGCTGGGTGCCAGCTTCTGTCCGGGCATCGGCTTTACGACCGCGTCGTGCAAGGCGTAAAGCACCATAAAAGGAGTGATGATCCCCGGCGTCTCGGCCGGGTCGAACCAGGTCGGCGCCAGCGAGACGTGGATACCCCAGCTCAGCTGCCCCTGCGGCGCCGCGGCGCGGGCCATCCCCGGTATCTCTGCGGCAAGCCCGAGCGCCGTCAGCGCCATCATTTCCCGGCGGGTCAAGCCGGCTGCAGAAACCCGGCGATCGGCGGATTCGGCCATTGTTCCTCCCTCCTCCTATTGGCCCTTATGGCGGACCTTGCTCTAAGCTTAGCGCAAGCTTGGGCGCTCTCACAACCCGGATAAATTTGCGGCTGGCGTCTTTGTTTTGCCGATGCGCTATGTGGTTGCCGACGCGAATTCGACCGAAGGTGGGCGCGCGGTTACTTGAGGACCGCCGCCATTGGAGCACGCGATCCTGAAATCTCGGAGATAATACCTGTCATCTTTTATGGCGCTGGGTAATACCCTCGACAGGTCGGGACCGGTCTGTTTTGATAGGTGGGTGACCAATCCAGAGATCAGCGGCTAGATGCTGGTGGAACTGAAGCGTGCCGTACGTTATCGCGCCTGGGCGGCGGGGCATCCGAGCTTTCTGTTGCAGCAATACTTTGATCGAAATCGCAATGCACGGCGCGGCATCTCCGACGCCGATCACCTGCACGCGGCGGCGCAGTGGTTGGCGGCGGCGCAGGATTCGCAATCGGACGGCGGCGTTGCCGGCCGCTATCGGCTGGACCGCGGCTGGACCTCCTCCTACCCCGAGACCACCGGCTATATCGTGCCGACCTTTCTCGCTCTCGACACGGCGTTTCCGGAAGCCGGCTTCCGACACCGCGCGGAACGCGCGGTTCGCTTTTTGCTGTCTGTGCAGTTGCCGGAGGGCGGCTACCCGGGCTTCGAAATCGCGCTAAATCGCACGGTTCCGGCGCCATTCGACACAGCGCAGATTCTGCACGGGCTGATCGCGTGGCACCGCAAAACGGGCGACGAGGCGGTGCGTCGCGCGGCCGAGCGCGCGGCCGGGTGGCTGCTCGACGTGCAAGACCCGGACGGCGCGTTTCGCCGTTACAGCTACAACGACTGCACCTGCACCTATCCGATGTATTTGACCTGTCGCCTTGCCGAATGGGGCGTTTATGCCGGAAACGAGGCCGCCTTGGCGGCGGCCCGCCGGCATCTCGACTGGACCCTCGGCCATCGCCGGCCCAATGACTGGATCGCGCTCGCCGGGTTTGACGACCAGCAGCATCGCGCCGACGAGGCTTTTACCCACACGATCGCTTATACGATCGCGGGGATCTTGCAGACCGCCGAAATTCTGGGGCACAAGCCCGGCATCGCCGCCGCGACCGCCGCCGCCGAGCGATTGGCCCAGCGCCTCGAGCAGTCCACTTTTCTGCCGGGCCTGATCGGCGGCGATTGGGAAGGCCGCAGCCGCTACGCCTGTCTGACGGGCAACTGCCAGATGGCGCTGATCTGGTTTCGCCTGCACCGCCTTTCGCGCAACCTGCGCCTCGTCAACGCCGCGCTGAAGGCGATCGACCTGGTCAAGTCGGCACAGCCGATCGGCAACCGCAACCCCGGTCTGCACGGCGGCATCCCGGGCTCCGACCCGGTCAGCGGCGCCTACATAGCGGGCGCCCTGCCGAACTGGGCGGCGAAGTATTTTGTCGATGCGCTGCTCGAAAAGCGGCGCGTCCTGGCCGATCTGGAAGGCGACCTGCCCGACACCGGCGCACCGACACCGACATCGAGCTGACCGATTGCCGAAACAGGGCCCAACCGGAAGCCGACCACTTTGCAGCTACAATCCAAGGTAAAATTTGCGGACGAGCTCGTTGTTGTTTAGGTCTTCGGCCGATTGGCCGACGAAGGCGATGCGGCCGTGGACGATGACGTACCCGCGATCGGCAATACGCACCGCCTGGTTGAAGTTCTGCTCCGCCATCAGCACGGTCAGCTGAAAGCGCTCCTTCAACTCTTGGATCTTGTCGATCGTGCGCTTGACCAGCACCGGGGCGAGGCCGACCGACGGCTCATCGATCAGCAGGATCTTGGGCGCCGACATCAGGGCGCGCGCCAGCGCCAGCATTTGCTGCTCGCCGCCGCTCATGCTGCCGGCGAGTTGCCGCCGCCGCTCGCGCAGCACCGGAAACGTCGCATAGGAAGATTCGAGGTTGTGTCCGATCTCGGCGCGCGCCGTTGCCCGGAACGCCCCCAAGAGCAAATTCTCCTCGACGGTCAATTTCGGAAACAGGCGCCGACCTTCCGGGACCAGGGTGATGCCGAGATCGACGATTGCCTCGGTCGAGCGGCCGACGAGATCGACCTGCTCGCCGTCGATGTCCGCCATAATCGATCCTGCCCCTGGCCGCAGCATGCCCATGACACATTTCATCAAGGTGCTCTTGCCATTGCCGTTGGTGCCGAGCAGCACCACCGTTTCTCCCGCCGCCACCGCGAGCGAGACACCCTCCAGCACCCGCACCGACCCATAGCCGGCGTCGAGCCCGGTTATGCTGAGGCTACTCGCCAAGTCCGACCCTCTCTCGTTGCAGCCGGCAACCGACCCCCGTGCGGCCTGTCCATAGCACTTTTCCACAAGGGTCCCGTCCGAGCCAGCATATCGGCGTTTACCGCCGCCGCGCAGGCGGCCCCACCCTCACCAGACAAAGCGGCGAGCCACCGCGACCGGACGAAACGGGACCATGGCGAGCGCGGCTTCGATGCGGTCGAGGTCTGGGGGCGCCCCGTGGCCCATGCCGAACTCGTCGGCGTGAATGCCGCCGGCGATCAACAGGCTGTCGATCCCGGCAGTGCCAGCGCCGATGATGTCGGTGCGCAGGCTGTCGCCGACAGCCAGCAGGCGCGAGCGATCGGCGATGCCTAGGCGGGCGAGGCAGGAATCGTAGACCGTAGCGAAGGGCTTGCCGTGCCAACGCACGCGCCCGCCCTCTTCCTCGTACCATTGCGCCAAGGCGCCGGCGCACAGCGCCAACCGCGCGCCGTGCATGACGACGAGATCCGGGTTGGCGCAGACCATCGGCAGATCGCGCGCCAAAGCGCGTCGCAGCAACGGCGCGTAATCCTCGATCCGGTCGTCCCAGCCGGCGGGCCCGGTATTCAGGATGAAATCCGCTTCCTCGGCCCTCTCGACGTAGTCGAGCGCAAGCCCATCGCGGATTTCGAGGTCGCGCTCGGAGCCGATATGGAGGCAGCGCCGCCCGAGTGAAGCGTAAAATGGATCTTCGCGATCGTGGAGATGCCGCCACGCCTCCTCGCCAGAGGACATGACCGCGTGATAGGCGTCCTCCGGCACGCCGATTGCCGCGATGCGTCGAATTACGTCCTCGGCGCGGCGCGGCGCGTTCGACAGCAGGATAACGCGCTTTCCGGCGGCGATGAGCGTACGCATGCATTCGACCGCCCCTGGCAGCGGTGCCACCCCGTCATGCACGACCCCCCACAAATCGAGGACGAACCCCTGATAGCGCGGCGCCAATTCGCCGACACCCTCGATCAACCGCAGAGCCATGATGGTCCAAACCTCGGCGATCGCACCGCCTCGGTCAAGCGCGGCGCGCCGACAGCACGCCGAAGCATGGATTAATAACGCTTACACAACCGATACTGAGCTAACACGATAAGGTCGCGATGACGACATTCGTTTACTTATCGTTGCCGAAATGCGCGGAACATGCAGGCGGCGATCCCCGTTCAGCTTGGCGACAGAGGCAATCTGGCGAGGATGCTGATGCAGAATGATCTCTATATCGGGCCGCTCTTGGAGCGCGACGGCAAATATGGCTATGACGCGTTCAGCGCGACCGGGGGGATGAAAAGCTCGTTCAACTATCGCTGCGTCATCGAGGCGCGCTACGATCAGCGGGCGCTGTTGGCCGAGGCGGCGCGCGATCCGCGCTGCAATTTGCGCATCTGCGAGACCTTGGGCGAATTCGAGCAGGCCGTCGCGGCGGCACGCCGTCCACGCACCGCCGCAGGCGACACCCAACATTAACGCGTCGATCGAGTACTCCGCATTCGATCCCTTGCGCGCTGGCGGCGGCGTAGTAGGCTCGGCCGCGACAGATCATAGGGGATGCGGAGGACGAGATGGCGATGGGTGGGGAATTGGTCACGAGCGCCTTGGCCGGGCTGGCCTTTATCGGCTGCGCAATGACGAATGCCGCTGCGGCCGCGAGCGGAACGACGGGGCGGGCTCAGCCTGGGCGGCGGCGCGAGGTCGTCGTCAACGGCAAGCGGGTCAAGACCGTCGATATCCATGCCCACACGATCGTTCCGGAAGCGGCGGCGATCATCAACCACCCGCTCGAAGCGCCGAGCCTCTTATGGTCCAACCTCTCCGACCGCATCGCCGAGATGGATGCCGAAGGGGTCGATGTCGAGGCGCTCAGCATCAACCCCTTTTGGTACCGCGCCGAGCACGATGCCGCGGCCGAGCTGATCCGCATCCAGAACGAAAAGCTCGCCGAATTCTGCGCCGGCAACCCCGACCGCTTTGTCGCCTTTGCGACTGCCGCCTTGCAGCACCCGCAGCTCGCGGCCGAGCAGATCGAGCATGCGGTCAAGCATCTTGGTCTGCGCGGGCTGTCGATCGGCGGCAGTGTGGCCGGCGAAGAATTGGCGAACCCGAAATTCAACCCGGTCTGGGCCAAGGCCGAGGAGCTCGGCATCCTGATCTTTATGCACCCGACCGGCAGCCGCGAGCTTGCCGCCAGCGGCCGGCTCGACGGCAGCGGGCTCCTGACCAACACGATCGGCAACCCGCTCGAAACCACAATCGCATTGTCGCACCTGATCTTCGAGGGGACGCTCGACCGCTTCCCCGGCCTCAAGATCTGCGCCGCGCATGGCGGCGGCTTTCTGCCGTCCTATGCGGCGCGCTCGGACGCGGTCTGCACGACCTTCCCCGACCGCGTCGGCCCATTGCCAAAGAAAAAGCCGACGCAATACCTGAAGGACGGCCAGCTCTTTTTCGACACGATTATGTTCACGCCGGAGGCGATGCGCCACCTGATCGCCGAGAGCGGCGTGGGCCAGGTGATCCTCGGCACCGACTATCCGTTCCCTTGGAACAAGGTGCCGGTCGACCACATCCTGTCGGTCCCCGGCCTTTCCGACGACGACAAGATCGCCATTCTCGGCGGCACCGCCGCCAAATTGCTCGGCATCGACGCCTGAGGGGCGCTATTGCCGTCCGTTCCACGGGTCATCGAGCTGGTCGACGGACGGCAGTGTAGTGCCGTCCGCGTCAGCGTATTTTCAGGATAGTAGCTGTTCGAACGGAGGTGAGATTTCGTCCGAAACGAGTTGGTTCGGGTCGCAAAGGGTGGCTTGCCTGTCCGGAGGTGTCTATAATGCCGCCCACGCTGCGGCGCTGAGAGTGGCAGCTTGTGCTGTGAGGCACAATGCACGGAAAGTGGCAAGGGCGGTGTGAGATCGAATCTTAGGCAAGCCGAAGAATCCACCGCTCCTGCCTATGCGGCCGGGTGGGTCCCGCGGGCGTTACCAAGAATCTATCTAGTTGGCACTATGCGGGCCATTGCACCGGGCGGTGCCGATTTTTTGCCGCGTGGGCGCAAGACACGCGCCTTATTGGCCTGCCTGTGCCTCGCGCAAGGAGAACGCGTCTCGCGCAGTCGTCTTATCGGCTTGCTATGGGACCGCTCCGCCGATGCGCAAGCGCGGATGAGCTTGCGCCAATCGCTGTCAGAGCTCAACAGCATCGTCAACCGTCACGTTCCCGGGCTCGTTGACATCGGTCGCGACAGCGTTCAGCTCGATGTACGGAAATGCTGGGTCGATGCCTTGGCAATCCTCGAGGCGGGGGCCGATGCGACCGTAGACAGCGGCAATCTCGTCCAGCCTTACAGCGAACGCCTCCTCGAAGATCTCGACGGGATAACCGCCTCCTTCGATCAGTGGCTCGTTGCCGAACGAACGCGCTTTGAGGATCGTGTACGGAAAATACTCGAGGCGGAGCTCGAGCGGCTAACCGAACAGAACGCCCGACCGGAATTGCGTGCCGCTGCAGCGCGCAGACTTATCGACTTCGAACCGACGCATGAGGGCGCGGTGCGAAGTTTGATGAAGGTCTTTGCCCAAATGGGGGACCGCGCCCAGGCGGTGCGCGAGTTCGAGCGCTGCCGGCAGGTGCTGGAGCGGATGCTCGACCTGCCGCCTTCCAAGGAGACCGTCGCCGTCTACGAGGCCATACGGGTCGAAGCGCCCGAGCTCGCTACTCCGGCGGCTCCCGACGGGCCAGAATTGCCGCCGAGCGAGGTATGGGATTCCGGGTCGCCCCGGCCTTCTCCGGTCACCTGGGAGATCAAGAGACAGGGTGACGCCGCCTTTTTTGCCACTTCTCCGGCCGGGCACGACCCCAAGCACGGGCTCTCGATCGCAGTGCTGCCTTTTCGCAACCTTACCGACGATTCGGCGCATCACTTCGTGGCCGAAGGGTTGGTCGAGGATCTGATCGAGGCGTTGTCTCGTGTCCCGAATTTTTTTGTCATCTCCCGATTATCGACATTGGCTTTTCGAAACCAGGATCGCCACCCGCGCGAGATCGGCAACGTACTGGGGGTCCGATATGTCATCTCGGGTAGCCTGCGGGTCCTCGAAGATCGCTTGCGCTTGACGATCGAGCTGACCGATGCGCAGCAGGGTGCTGCGCTGTGGCTGTCGAAGTTCGACGAGCGCTTTTCCGATCTCTTCGAGGTTCAGGACCGCTTGTGCGAAACGATCGTCGGCAAGATCGCGCCCTACCTCCATGCGGCCGAATTGAACAGGATCCGTGTCAAGCGGCCTGACAGCCTCGAGGCCTATGAGCTGTTTCTGCGCGCGCAAGAGAATATGCACAACTCTTCGCGCGCGGTGTTCGAGACGTCGCAAGCTTTGTTCGACGCGGCGCTCGCGAAGGAGCCACACTATGCCGCCGCTCTTGCCTGGCGGGCTTACTGGCATGTGCTGCGCGTCGGGCAGGGATGGTCGCCCGACCCGGCGCATGACGCGGCGCAGGCCGACCATTTCGCACGCGCGGCCATCGAGTGCAATAGTATGGAAGCAATGGCGCTCGCCGTTCACGGGCAGGTTGCGTCCTATCTCTATAAGGACTTCGATCTCGCCTTCCGCCGCTTCGAGGCGGCGCTGCGGATCAACGCCAATGCCGCGCCGGCCTGGATGTGGAGCGCAGCGGCGCACGCCTGGATGGGCAATGGCCCTCGGGCCATTGAAGAGATCAACAAGGCGATGGCGCTGTCGCCCTATGACCCTCTCATGTACGCCTATAACGCCTACGCCTCGATTGCGTATCTCGTCGATAGCCAGCACGAACGCGCGGTCGAATACGCTCTGCGCTCGTTACGGGAGAACCGGACCTACACGGCGGCGCATCGGCTGCTCGTAATCGCGCTGGCGCTGGCCGGTCGGGAGCATGAGGCCCGGTCAGCGGCCCGCCGGTTGCTGGAGCTCGAGCCCGGGCTGACGGTGATGAGCTTTCGGCGACGCTATCCGGGCAGCGGCAGTTCGCACGCGGACCTCTTCTGCGATGCCCTCGCCAAGGCCGGAATCCCTGTTTCTGGTTAGTCCGCTATTCGGCGCACCAGACTCACCGACCTCCACCCTGGTTTAGCCGATCAGCGGACTCGTCGCTTCGCAGCGTGCGCCTTTCTCCAGT